>JBILCS010000044.1:0-14279 GCA_044353005.1 Sediminibacterium sp. | reverse complement strand
GAATAGATACTATCCTATGAGCGACGAAAAAAGTTTAAATTTTATTGAAGAAATTATTTCCCAAGACCTTGCATCTGGGAAACACAAAAGTATATTGACTCGGTTCCCTCCAGAGCCGAATGGTTATTTACATATTGGTCATGCAAAAAGTATTTGTTTAAATTTCGGGCTGGCCGAAACTTTTGGAGGCGCAACGAATTTAAGATTTGATGATACCAATCCTGTTACAGAAGAGACTGAATATGTTGATAGTATTAAGGCTGACTTAAAATGGTTAGGTTTTAATTGGATCAAAGAATGTTATGCGTCTGATTATTTTGATCAATTGTATGCTTTCGCAGTTCAATTGATTGAAAAAGGGTTAGCTTATGTAGATGACAGTTCTGCCGAAGAAATTGCACAACAAAAAGGAACACCGACTCAGCCTGGTACAGGAAATGCATTTAGGAATAGAAGCATCCAAGAAAATTTAACATTGTTTGCTGCAATGAAAGCAGGGGCCTATAATGATGGCGAAAAAGTATTGCGTGCTAAAATCGATTTAGCTAGTCCAAATATGCATATGCGTGATCCGTTGTTGTATCGCATTAAAAAAGCACATCACCACCGCACAGGAGACCAATGGTGCATCTATCCAATGTATGATTTTGCCCATGGTCAAAGTGACTCTATCGAAAATATCACCCATTCTATTTGTACCCTAGAATTTATCCCTCATAGGGCTTTATATGATTGGTGTATCCAAGAGTTGGGTATTTTTCCATCACATCAATATGAATTTGCGCGATTGAATATGACATATACGGTTATGAGTAAGCGTAAATTATTACAGTTGGTGCAGGAAGGGCATGTACAAAGTTGGGATGACCCAAGAATGCCTACCATTAGCGGTATGCGAAGAAGAGGCTATACTGCAGAAAGTATTCGTGATTTTTGTGATCGTATTGGTATCGCCAAAAGAGAAAATATCATTGACTTTAGCTTACTAGAATTTTGTGTTCGGGAGCATTTAAATAAAATTGCACAAAGAAGAATGGTGGTGACCGATCCCATTCAATTAATCATTACCAACTACGAACAGGCCGAAGAAATTTTAGATTCAGAAAACAATCCAGAAGATCCTAATGGCGGCACAAGACCTGTTCCATTTAGTAATGCATTGTGGATTCAAGCGGATGATTTTATGGAGGAGCCAACTAAAAAATATTTTAGATTAGGTCCTGGATTGTCTGTGAGATTAAAGAGTGCTTACATTATCGAATGCGAAAGTTTTGAGAAAGATGCCAATGGAAAAGTGACAACGGTGTATGCAAAATATTTTCCTAATTCTAAATCAGGTTCAGATACATCGGGTATTCATGTGAAAGGCACATTGCATTGGGTAAGCGCGAAGCATGCTATTCCAGTTGAATTAAATGAGTATGATCGTTTGTTCAATGTGGAGGATCCAAGCAGTGCGGAAGGTGATTTTAAGTCCTATATCAACCCACATTCATTGCATATGGTAACAACTGCTTGGGGAGAACCAGCTTTGTTAAATGACGCATTAGAAGATCGATTCCAGTTTTTAAGAAAGGGTTATTTTTATCAGGACACCAATAGCACAAAAGACAAGTTGGTATTCAATAGAACTGTTACCCTTAAAGATACTTGGGCTAAGGAACAAAAGAAATAATTCAAACAACAATGATGTTATTGGACTTGGAACAATTTAAAAGCCATTGGGCAACTACTTTTCCAGGTATCACTACCCACAATACGCATTTTATAATTGCAGTGAGTGGTGGCGTGGACAGTATCGTACTTGCAGCCCTGATGCAACAGATGGGTGCAAAATGTTCTATCGCACACGCTAATTTTCAATTAAGAGGAGATGAAAGTAACAGGGACGAAAGTTTTGTGCAAGCATTTGCTACAAAAATTGGGATGTCATTTTTGACAAAACGATTTGATACATTGGCTTTTGCGGAACAATATAAAATGGGTATCCAACAAGCTGCTAGGGAAATACGCTATGCTTGGTTTGAAAGCTTAATCAAGGAAATGGATCCATCATCCAATATTGTGTTGCTTACGGCGCATCATGCTGATGACCAAGTGGAGACGGTGCTCATGCAATTTTTCAGGGGCACAGGCTTGCATGGATTGACTGGGATTCCGGCTATTAGATCGCATCAACAAAATCCACTCGCTACAGATCACATTGATTTAATTAGACCGTTACTTCCATTTAGTAAAGCCAATATTAAAGATTTCGCAAAAGCAAATGGGTTGGACTTTGTAGAAGATAGTTCTAATTTGAAAAATGATTATACTAGAAATTTAATTCGCAATCAATTGATTCCACAGATGGAGACCATTTATCCAAATGTGAATCAACAAGTACTTGATACCATTGCAAGATTAAAAGAAGCAGAAGCCATTGTAAATGCTACTGTCACAGCCTATTGGAAAAAGCATATCAGCTTCCCAAAGGGGATTCCAACTATTGAGGTATCAAAATGGAATCAATTGAATGGCAATGCCACTTATATTTGGGGATTGGTGCAGGCATATGGATTTAAATCTACACAATTAAAAGAGATTCATAAAATTGCAGGTGCTGGTAAGGGTGCATTTATTGCATCTACTACACATCGATTGATTAAATGGGACAACCAAATTCAAATTGTATCTAATCAAATAGATAAAGTATATGAAACCATTTCAAAAGATCAATTGGTTGTAGATACCTTATTTGGAAAATTACAATTGGAATGGATAGACAATATGGAAGCACTAAAAGTGGACACGAGTGCTACTATGGCTTATTTAGATGCGGATCTATTAAGCTGGCCTTTATTAAATCGTTCATGGGTGGCGACAGATTATTTTTATCCATTAGGGCTGCGTAAGAAAAAGAAACTCAATCATTTTTTAGGCAGCATAAAGTTAAGTCCAGCAATCAAGTCAAAGACAACTGTACTTTGTTCTGATAGCAAAATTGCATGGGTAATAGGCCAAAGAATTGACGAGCGATTCAAAATTACACCACAAACAAAGCGTGTAGTCAAAATTACATTCCTAAGTAAATCCTAATCTGCTCTATAAAGCTTGCCACCACATTAAACTGTGCAATAAAGTAAGCTGCAACAATCAAGAATATAACTCCGTAAAGCGATCCCCATAGATGTGCACTATGGTTGATACCGCCTTGTCCTTGTTTTGCTAAATAAGCTGTAATCCCTAAATAAATCGGGCCAAATATAAATCCAGGAATGATGGGTGGGATAATAAAAAAGCCAATTTGTATGGTAGGCATTAAAAAGATACCTGCAAATACAATGGCAGATACAGCTCCAGATGCACCTAAGCTATTGTAATTATAACGGTCTTTTTGTTGAAGGTAGGTTGGAATTAAACAGACCGCTAAAGCAGATAAATATAAAAATAAATAAAGCAGTTTCCCATTTTGACCAAATAGCATATTAAAATACTGCTCAACATAATCACCAAACATATAAAAGGAGAACATATTAAATGCTAAGTGCATGAAATCGGCGTGGATGAATCCACAACTAATAAATCGATACCATTCATTGTCTCTAATTACAGAATAGGGATGAAAAATTAATTTGTCCATTAGTTCTGCATTGTAAAATGCTAAAATGGATACAATGACTGTGACTACAGAGATATATAAAGTAATGCTCATTATTCGTGGTGGTATTTTTCGTTGGCTAAGATACTACAAGCGCGGTAGATTTGTTCGGCAAGAATCAATCGAACCAACATATGTGGGAAAACAAGTTCAGAAATGCTCCAGGTGAAATTGGCTCTTTCTTGTATTGTTTCATCCACGCCATAGGCACCACCAATTAAGAAAATGATTTTTTGTGCGCTTTGATTGGCCTTTTGTTGGATTAAATTGGCTAGGCCAGGGGAGCTCAGCATTTTACCTTTTTCGTCTAAAAGAATCAACACATCTGTTGGCGTGATTGCTTTTAAAATACTCGCTGCTTCGGCTTTTTTTATTTGTAAAGGTTCGGTTAGTTTGGAGGGCGTTATCAATTGCCAGTCGATAGGGTAGTAATGACCAATTCTTTTGGTGAATTGTTCTACGCCTTCTTTGATATAGGATTCGTTGGCTTTGCCAACAGTGTAGATGGAGAGTTTCATTTTATAAGTAAGGAGTTTATAATCAAAGACAATGTAGGATATAATTTGAAATTGAAGAGGGTATTTTTCACTTGGGTTACTACCTTGGGTTGCATCCTGTTATGTAAGATTTCATCTGTGTAATTAATTTGAGAAAATTTAGGCTAATATATTAAAAAAATAATAATATATTTATAGACCCCTATCGGCTAATTATTTTTTTAAATTATGAAAAGAATAGTCATTGTTTTGGGTATATTTTTTGTTTTTTCTTGTACAAAGTCTAGCGAACCCAGCATTATCTCACCTCCTTCTATTGTCATTCCTCCTGTCGTAGTGACTCCACCAGCACCAAAATATTTAATTTCTAGTACTGTTATATCTGGATTCACCATTCCTAATATATCGAACGCACAAGTGCAAACAGGCGTTAATGGGAGTATATCAGGAACCATAGTTTATTCTAAAGACAATGTTTTAAACATGGTTATTCCAGCAACATTGTTTTTTAATTATCCTTTAATTCCAGCAATTCATTTAATAAAGTTAAATGGTACATGGCAATTTGAGAATAGCTATCTAGATGGCGCAATGGGGGCTGGAAGAAATTATGAATGCATCGATACTTTAAACCAATCTTGGGTATATGCAGATCATGGACTAGAGTTAACGACAGGTAATTGGCCAAATGGTCACATGATTTTAATGAAAACTATTGGTAATAAACTCTCCTTTAGTAATATATCACTTTCAAAAAGCTTTTATCACTCAATTTCTACTGGTGATTTAAATAAAGATGGACTAAAAGATGTAGTTGGATTAAATATGGGAACAAAAGGTGGTTGGTATGATAATCTTCATACTTACCTGCAAAATACGGATGGTAGTTTTTCGGAAAATAGAACCATTTTACAAAGTAATTTAAATGCAAGAGGTGCTGGTGCAGTATTGGTAAAGGATTTAGATGGAGATAATAAACCAGAAGTTATTAGAGCAGATTATGGTTTTAATGCAACGTATCAAAAAATTACTGACAGATATAGTATTATGATCTATTCTTATAATTCAAGTTTAAATAAATATGTTTTATCAAAAGATCCTGGTCCATTAGGCGTATTTGCTAACAATGATAGAGGGGCTACTAGTATTAAATCAGCTGACTTTAATAAGGATGGATTTTTGGATTTAGCTATCGCAACTGAAGGTAATAATTTTAATGGAATAGAAATTTGGATGAATGATGGCAAGGGAAACTTTACACCAAGTAATCAAAAACTTGAGTATACGTTTTCGCAATTACAGTTTAGAGAATTTGAAATTATAGATTATGATAAAGACGGGTATCCTGATATTTTTTTAAATCCTTGGGCGGGCAATTTATTTAGGGAAAATAATAATGTATTTATGGATAATTTACTTTGGAAAAATGCATCTGGTAATTTTGCTTCAATGACCAAGGGTATAACAATCCCAAACATCAATCCAGCTTTTATGAAGGTTTTTGTTGTAAATAATCAATTAACCTATTTTGCAATTAAAGGAAATAGTGATGGTACTATTTCTTTAAATGAGATTATTCCGAATTATTAAAAGAATCCCAGGAGATTTTCAGATTGAGGATGGTTGCTTCGCAACATCCTCTTCGCAGTTGCCTTACTCAAAGCCCTGGATGGTTGCTTCGCAACATCCTCTTCGCAGTTGCCTTACTCAAAGCCCTGGATGGTTGCTTCGCAACATCCTCTTCGCAGTTGCCTTACTCAAAGCCCTGCGCAGCAGTTCCTGCTGCTTGGCTTTTTTATTACTCGTCGCCTTTCTGAAAGCGAGCTTTCAACGGCTCCTCGCAATAAAAAAGCCCGCACTGTTCGTGCGGGCTTTGTGACCCCGTCAGGATTCAAACCTGAAACCTTTTGATCCGTAGTCAAATACTCTATTCAGTTGAGCTACGGGGCCATTCCACTTACTAACTCAAATCAATAAGGGGTGCAAATATACCTCAAAATACTATTTTACCAAAGGAAAAGGGTAAATAATACCGATAAGCCCATCAATTAATAATGCCAGCGAACAAAAGCTTCCATTGCTGCGTATTTGGTTAAACCAAGTTTAGCGTACAAATCAGCGGTGTTGGCGTTTCTTATTTCAGCTCTTTGCCAGAACTCTCTTGAATCAGAGCCTTGGAAAGGAACACTGTCTTTTTGAGATTGATGGATGAATATTCCAAAGCGTTTTTTCAAAACCTGGTCGGGACTCATTGGAACAGCCATCTCTATTTCAGAAATATCCCATTCTTGCCAAGCACCTTTATACAACCAAACCCAACAGTCTTTCACCCAACTGTCACCGGCTGCTTTTAATCGACGCATACTTTCAAATACCACATCTAAACAAACTTTATGGGTACCATGTGGATCGGCTAAATCACCAGCACAGTAGACTTGTTGCGGTTGTATTTCGCGTAAAAGTGCCATTGTAATTTCAATATCTGCTTCGCTCAAAGGTTTTTTATCAATCATGCCTGTTTCATAAAAAGGAAGATCCATAAAATGGTAATTATTTTCTGCTATGCCCACATACCTACAAGTAGCTTTGGCTTCACATCTTCTAATCAAACCTTTGATTGCTCTAATTTCTGCGCTATCCAAATGGTTGGTTGCTTTATTTGCTAAAAAGGCCCTTGCATTGGTAAGAATATCCTGACTGGTTTGATTATCGATTCCAAAAAGGTCTTCAAATCCAACAGCAAAATCTAAAAAACGAGTGACAAACTCATCTGTCACGGCAATATTACCGCTGGTTTGGTAGGCCACATGCACATCATGTCCTTGATCGTGTAAGCGCATAAAAGTACCACCCATACTAATGATATCATCGTCAGGATGTGGTGAGAAAATCAATACTTTTTTAGAATGTGGTTCACTTCGTTCTGGATGTGCAGGGATTACCGCATTTGGCTTTCCGCCAGGCCATCCAGTGATGGAATCACGTAACATATAAAACACCTGTAAATTAATATCGTATACCGATTCTTTAATGACCAATAAGTCAGATAAGCTATTCTCTTTATAATCATCAGAAGTTAAGCTTAAGACTGTTTTATTTAATTTCAATGCTAAATCAATCACCGCTTTTTTAATCATCTGCGGTGTCCAATCATTCGCTCCGGTCAACCAAGGAGATTTATGTCTTGTAAGTTCCGTTGCAGCTAATTCGTCAATCACAAAAGTGCAGTCATCATGATTTTGTAAGACACTTGCAGGTATTTGCTCCGTGATAATTCCTTCTACAGCTTTCGCAACAATATCAGCTTTGTTACTCCAGGCAAGTAACACGATTTTTTTTGCTTTCATGATACTGCTAATACCTACTGTGATGGCTAGTTTTGGCACTTTATTTAAATCATGCCATTCGTAGACATTGGCTAGTCTTGTTAATTGATCCAAATGAATCACTCTTGTTTTAGAGTGAAAACTAGAACCAGGTTCATTGAAACCAATGTGGCCATTTTTACCTATCCCTAATAATTGTAAATCAATTCCTCCTAATTTTTCGATGGCTTGTTCGTAAGCAACACATTTTTCTTTCAATTCCTCTATGCTCCATTCAGAATTAGGCAAGTGAATATTTTTTGGATCAATATCTATATGATTGAATAAATGGCGATGCATAAAACTCCAATAACTTTGATAGGCATCTCTTGGAATAGGGTAGTATTCATCCAAATTCACAGTAATTACATTCTTAAAACTTAATCCTTCTTCCTTATGTAATCTTACTAATTCTTTATACAATAAAATAGGAGTAGCACCTGTCGCCATCCCCAAAACACATGGTAGGCCTTGTGCTTGTTTTTCTTTAATTAATTTTGCAATTTGAGCAGCAACTGCATTTGATCCAGTGGCTACATCTTTATAAATTTTAACTGGAATTTTCTCAAATGATTCAAGCATGTTTGTCTTTTTAATTTGAATATTAAAGTTATAAAAAAGGCCACAATAATGAGGCCTAAATTTTAATCAACTTTATTGATCTTAATGATATTAGTTGGTAAGTGTAATTGAATTGGAGTACTGCCGGTATTAATTACTACATCACCCGTATGAACAAATCCTTGCGCTTTCAGAACTTGTATTTGATCTTTAATAATTTCATCTAAACTTTCTTCCTTATTGTAGTAGAAAGCCTTTACTCCCCAGCTTAATGACAATTGGTTCACTAGGCTTTGTTGCTTTGTGAAGATGAATAAGGGAGATCTAGGGCGGAAACTGCTTAACATAAATGCAGTATAACCACTTTGGGTCATACCTACGAGTGCATTTGCATTGCTATCTTCTGATAATTTAGAGGCATTGTAACAAACTGCATCACTCAAGAAAGAAGGTGAGTGGGGCTGTGGTTTTAAATCTTCTGAACGATTGTATTTGTATCCATTTTCTTCTACTTCAGAGATAATTTTACGCATTGTTTCAATCACCAATACTGGGAATTGACCTGTTGCAGTTTCACCACTCAACATCACTGCATCAGCACCTTCGATTACTGCGTTGGCAACATCTGTGATTTCTGAACGGTTTGGTTTCACTCTGTCAATCATAGATTCCATCATTTGTGTTGCCACAATCACTGGCTTCGCTCTATGTATACATTTTCTAATCAATTCTTTTTGAATCAATGGAATTTTCTCTACTGGTAATTCAACACCTAAATCCCCACGAGCTATCATAATGGCATCACTTGCAATAATGATATCACGGATATTGGTCAAAGCCTCGGGCATTTCTATTTTAGCAATAATTTTAGCGTTGCTTTGATGTTCGTTTAAGATTCCTCTTAACATTTCAATATCAGCCACACGCTTTACAAAGCTCAGAGCAACCCAGTCTAATTCTTCTTTGATAATGAACGCGGCATCTTCTAAATCTTTTTCCGTTAATGCTGGTAAAGAAATTTTTGTATCAGGTAAGTTGATTCCTTTTTTAGAAGATATGATACCTCCCAATGTTACTTTTACTTTTACGTCACCATTCGTTTCTACACTATGCACCAACACTTCAATTTTACCGTCGTCAATCATGATGGTATTGCCTACAACCACATCTCCTGCAAGATTAGGGTAGGATACATATATTTTTTCAAGGGTGCCAACACATTTTGTATTGGTGAATGTTAGGATATCGCCTTCTTTTACTTCTAAACGATTGTTTTCAATTTCACCAACTCTTAATTTAGGGCCTTGTAAGTCGCCTAAGATGGCTATTGTACAATTTAATTCTTTATTAATCCCTCTAATATGGTCAATGATTTTCTTTTTGTCTTCATGTGTCCCATGAGAAAAATTTAATCTAAATACATTCACACCTGCAATCACTAAATTTTTTAATTGGTCATAGGTTTCACAAGCAGGACCAACTGTTGCAACGATTTTTGTTTTATGGTGTGTCTGTTTGTAAGTGGGTGTGCTCATTGTACTAATTGGGTTGTTTTTTTCTTTTTATATTTTAACTAGCTAAGATTTTTACAATCTTTAACCACTCTTCTGAAATTTTTTGCTTTGCTTTTACAGCGTTATCTAATGGCGTGTATTTCATTTTATTGTCTGCAATACCAACCATGACATTGTGCGTCCCATTCAATAAACATTCAACAGCATGGTAGCCCATTCTGCTAGCAATCAAACGATCTAAACAGGTTGGTGCGCCTCCTCTTTGAATATGTCCTAAAATACAAACACGGATATCAGCATTTGGTAGTTTAGTTTTTAAAAAGTCACCCACTTGATTTCCGCCACCAAATTCATCACCTTCGGCAACTACAATCAGGTTCACTAATTTCCTACGCTTTTCTTTTTCGGTTAAATTAGCAACCAATGCGATCATATCTGTTTTTGATTCTGGAATTAAAATGTTTTCCGCACCAGTGGCAATACCACTATGCAAAGCAATATAACCAGCGTCACGTCCCATTACTTCTACTACAAATAATCGATCATGTGCATCTGCGGTGTCTCTGATTTTATCAATCGCTTCTACCGCAGTATTGACAGCTGTGTCAAAACCAATGGTAAAATCACTGCCTGCAATATCTTTGTCAATTGTTCCTGGTATTCCAATACATGGAATATCGAATTCATTGCTAAATTTTTGTGCGCCTTTGAAACTTCCGTCTCCACCAATGACAACAATGCCATCAATGCCTCTTTTTTTAAGATTTTCGTATGCAATCTTTCGTCCTTCTGGTTCAAAGAAATCTTTGCTTCTTGCTGTTTTCAAAATGGTGCCGCCTCTTTGAATGATATTGGCAACCGATCTTGAATCCATTTGAAAAATATCGTCATCGATCATTCCATTATACCCTCTAGTCACTCCAAAAACCTCTAAACCATGATATAAACCTGTTCTAACGACTGCTCTGATGGCTGCATTCATGCCAGGAGCGTCACCACCAGAGGTTAAAACAGCAATTTTATGGACTTTTTTAGTAGACATGTTGATTCAATTTGTCATTTAATGGGTTGATTTACAATCGTAAACCAATTGGTTACCAAAAGAACGGAGCCCCAAAATTAAACAATTGAAAGCAATTCACCATTGATTTTATGAACAGTTTTGTCATGCTAACGTCTGTTATTATTAAGGGATAAAAACCTTCTAAAGTATAATCAATCAAATCATTATATAGTCTAATTGAATATTAGGCAGGGCTTAAATAGATTTCAGCCATCATACATCTTGCACTGCCACCTCCTAAAGCTTCAATGGTAGGGATAGAAATGGGGAGTATGGGGTTGTATTTTTCTAAGCTTTTTACTTGAGCAGGTTGCAAGGAAGTATGGGCTTGTTCCGACATGATTAAATGAGGTTTTTCATTCATATCGAATACTTGTAACATATTACCTGCAAAATGATTCAGTTGATCCTGGCTAATCGTAATGACTTTTTTATTGGTTTGTAAAAAACTTTCAAGCACAATTTGCTTTTCTAGTGCATTAGGAATACTCTCTAAACAAATCACAACAAATTGATTGCCCATACACATCATTACATTGGTATGATAAATGGGTTGATCCTTATCATCCACTGCTTTAAAGCTAATAGGTTTGAATTGCATTCTATCGCACCAGTAGGTAAATGCTTCTTTATCTAATCTTTCAGATAAACAACCATAGGCGATTTTATTTTGGTGATCGAGTACCATACTGCCTGTACCTTCTAAAAATTTTCCTTCTTTTTCGAAATGGGTTATATCAAGTAGATTTTCAATTTTATAATTAGCTTGTAGAAATTCTAGTACGCTTAATTTTCTTTCAGCTCTTCTATTTTCTGCATACATGGGATATAAACAAAGGGTTCCGCCAGCATGGGTTGAAATCCAATTATTTGGAAAAATAGAATCGGGGGTGGAAGGGTCTTTCGTGTCTTGAATAACTTTTACTTCAATTTGATATGCGCTTAATTGCTCCACCATAGCATCAAATTCAGCAATGGCTAATTCATTGGCATTTTCAATATTGATATTCGATTGAAAAAAATTATTGGTAGCCGTTTGCTTATTAAAAAAAAATTGATAAGGTCGAACCATTAAAATTTCCATATCCAATTTTTATTAAAATAAATTTAACCCTTTTTATTTGCTTTCCAATATCAATAAATCGTTAAAAGCAATCTCATATTCCTTGTTCAAAGACCTAATTAAAGCGTTTTTATCATGGTAGCTTTTTTCTACAATATGCATTTTGGCAGAATCAGAATAAATGGCAGGGTTGGCCATTTCTAATTCAATGGCTGCTTTTTCTGTTTGTAAGGTTGCTATATTATGCTCAATTTGTGCAATGACTTTTTGTAATTTTTGAATTTGCTTTTGCAAATCCTTGTCAATAGCTTGAGGTTTCACTTCTGCAACTACTGCAGCTTCTTGTTTGCCTTGCTTGCGCGTATCTTTAGATCCTGCATTGTTAACAGGTTCTGCTATTTGTGCTTTTTGTTTTGCCATTCTTTCTTTCCATTCAACCCATTCGTCATAATCACCTTTGAATTCTATGATTTGCTCGTCTTCAATTTCCCAAATCTTATTCGCTGTTTTTGAAATAAAATAACGATCGTGACTCACCAAGATTATAGAGCCATCATATTTTGTCAAGGCTTCTGCCAATAGCTCCACAGTGGCCATGTCAAGGTGGTTAGTAGGTTCATCCAGCATTAAAAAGTTCGCCTTGCTAATAATAGTTTTAGTTAATGCTACTCTAGCTTTTTCTCCTCCACTCAAGACTTTAATTTTTTTATCAATTTCATCGCCCCCAAACAAGAAACAACCTAGTAATGCGCGCAGTTCTAAATCTGTTTTTTTAGTACCACATTCTTGCACTTCTTGTAAAATAGTATTGTTCAAGTTCAAAGATTCTAATTGGTGCTGTGCATAAAAACTTTCATCTACATTATGTCCCCAAACCCTTTCTCCTTCATAGCTTTCCATGCCTGCTACAATTCTTAATAGAGTAGATTTTCCTTTACCATTCGCACCAATTAAGGCAATTTTATCGCCTCTTTCAATCTCCGCAAATGCGTTTTCTAGAATGCTTTGAGCAGGATAGCTTTTACTAACACCTTTTAAATCTACCAAGACTTTTCCAGGAGTTTTATCTACCGCAAAATTGATCCTGATATTGGGTCTTTCAATTTGTACATCCTCAATGACATCTAATCGGTCTAATCTTTTTTGTATAGATTGAGCCTGTGCCGCTTTAGAAGCTTTGGCTTTAAATCGTTCAATAAAACGCTCTTGTTGTCTGATATAATCTTGTTGATTTTCAAATGCCCTTTGCTGGATCTCTACGCGTTGCAATTTCTCTACTTCATAATAGGCATAATCACCGGTATAAAAATTAAGTTGTTGTTGGTATACTTCAACAATCTTATTCACCATTTTATTCAAGAAATATTTGTCGTGACTCACAATCACCACACTGCCTTTATAATGCAATAAATATTTTTCTAACCATTCAATACTTGGTAAATCTAAGTGGTTGGTAGGCTCATCTAGCAATAGTACATCTGGGGCTTGTAATATCATTTTAGCCAATAAAACTCGCATTCTCCATCCTCCACTAAATTCTTTATAGGGACGGGTTAAATCCTTATTTGTAAAACCTAAACCATGTAAGACTTCCCCTGCCTTATGTTCAATATTATATCCATCCAACACATCCAATTCATGTAATGCATCCGTGTACTTAATTAAAATATCATTGTCTTCGGGGTTGGCTTCCAATGCAATACCTAGTACCTCAATTTCTTTTTCTAATTCACGTACTCTTTCAAAAGCGCCTAATGCGACTTCTGTGATGGTTTCACTTGTATCAAAACTCAATAAATCCTGGTGTAAATAGCCAATCGTTGTGTCTTTGCCTTTTTCAACCGTCCCTTTTGAAGGCGTGTACTGTCCAACCAATAGCTTTAAAAGGGTTGATTTTCCCGTTCCATTGTATCCAATTAATCCTATTCTTTCACCTGGTTGGATATGCCAAGAAGCATCCGTTACGATTGCTCTAGCACCAAACTCAAAAGTGACGTTTTGTAAGCCTATTAACATATTATTTCAATTCAGTGCGCAAAGTTACAGAGTTGTGGTGGCTATTTATGCATATTTTTGAAAAAAATGTATATGTCTAGATTGCTCATACTGCTTTTAATGACTTGCTTAATGGCTTGTGGGAATAAGGTAAATGAACCAACAGATAAACTTACCACCAAATTTGCGGGTCTAAGACATGATCCAAATTTGGATCAACAAATTCAACCTTTATTGAATCTGTATTTTGCTGTAATGGCGAATTTGCAAGAGAAGGACAGTGTCAATTTGCAATCCTATGGTACAAATATGATTTTCATAGCAGATAGCTTGACCCAAGAAAGTTTATCCCTTGACACTGCAACCCAGCTTAAAGCGGTACAAGGTTTAATTAATATTCAATACGAAATGACCGCTATTTTAATGGAATCCAATCCAGATGAGCGCGTCATGGGTGCGCAAATGTTAAGCTTGCAGTGGATCGAGTTCTTAGCTGCTATTGGCTATCAAAAGCAGACAATCTATATTTTCAGGGACAATGAAGATAATTGTTGGATTGGTTTAAAAAATAAGGGGACCAA
>JBILCS010000104.1:0-4264 GCA_044353005.1 Sediminibacterium sp. | reverse complement strand
AATTTCATATGGATTGTTGAAAAATGACTAATACGTTACAGACACTTGAAAGGTCTTATTGGTGACACCCAAAATGGCAGCAGCAGCATCATTTAATCGATACTGAATGGCATTGCCCACTTCAGGTAATGCATTGATTACTTTAGCACAAATACTTTTAAAATCAGCAGTTGTAATTCTAACAATGGTACCCACCGGTAATTCATTGGTTAAAATATAAAATTTATTATCCTGCCAACCACTCATGCTTTTAAATACTGCAGCGGTTCCGTTTAAAGTTTGAAAAGTGGCTGCTTTTTTTTGACTGGAGAATAAGCTTGCAAAATAACCTTCATTTGCAACCGTACTAACCTGCACCAAATTCGTTTTCTGAACACTATCTTTAATCCTTGATTGCTCCTTATTTTGTGCAATCATTTGCCATTGGGCTGTTCTAACAACAGGTGCCACTTTAGCAACTGACTTTTTGGATTTTGAATATTTACTAGATTTCTTTTTGCTTCCTTTTTTGGACTTCGAAAATTTGCTTGTTGGCTTCTTTTTAGTCACTTTTTTTTTCGTCTGTCCAGTTTTAGCCACAGTTTTACCTTTTGCACCGGTGGCATCCGTTTGGCTAAATAGACCAAAAGCTAGAATTAGGTATAAAATGAGCTTCTTCAAGGAGGACAAATTTACAAAATCTAAATGCAAAAAAAGATATAAAATTACTTATTAAATTAATACATAATTTATAAATATCAGTAATTCAATATTCTCCAAGTATTTGGATAATAATTATTTAATCGATTGGGTAGTATTTTAACCCATCCTAGGCGGCAATTCATATAACTAATGCTATGCCAACCCTTGGGGCCGTTCAACTGAAAATCGGCCCTTCTCAGAAATTGCAGGGCATCTGGAAGCACCACTTCGATATTTTCATAGGGCATTGTTGTCCATTGACTCATCGCTAAGTCGTGCGCCGGGACCAGGTCTGATCCTTTAAGCACCCCTATGCGCATGCCTATTTTTTTGACATATAAATGTGCCCGAATAGTTTGCAAGTCCGAATAACAATGTGCTGGCAATGCAATCAAATCTTCTTGATGTTGAATGCATATAAACTGTTCTGGCAAGACATACATGGCAGTTAAACTCGCAAGCGTCTTTTTTGGCAATACCATAAATTGAAAGGGCGTAGAAAAGTAACTCGTATAAGCTGCTTTTTGTTTTTGAAAAACAGCAATAAAAAATCCTTCCCCTTTTATTTTATCTGGATAGAACCTAAAACCCTGCGCTTGATGTATGGGACTATAGGTGGATACGATTTGAGAAGACGAAGGCAATTGAATGGATACAGATGTCATCCCCTCCATCGCAGCAATCTCATCCATGATCTTTTCATCCTCTTCAAAAGAATAAGAACAGGTGGAATAAATATAATATCCACCTTCTTGCAATGCGGTAATGCTTTCTTCAATAATTCTTGATTGTCGTTGACTGCAATGCAACACATTTTCTTCGCTCCATTCCTGGATAGCTTGTGGATCTTTTCTGAACATCCCACTGCCACTGCAAGGCGCATCTGCAATGATGAAATCAAAAAAATTAGGAAGGGCTTTAAAATGACTTGGATCATTTTGTGTGACTACAATATGATCACTCCCCCAACGAATACAGTTTTCTTCTAGGATCGCGTTTCTTGATTTAATGGTTTCATTGGCTACCACCAACCCATTTTTAAAATAATTGGCCAACAGAGTTGTTTTGCCGCCAGGTGCGGCACAAAGGTCTAAAACTTTATAATATTTTTCTACATCTGCTAATTGACGAATGATGGTATGTAAAAACATACTGCTTGCTTCTTGCACATAATAAGCACCTGCATGCCATAAAGGATCCAACACAAAACTTGGCCGACCAGTTAAATAATATCCTTGTTGACACCAATCCACTGGCGTCATTGCATGCATAAAGGGATGGGCTGCAAGATCGAATGGTTTAAATTGATTCAAACGTACCGCAGTAAAATCTGCAGGTGCTTGATGTGTCTTAACAAAAGCCGTTTCGTCAAATCCAGGAAGACCTGCTAAGGATGCTATGAATGATGGAGGTAGCAATGATTAGAATTTAATTATAAAGTTTTCTTTTTCTTTATTTCCTTTTTTAAGAAAGACAATACCAATATAAAATAAATCAATGGTCAGTGAAATTCTAGTATCTGCTTTAATTTCGGCCCAAGCTTTTTCCATTTCACTACTCCAATGAATATCATCAAAAATAAAAATAGAATGCTCATCAGATTTAGTCAAAAGCAAATTAAAATATTGCATAGTGGGCTTGTATCTATGATTGCCATCCACATAAGCAATGCCAATGGTTGAAATACTATGTAAATAATTGGGCAAGGTTTGATCAAAATTGCCTTCTATTAATTGTATATTTTGATACCCTAAATTTTTAAAAGTAGTCAAGGCTTCCTGAGCCACTGTAGGCGCGCCTTCCATGGTCACCACGAAAGCATTAGGTACTCCCTGTGCCAAATAACAAGTAGTAATACCTAAGGAAGTACCCATTTCTAATACCTGATGGGGCTGAAAATAAGCAACAATGCGGCTTAAGAGCGCACTATACTTTTTTGGTTTTAAGGCCCCTTTAGCAATTTGAGCAATGGTTCTTGATTTATTTCCCTTCGAATTGGCACCTGCCCCCAAATCAAGAATGGTAATTTCTTTTTGATTGTTCAATAATTGTTGACGATACAATTCAATGGCATCAATACTTGCTCCTGTTGATTTGGTGTTTAATACATTTTTAATGAAGGCATAAACAAATGGAGAATGCACCCCGTGTCCCTGACCATTAGAGGCTTTCCATAAATAACTAATATATTTATTAATTAAGGTAAAAGTGTTGTACTTCATTTTCTTTTCCAACATTCAAAGTCAAATGCATACGCATGTTTTGCATCTGCTGCATTTGGATAACTATACTCCAAAGTCCATTGGTCGTCCATCACAGGGAACAAAGTATCTCCCTCAATTTGTGTGTGTACCCTGGTCATATAAATAGTATCTGCAATCGAGATGGCCTCTTGATAAATTTGACCACCACCAATGATAAACACTTCGGCATACTGTTCGCGTTCAGCAAGTGCAATGGCTTCTGCAATCGAACCAACGACCTCTGTTTGATCATAGGATAGCCCAGTTTGTTTGGTTAAAATAATATTCAATCTCCCTGGTAAAACACGCTGCCCCAATGATTCAAAAGTTTTTCTTCCCATAATCACAGGCATGGCCCATGTGGTGTCTTTAAAAAATTTCATGTCCTTAGGTAGATGCCAAAGCAATTGATTGTCTTTGCCAATCATATGGTTATCGGATGCTGCTACAACTAAGGATACTTTCATAATGATTTGATTAAACGGCCACCGGGGCTTTGATACCTAGATGACATTCGTAATTTTCTAAAGTAAAGTCTTCGTACTGGAAAGCAAAAATATCTTTTACAGCTGGATTGATTTTCATAGTCGGAAGTGAAAAAGGCTTTCTGCTTAATTGCAAATTTGCTTGCTCCATATGGTTATTGTATAAATGTACATCACCGAAGCTATGCACAAAATCACCGTATTGTAAATCACATACCTGTGCAACCATCATGGTCAATAAAGCATAAGAAGCGATATTAAAAGGAACACCCAAAAACACATCCGCACTTCTTTGATAAAGCTGACAACTTAATTTGCCATCTGCTACATAAAACTGAAACATATTATGACAAGGCATCAAAGCCATTTTAGATAAGTCTCCTACATTCCAAGCACTTACAATTAATCTTCTGCTATCTGGTGTTTTTTTAATTTGCTCAATCAATTCTGTAATCTGATCAATCACAACACCATTTGGAGCTTCCCAACTTCTCCACTGCTTTCCGTATACTGGACCTAAATCACCATTTGCATCCGCCCACTCATCCCAAATACGCACACCATGCTCTTTCAAATATTGAATATTCGTATCGCCCTTTAAAAACCAAAGCAATTCATGGATGATGCTTTTTAAATGTAATTTTTTTGTCGTCACTAATGGAAAACCTTCGGCTAAATTAAAACGCATTTGGTAGCCAAAACAGCTTTTAGTACCCGTGCCGGTACGATCTGTTTTTTCGGTCCCATGATCAATAATATGTTGGACTAATTGTAAATATTGTTGCATGCTGCAATTTACAACTTGGGGCGTAAAATAGTAGATTATTTTGCTTTTCTTCTCGCAATTTCCTGCCT
>JBILCS010000043.1:0-14538 GCA_044353005.1 Sediminibacterium sp. | reverse complement strand
TCCTAGATGTGCATTGCATGCAGCGACGCTCGGTTTTATTCATCCAACCACCGAGGAGATGATGCGCTTTGATAGTCCATTGCCTTCGGATATGGAAGCTGCCATTACCAAATGGAAGAATTATAAAGCAGCAGCGCATACTTAGTTTTACTACATCTTATTTTAATTAGAAAAGATTTATTTCAAAAGAAAAGTTGACTCCTAAATAATATACGACATAAAAATATACGCCAAAAAAAAGCCGCTTCGAAATCGAAGCGGCTTTTTACTTTAAAATAAATTCAAATTATTTTTTGTTTTGACTTGCAGCCATTGGCGATAATCCAATTGATTGACCTCTAGAAAAACCTTTTGACTTGAATAAGGCAAATTTACTTGGCGCAGCTACATTTGGCCATTTGTTATTGCTCTCATCAATGTCAGCAGTTTCACGCATTGGATCTAATTGAATCGACACCGCTTTCTTACTTGTCAAGAACACTTTTGTTACTTTGTTCTCGTTCTTTCTCCAGATTTGTGCTGGTAAACGTTGTGTTTCTTTAGTACCATCTTCGAAAGTAAATTCAAGGATAATTGGCATCACTAGTCCACCTTTATTGATGAAACTTACTTCATACAAATTAGCACTTGCATATTTTGCTTTCTCTGCATCTGTTAAACCTTCTGCAGCAGGCATTGCCATAGCTGGTTGCTTCGTAACAGAATCATAAGGCTCTAATCCTCTATCATATCTCCAATAGAAATCACGTAAGCTTTGATCTACATCTGTTAAAAACACAATGGACTTATCGTTTCTATTTCTAATTTTTGAAATATCCTCAAAGCTATTCACTTCTGGTTTTGACAAACCTCTTGGTCCCATTGTTCTAGCTGCCGGAACTGCTATTGTAGCATCATATACTGCATGCTTTACTGTATCAATTGCAATATCTACAGGATCGATGCTGTAGAACCAGCCTCTCCAGAACCAATCTAAATCTTCGGCACTTGCATCTTCGATTGTTCTAAATAAATCCGCAGGTGTTGGGTGTTTGAATGCCCATCTTCTTGAATATTCTTTAAATGAATAATCAAATAATTCACGACCCATAATGGTTTCACGTAAAATATTCAAACCAGTTGCTGGCTTCGCATATGCGTTTGGTCCAAACTGAATAATATTTTCACTATTCGTCATGATTGGCTCTAATTGATCTTTTGGCAATTTCATATAATCTGCAATTGCAAAAGCAGGACCACGACGACTTGGAAATTTATTGTCATATAATTCTTCTGTCAAATATTCAACATAAGTATTTAAACCTTCATCCATCCAAGACCATTGACGCTCATCACTATTAATAATCATTGGGAAAAAGTTATGTCCAACTTCGTGAATGATTACACCTAGCATACCATTCTTAGCTGCTTGTGTATAAGAGCCATCTTTTTCTGTACGGCCATAGTTGAAACAAATCATTGGATATTCCATACCATTAGATGCTTCAATACTTTGTGCCACAGGATACGGATAAGGAATGGTGAACTTAGAATATGTCTTAATAGTGTGTGCTACCGCTTTAGAAGAGAAAGGACGGTATAAACCATACGCCTCTTTTCCATAAGCACTCATACACATTACTTTCTTGCCTTCTACATTTGCAGCCAAAGCATCCCAAATAAATTTACGGCTTGATCCAAAAGCAAAGTCACGTACATTTTCTGCATTGAACACCCAAGTTTTTTGAGTCGTTGCTTTTGTTTTTTCTGCATTCTTTGCTTCTTCTAAAGTCACGACCTCCACTGGTTCAGCTGAAGTTTGTGCTTTATTCCATCTAGCCATTTGAGCTGGACTCAATACAGCTGCATAGTTTTGACAAGCACCTGTTGCCATCACAACGTGGTCGCTAGGAACAGTGATCGCCACTTTATAATTACCAAAAGTCAAAGCAAACTCCCCTCTACCAGTAAACTGGTGGTGCTGCCAACCTTGGAAATCAGAATAAACTGCTAAACGTGGATACCATTGTGCCATTGTAAATAAGTGGTTGCCATCTTCTGGGAAGAACTCAAATCCACCTCTACCAGCAACAGTCAATCTATCTGTGATTTTATAATTCCAATCTACTTTAAAAGCAAATTTTTGACCAGGCTTTAATGCTGTTGGCAATTCAACACGCATCATTGTTTTGTTCACAGTGTACTTTAATTTAGCACCTAATAGGTCTGTGATTTTTAAAATATTCACACCTAATCCATTATCGGTTTTTGCTTCTTCTAAATTGTCAATCATTGCAGGACTCATGCCTCTACCCAATGAACTGCCGTCTGGGTATCCTGCATTTTTAGTCGTGCTATGTTCGTTCTCATCCAATTGTAACCAAATATAAGTTAATACATCAGGTGAATTGTTGAAATAAGTAATAGTCTCGGCACCATGTAACATTAAATTCTTTTCATCTAATGTTGCTTTAATGTCGTAGTCAGCTCTTTGCTGCCAATACTTTGTTCCTGGAGCACCACTCGCCGTTCTGTATTCATTTGGCGTAGGTAAAATAGTACCCAATTGTTCGAACTTGTTTCCATGGTTAGAACCTGGGTTGTTGCGGATATCTTGCGCCATAACTGTCAATACAGTCAAACACATGATACCAAATGACAATAATTTCTTCATTGTTGTTTCTTTTTCGAGGTTTAAAGAGATCCGAATCGATCTATGATCATACGTAAAGATAAGCATATCACTAAGATAGAACCATACCGCATATACATTTTTCTAGGTATTTTAAGCAGGGATACCAAGCCATAAGTTAGGCCTAAAATTACCATCACAATCAAAATTTGTCCTATTTCAAGGCCAATATTGAAAGAGAATAAGGGCCCTAGCAGGGAATCCTCCTTCCCCAAGAGGCTTTTAAGATAATTGCTAAAACCTAATCCATGGATCAGGCCAAAAAATAGCGCCAATCCATAATGGGCCGAAAAGCGTTGTTTAAATTCAAAATCTTGGACCCAAAAATTAGAAACTGCAGTGATTAAGATAGTCACTGGAATGAGGAACTCTATCCAATTAACTGGAATATCTAACAAAGAAAGCGTGCTTAAGGCAAGCGTTAACGAGTGGCCTATCGTAAAAGCGGTCACTAAAATCAAGATCTTTTTCCAATCCGTCCAAACATAGCGCAGGGTCAATGCCAAGACAAATAAAATATGATCTACCCCTCCTAAATCTATAATGTGCTTGAAACCAAGTCTTAGATACAAAAACAGCTCGTCCATAAATGAATTTTTCTGGTGTTAAATTAATGAAGACCTTTGTAACCACAAAATAAACTACTATGGCTTGGATTGGTTTGAAACATTGGATGGTATGGATGCTAACTGCCATGCATCCCTTTTATATCTCAGTGGTAGAAATTGAACACAATGCAAAAGATGCCACCATTGAAATTAGTGCCCGCACTTATACAGATGATTTAGAGAAAATGATTCAAAAAGAATTCAATGTCAAGTTGGATTTGAGTCAAGCAAATCAAAAAGAACAAGCCAATAAATACATCAACCTATACATGCAAAAGAAACTTGCTTTACAAACTGGTGGTGTAAAATACAAGATGGACTTTGTAGGTTACGAGATTCAAAAAGAAAGTACTTGGAGCTATTTTGAAATCAAAGAAGTGAAGCAGGTGAAACAATTGAATATATTTTGTGAGATCTTATTTGGAATAGACCCAAATCAAATCAATATAGTGCACACCACCGTTGGCGGTGTTAGAAAAAGCTATGAGTTAGCCTCCCCTAAAAATACGACACAGTTTAATTTTTAAGTACTGAATTATAGAGCCCTACGAAATACCTTCTGCTGCTTATTATTTTTTCAATTCCATTGGACCTGCCCATTTTAAATAGGCTTTTGCCATGCCACATCCTGATACCAATCCAATAATAGTACCTCCAATAATGTCCAATGGATAATGTACCCCAACATAGATTTGAGCAAAGGCAATGACACCTGCCCATACAAAAAAGAATTTTGTAAAACGTTGTTGTGTCATCCCCCAGGTGATGAAAATAAACATAGCGAGTCCAAAATGATTGGCAGCATGTGAAGATGTAAAACTAAAGCCGCCAGAACAATGGTCTAATAACAATCTAGTTTTTCCCAATAATGCAGGATCATTACAAGGTCTTAAACGATGAAAAAAAGGCTTGAATACGCTACTACTTATTTGGTCTGTCAAGCCAACATTGATCAAGGCAAACAAAAGCCATTTCAAGGTTTTCCAACCTATTTGATATCCCAACCAGATCAATATTCCAATATATAAGGGTATCCAGTTGTTGGAATGCCTAGTCCAAGGCAGGACATTGTCCAATACAGGATGGTGCCAGACCCCATTTATTTGGTGAAACAATGCCTGATCGATGTCCTTAATTTGTTGAAAAATACTTAGCCCCATGCCGTAAAGATACAAGGAATGGAAAAATTTAAAGTAAATTTGCATACCGATTTATTTTAATATTTAGCTATGTCATTAATCAAGAGCATTTCAGGTTTTAGAGGCACCATTGGTGGTCGTCCAAACGATAACCTAACGCCAATTGATATTGTAAAATTTGCATCTGCATATGGTACCTGGTTGATCAGAAAATCAGCTGGAAAAAAGAAAGTGATTGTGGGCCGTGATGGAAGGATGAGTGGCCTCATGGTAGAAGCCTTGGTGGAGCAAAGTTTATTGGCCCTAGGTATCGATGTGGTGCATTTAGGATTAAGCACTACGCCCACCGTAGAAATGGCAGTAGTATTTGAAAATGCAGATGGCGGCATCATATTGACAGCTAGCCATAATCCAAAAGAATGGAATGCACTTAAATTATTAAATGAAAAAGGCGAGTTTGTAAGTGGAGAAGAAGGAAAAATAATTTTAGCAATAGCAGAACAAGAAGATTTTATCTATGCACCTGTGGATGCCATGGGAGAATTAATTGGGGATGACAATAGTTTATCAAAACATATTCAAGCAATTTTAGATCACCCATTGGTGGATATTTACGCCATCAAGAAAGCTAATTTTAAAGTAGTGGTGGATGCGATTAATAGTTCTGGTGCATTTACGGTGCCTGCTTTGTTAAAAGCAATTGGCGTTGAGGATATCGTTGTTTTGAATGCAGCAATGACTGGAGATTTTGCACATAACCCAGAGCCCTTAAAAGAACATTTAACTGAACTTTGCGATACAGTTGTAAAAGAAAAAGCACATATAGGTATTGCAGTTGACCCTGATGTAGATCGTTTATGTTTTGTGAGTGAAGACGGGAATTTATTTGGCGAAGAATACACATTGGTAGCCATTGCGGATTATATTTTACAATATACCAAAGGTGCTACAGTGAGTAATTTATCTTCTACTAGGGCATTAAGAGACGTCACCGAGCAACATGGTTGCACTTATTTTGCAAGTGCAGTAGGTGAAGTGAATGTAGTGACAAAAATGAAAGCAGAAAAAGCGGTGATTGGTGGAGAAGGCAATGGTGGTATCATTGTGCCGGATTTACATTATGGTAGAGATGCTTTAATTGGCATTGCGCTATTCTTATCACATCTTGCAAAAGCAGATACAAGCTGTTCCAATTTGAGAGCTGGCTACCCTGCTTATTTTATGAGTAAGAAAAAGATGGACTTGAATGCAAGCCTTTCATTATCTAAAATTTTTGAACAATTAAAAAATGAATTTGCAGCATTTCCAATGAATGATGTAGATGGATTGAAGATAGACTTTGAAAACGAATGGGTACACTTAAGGTCTAGCAATACAGAACCAATTATGCGCATTTATACTGAGGCAAAAACACAAGCAGCCGCAGATCAATTAGCGGATAAGATTATTCAGCTGATCCTTAAAATTCAGTAATTTAAAAATCATGCAGAGAATTTATTTTGACAATGCAGCTACTACCTCGCTTGCACCTGAAGTGCTTGAAGCGATGATGCCTTATTTGACCGAAAAATTTGGTAACCCTTCCTCGATTTATAGTTATGGAAGAGAAACAAGATTGGCCATTGAACAAGCCAGAAAATCTGTCGCAAAAAACTTAGGCGCCAAGCCCGCTGAAATATTTTTTACAAGTGGTGGCACAGAAAGTAGCAATACTGTTTTAAATGCGGCTATAACCGATTTAGGTTGCAAGCATATCATCAGTTCTCCAATCGAGCACCATGCCACTTTACATACGGTAACGCATTTAGCTAAATTGCACAACTTGAAATTAAGCTTTGTAGCAATTTTACCTAATGGACATATTGATATGGATCATTTAGCAGGATTGCTAGCCGAAACAAAAGATAAAACAATTGTTTCCATCATGCATGCTAATAATGAAATTGGGAACATGATAGATATGAAAGCTGTAGGTCAGCTTTGTAAACAATATCAGGCTTATTTTCATAGTGATACTGTTCAAACTGTGGGACATTTCCCTTTTGAATTAAGCCAACTGCCAGTTGATTTTATCACTGGGGCTGGACATAAATTTCATGGACCTAAGGGCGTTGGTATTTTATATATCAACGAAAATATAAAAATTAGTCCCATGGTACATGGCGGCTCTCAAGAGCGCAATATGCGTGCAGGTACAGAAAATTTATACGGGATTGTTGGTTTTGCGAAAGCACTTGAATTGGCTACCGAAAAATACCAAGAAGACCGTGCATATATCCAATCTTTGAAACAGTATTTACATGATCAACTGATTGCAAAAATTCCTAGTGTGCATTTTAATGGAGATCCATTCGGAAATAGTTTATATAATTTATTAAGTGTCAACTTTCCAAAAAATGAAAAGACCGAGATGATCTTGTTTAATTTAGACATGCATCATATTTGTGCCAGTGGAGGAAGTGCTTGTTCAAGTGGCGCGCAACAAGGTTCACATGTCATTAATGCGCTTAACAAAGGCTCCGAGATGGTCACTGTTCGTTTTTCTTTCTCAAAACACAATACAAAGGCCGAAATTGACCAAGTTGTGACAGCCTTATTAACAATGCTAAACTAATTTATTTAAGGACTTTAAATAGCAACCAGATTTAGAATAAATAAATTCAACTAAATCAATAATGATTTAAAAAAAAAAGGCGCTTCAAACGAAGCGCCTTTTTTAGTAGCTCTATTTAAATTAAGGCTGAACTACAGGAGCACCCTTTTCTAAATTTTCAATCACACTGATCAATTGATAACAAGTTAAAATATCTTGAATAAATGAAGCTTGTTTATTGTTAAATTCAGTGGCTTTGTTTTGATACGCATTCTCTGCATTTTGCATAAACTGCGATTCTGACATTGGCGTACCCAAAGATTTATAATAAGCCAATTGTTGTTTTAAATCCTTCACAACAGCTGCACCAACTCTTTTACCTAATTCAGTATCCCCTGCAGCATAAGCAGCCTGTAAATATAAATAAGAGAAGTAATTATGTTGATTGCCTCTATTAGATGACATTCCATAAGGGAAATTTTTAGTACTAATCTCCTTGTCTAACTTTCTTAATACTTGAACCGCGCTGTCTTTTTTACCCACTGCAACTAAAGCTTGTGCAATCTGAGCTACATTCAATCTCAATGAATTCAAATGTCTTCTGTTTTCTTCGTCATAGTAAACATTAGGCTTACTTGAATTTTTGAAATCAAATTTAGTCATTGTGTTTTTGAACGCTGCGTCCGTATCCACAGATGCCCCTTTTACAGGAACCAATTGATACGCTAATCCAGTTTGACGTACATATTGATCCAGTCCTAAGTCTTTTAACTCCTGTGTAGATGTAAAGCAAATTGGGCGCTTAAACTGAGTCGTCGCAATGATTGCATAAATAGCCAACTCATTTTTGATCATGTATTGTCTATTTGGATTGAAATCAATCAACATCTCAGACTCAATATTATCTGTTGGCTTAACAATACCAGAAGCCAATGCAAATTCCTTATTGATAGGTAATTTGAATTTATGTGTTGGGAAGATATTCACTGGGCCTTCCTGCGTTGAAGCTTGGTATTTACCAGTTTGATCTCCAACTACATACCTTAAAATTGAATCTAAATTATGGTAAGTTGTTTCACCAAATTCTGGAAGTGGATTATAATAAGCCACATTTAATTTATTACCAGCAACTTGTTCTTCTGTAAAAATCACATCAAACTTATCGCTCTTGTTTACTTTATACCTTAATTCACGCATGTACCAATCTGATCCAAGTAAACTATTCACTACCACACGCACGTCTGGTCTGATACCTTCTACTTCCTGTGCATACCATAATGGATAAGTATCATTGTCGCCGAATGAAAATAAGATGGCATTTGGAGGACAGCTTTCTAAATACGCTCTTGCCATGTCACGTGCCAAAGTTTTTTGGCCACGATCATGGTCATCCCACTCCTGCTGCGCCATCAAGGTTGGCACTGCCAATAAACATACTACTGTTGCAACAGTAGTTGCAATATTTTTATGGATGACTTTACTTAGCCATTCTGCCACTTGCAAAACGCCTAATCCAATCCATATTGCAAATGCATAGAAAGAGCCTACATAAGCATAATCACGTTCACGTGGTTGCAAGGTCACTTGGTTCAAATAAATCACAATCGCTAATCCAGTGAAGAAAAACAACAAGCCTGTCACCACGAAATCTTTTTTATTCTGTTGATATTGATACAATAACCCCATGATGCCTAAGAAAAATGGCAGCATAAACAAATTATTATTCGCCTTATTGTCTTTATTAATACTATCTGGTAATTTAGATTGTTCTCCAAAGAAGAAATTATCTACAAAAGAGATACCTGTCTTAAAATTACCATCACGTACATTGCCAAATCCTTGTAAATCGTTTTGCTTACCAGCGAAATTCCATAAAAAATAACGCAGGTACATAAAGCCAAATTGATAATTCGTAAAGTACTTGATATTATCTCTTAATGTTGGTACATCACCTTCTTGCACTCCAGCAAATGCACGGTAACTATCTAACTGTCCGCGATCGTTGTCTCCATCCCACATTCTTGGAAACAAATGCGCCGAAGGTGCGGATCCCCAATCTCTTTTAATATTCTTTCCTGAGAACTCATAATTAGTTGGTGTTTTTACATACTGATCACTGCCTTCCACTGTTTCTGCTTTGTCAACAAAATCAGGACCATATAAAATAGGCCAATCTCCATACTGCTCTCTTCCTAAATAACCCACTAAGGTAACCGGATTGTCTACATTGTACATGTCCACAGAAGGGTCTGCATTAGAACGAATCATGGTTGTTAAATAGGTTGAATACCCAATTAAAACAAATACAGTTGACCATATACCTAACTTTAAAAAATAGAATCCTTTTTTATTGGCATATCGAATGCCAACCACAAATAAAGCGGTTAGCAATACAAAGAAAGTGATGAAGCCACTATAAAAAGGCAATCCAAAACTATTTACAAATTGAATATCAAATGCTGCTGCCCACTTGATGGTATATTGAATTAAAAATACCTGTACCAATCCTGTAATAATGACACCCACTATAAACGCAAATAAAGCCCCTTTGAAACTTGGCTTATACAATCTAAAATAATACACCATTACAATTGCAGGAATCGTCAAAAGGTTCAATAAATGGACACCAATTGAAATACCCATGATGTAGAAAATGAAAATAATCCACTTGTCTGCACCTGGCTGATCTGCTTTGTCCTCCCACTTTAAAATCGCCCAAAATACCAATGCAGTAAAGAATGAACTCAATGCATACACTTCACCTTCCACAGCACTATACCAAAATGAATCACTAAAAGTATAGGCTAATGCGCCTACCACACCTGCACCCATCACCAAAAAGATTTGGTTATTGGTCAATTCAGTTCCAGACTTGGCAACTAAAATACGTTTTGCAAAATGCGTAATGGTCCAAAATAAAAATAGAATGGTGAACCCACTTGCAATGGCACTCATACTATTCACAGCCATTGCTGCAGTTTGAGGATTATCTCCAAAGAAGATGATAAACACCCTTCCTAAAAGTACAAACATAGGTGCTCCAGGAGGATGTGGAATTTGTAATTTATAGGCACTACTAATAAACTCACCGCAGTCCCAAAAGCTACTAGAAGCTTCCATCGTTAATAAGTAAACAGTACAAGCAATTAATGTAACTGCCCAGCCTGTTAGATTGTTGATTTTCTTGAAATCCATTTTGTCCATTTTAGTAGTTGCAAACTTAACTGAAACTGAGCAAAAAGGGAAATTTGAGGTAGTTTTAAGCTTATTTTAAGATTTTAAGCTTCCCTCGCCTATTCTTAGGTAGGGTTTTTTATCTTTGTGCCCCATGAGTCAAAATCGATCTGTCGCTTTCCATACATTAGGCTGTAAACTAAATTTTTCAGAAACCTCTACCATGTCTAGGCAATTGGAATTAGAAGGCTTTGAAAAGAAGCAGTTTACCGAACAAGCAGACGTGTATGTCATCAATACCTGCTCTGTGACTGAAAATGCAGATAAGGAATGCAGACAACTCGTTAGAAGGGTGCAGCGATTGGCGCCAGAAAGTTTTATTGTGATTACTGGTTGTTATGCCCAATTAAAGCCCCAAGAAATTGCGACAATTCCTGGAGTTGATTTAGTGCTTGGTGCAGCTGAAAAATTTAACTTGGTTCAACACCTTGCCAATTTAACCAAAGGCGATGCAACCAAAATTTGCAGTTGTGATATTGATACCTTAACCGGATTCCACAGTTCTTTTTCTGTCAATGACAGAACCAGGACCTTCTTAAAAGTGCAGGACGGATGTGATTATAGTTGTTCATTTTGTACCATCCCAATGGCCAGAGGCAAAAGTAGAAGTGATACAGTGGCAGGTGTGGTAAAACAAGCAAAAGAATTAGCCGAAAAAGGCGTCAAGGAAATTGTATTAACAGGGATCAATCTTGGTGATTTTGGAAAAGGGGGCGATGGTGGCAAGCATCATGAAGAAAACTTTTTTGAACTCATTAAAGCACTAGATAATGAAACTACCATCGAACGTTACCGCATTTCATCCATAGAACCCAATTTATTAACAGATGACATCATTGCTTGGGTCGCAGAGAGTAAAAAATTCATGCCGCATTTTCATATTCCTTTACAAAGTGGATCAGATGCTGTTTTGAAATTGATGCAACGTAGGTACAATAGTCAATTTTATAAAGAGAGAATTGAATTGGTTAAAAAGTTAATCCCCTATGCCGCGATTGGCGTGGATGTCATTGTTGGATCTCCAGGTGAAACAGAAGCTTTTTTCCAAGAAAGTTTTGCTTTCATTCATAGCTTGGATATTTCTTATTTACATGTATTCACTTATTCTGAAAGAGCAGCCACCAAGGCCCTAGATATTAAACCAATTGTACCCATTGCCATTCGCAATGAACGCAATAAAATTTTACGCAATCTTTCTTATCAGAAATTACAATATTTTACAGAAGCACATCGAGGTGAAAACAGAAAAGTCTTATTTGAATCTGTAAAGAAAACAGCCGACGGAGGGATAGAAATGCTAGAAGGTTATTCTGATAATTATATCAGGGTTACAACGCCATACAGAGCCGAATGGAGTAATCAAATAGTGGAATGGATTATCTAGTTAAATGAATTAAAGGATTGAAACTTCTTCTAATTTAAATTCTACAATCATCATCATATTGATACTGTCTAATCTTACGTAAACAGATTTCTTGTCTGCCTTGATCACTTCCCCTCTTTGACCCATGAACAAGCCATTGTTAACGGTCACTTTTGTTTGTGGCATGATCGCTCCCATGTCCACCACTTGAATATTGGTATAAGATAATCCAAGGTATTTTCTAATCAATTCAATTTCATTGTCTCTAATGATAGCAGGCTTTTTTTCAAAATAGAGAAAGCGCACTACACCCATTGTACTTAGTACATTTGCTTGTTCTTCCTTAGTTGCTTTTACAAAAACATAAGACTTAAACAAAGGCTCTTCGATAATCTTTTTTCGATCGGTCCATTGACGTTCTTTTTTTTGTGTAGGGCACCAGCTTTCAATGCCTTTTTGCGCAAAATTTGAATCCACCTTTTTCTCCCACTTTGGCTTTGTATATACTACATGCCATTTTCTCAATTGCTCCATGTGCTCAATTATTTTTTTACAATCGCTGTTGTTTTCTTATTCAAAGCAGCTAAAATTTTACTAGACTCATTTACCTGGAAATCTTTTGCCAAGTCTTTAATCCATGCTTGGTAGCGATCTTGTTTTGATTTATCAGGATTATTGTAAAATTTATTGTAGTCTACTTTTATAGGCGCCAAATTCATAGGCGTCTTTAATTTTAAGGCCTGCTCATTCTGTTTAGAAACTTCTTGAACACGCATTTTAAAAGCCTGAAACTTATCTAATTTCAAATACACCGGCGTTTCAATTTGATTCGATACCCAAAGTAAGTTTTCCTTGAATTTATTTAATGCAGTATCGTTTTGAATTTGCGAATTTGTTGATTGTATCACTTGAGACAATTGCGCATTATTAGGCCATACTATGTATTTAGCGCGCTCCATTTCATCCCAACTTAATGCTGATGCATTGTCTTTTTCTCTATACTTAAGGTACTCGTATTCGTCTGGCAAAACAACATCAGGGGCTACGCCTTTCTTTTGTGTAGAACTTCCAGTGATGCGATAGAATTTTTGGAATGTTAACTTCACTGCGCCATATTCTGTTTGTATTCCCAATGAATCCAATGGTTTGCCAAAAGCTACATTTCTTTGGACAGTGCCCTTGCCATAGGTAGAACTACTTCCAATCACAATACCACGTTTATAATCTTGTATGGCGCCTGCAAAGATTTCACTTGCAGATGCGCTAAACTCATTGGCCATCACAACCAATGGACCATCATATAGGATACCTGGTGTTTCATCATATAAGGTTTGAGATCTGCCTTCTTTATTTCTAATTTGTACAATAGGTCCTTTGTCAATGAATAAACCAGCCATTTGTACTACTTCGTATAAAGATCCACCGCCATTGAATCTTACATCAATAATAATACCCTTCACATTTTCTGCCTTCAATTTTTTAATTTCTGCAGCCACGTCTTCTGAACATCTATGTCCATCTTCTCTTTCAAAATCAGCATAGAAATCGGGTAATAAAATATATCCGTATTTGTCTACTCCATTTTGAATCACTACACTTCTTGCATAGCCTTCGTCCAAGACAATTTTTTCTCTTATCAATGAGACCACTTTAAAAGTGCCATCTGGCTTTCTAAAAGTCAATCTTACCTCGGTTCCTAAATTACCTCTAATTAATTTAACCGCATCCGTTGTTTCATAACCAGATACATCCACTGGCTCTTCCGCTCCTTGTGCAATTTTCACGATGACATCATTCACTACAATCTGTCCAGACTTCCATGCTGGGCCTCCTGGTTGGATACTAGCGATACGAATCCCAAAATCATCCTGTGTCAACTGTGCACCAATACCATAGATCACTCCACTCATTTGCTCTGTAAAAGAGCGCTTTTCTACTGGTGCTAAATAATCTGTATGCGGATCCATCAAGCCTGTAATAGCATTTAAAAAAAGTTCGAATTGTTTTTCTTTAGTGAATGTTTTTTCAAAAGACTCGACTCTCTTTTTGTAAGATTTTTTAATATACGCCCTTGATTCTGCTTCTAGGGTTGAATCATTTTTATAGACAAATTTATCTTTGCCTTTATTTTTTTCTCTTTCATCTATTAAACTTGCATAACGTTCGATGGTTCTATACTTCAACAACATCTCCCAACGCTTTGCTCTTTCTGCTGCATCTTTAGGATAAGCCATTTTATCTGAATTCAATAACACGGAATCATCTACATTAAAATCAAAAGGCTGATCCATGATTTGATTGAAGATGGCTTTAGTCTCTATAATACGAAGCGCATAAATACGACTCACTGCAGGTTGAAATGCAATTGTAGTACCATGAATTTCATCGTCAATCCTAGTACTATAATTGGATAAACTATCTAGATCGGACTGAAAAAATGTATTTTTTTCTGGATCCAATGCTTTAAAATAAGCAGTAAACACTTCTTTAGAAAATGCATCATCAATATTTCTTGGACTATAGTGTTCTGATTCCAATAATTGTCCAATGGTTGATAGTAATTTTCGTTGTCTTAATTCAGGCGACTCTTGATCTGCTGGTTTAAAAGTATTGAAGGCAAAAAATAAAGCCCCAAAAAGGAACACTGTGGCAAAAACTTTCCACTTGTTTTGTTGTACGTATGTCATAATCTTGTGCATCTAGAATTTCAAAAATAGCGTAAAATGGGAATCTAACTGACCTATTTATGTATTTCTACTCTTTTTTACCATTATTTTATAAAAACATGCTCAACTAATTTTATTGATTACTGAATTAACGTATTTTTGCAGCCCAAATGGAGGGCGTAGCTCAGTAGGTTAGAGCGACAGTTTGTGGCACTGTAGGCCGTGGGTTCGAGACCCATCGTTCTCCCATTAAAAACCTGTCCC
>JBILCS010000042.1:0-14830 GCA_044353005.1 Sediminibacterium sp. | reverse complement strand
CCTTTCGGTCGTGGTGATTTATCGTAAGGAATTCTTCAATTTCAAAGACTATCATTTTTATTTAAAATTACTTTTAGCAGTATTGCCAGCATTGCTTTTTGGCGCTTTACTAAAAAAATACATTGACGCTGTTTTAGATAATTTATGGGTGATTGCAACCGTCATGGTATTGGGCGGTATTACTTTGATTTTTATAGATCGTTATTTTAAAAAGCAAGTAGCTCCTGTAGAACATGCACCTATTCAATATAAACAAGCATTTTGGGTTGGTTGCTTTCAGGTATTGGCCATCCTATTTCCTGGACTTAGCCGAAGTGCCGCCACCATCATTGGTGGTTTAAGCCAAAAACTAAGTAAAAAAGCTGCTGCAGAATTTTCATTTTTTCTTGCGGTGCCTACTATGCTCGCTGCCTCAGCAAAAAGTACATTAGATGTGTACCAAGACCACCCAGAAGTATTTGTATCCGACAACTTAATGAACCTATGCATTGGTGGGATCGTCGCATTTTTTGTAGCCTTAGTGAGCGTTAAATTCTTTATTGAATTTGTCCAAAAAAGAGGGTTCTCTCTATTTGGTTGGTACCGCATTGCATTAGGATTATCCATGCTTGCCTGGCTCTTCCTTCAAAAAGCTTAATGGATTTAAAGATAGATTCGCAATTATTCGTATTTTGGGAGTAAACCCCTTGCAATATGCAAACTGCATCTAAAAAAGTCATCAATAGTTGGGCCATGTACGATTGGGCCAATAGTGTTTATAGTCTTGTAATCTGCTCTACCATTTTCCCTTCCTTTTATGAGTATGTTACTAGTGACCGTAACGAGGCAACTTTAATTGATAAAGTTAAAATCGGTTCTTTTGAATTCATTAATACTGCACTATACAATTACGTATTGGCCATTGCATTTATCATTGTTGCTCTTTTATCTCCGCTCCTGTCTTCGATTGCAGATTTCAAAGGCAATAAAAAACAATTTCTTAGATTTTTTTGTACGCTAGGTAGTTTGGCATGTTGTTGTCTTTACTTTTTTGATGACGCACATATTGGATTAGGATTAATTGCTATGATCATTGCCTGTATTGGCTTTTGGAGTAGTTTGGTATTTTATAACTCCTATTTACCTGAAATTGCTGCACCAGAAGACCAAGACCGTGTAAGTGCAAAAGGATTTATGATGGGTTATATTGGCGCGGTTATTTTGCAATTAATTTGTTTTGTCTTTGTATTGAAACCAGACTTATTTGGAATCACAGTTGGGAAAGCTTCTCAAATTTCTTTTTTATTAGCTGGTATTTGGTGGTTTGGTTTTGGACATTGGTCTATTTCTAATCTACCTTCTAGCGTTAAAAATTTAAAGACAGATCAATCAGATAATTTTTTGGTAGGAGGCTATAAGGAACTGCATAAGGTTTGGTTGCAACTAAGAAAATTACCCGTTTTAGATCGTTTTTTAGGCGCTTTTTTCTTTTATAATATGGGCGTACAAACAGTGATGTTAGCAGCTACGCTTTACGGAAAGAGTGAATTAAATATCCCTACGACCAACTTGATCATTGCTATTTTAATCATTCAGTTGGTGGCCATACCGGGCGCCATGCTCATGAGTAAAATGGCAGTCAAATTAGGCAATTTTAATACCTTAATGATTGCAGTATCCTTTTGGATCGGCATTTGCATTATTGGTTATTTTGTACCAAGAAACGGTATTATTGAATTTTATTGTTTAGCTACAATGGTTGGATTTGTAATGGGAGGCATCCAATCCGTAAGCAGGAGTACTTATGCAAAACTAATGCCAGAAACAAAAGACACGACTTCCTTCTTTAGTTTTTTTGACGTCACAGAAAAAGTGGCCATCGTAATTGGCATGTTTAGCTTTGGCTTTGTCATTGAATTAACAGGCTCTCAAAAAAATGCAGTACTTGGATTATGCATATTTTTTATCATTGGTTTAGTTTTATTGTATAGAACTTCGCTAAAAAATAAGCATGCAAATTTATAGTCTTCATACAGGTAATTTTAAATTAGATGGTGGTGCTATGTTTGGTGTGGTTCCTAAATCCATTTGGAATAAGACCAACCCTGCAGACGAAAACAACTTATGTACTTGGGCACTTAGATGTATGTTAGTTGTATCTGGAGATCGCACCATTTTAATTGATACAGGAATGGGCAATAAACAAGATGCAAAATTCTTTAGCCATTATCAACCAACTGAAACCAAAACAATTGCCGAGGCATTGGCAGCGCATGGTTTTAAGCCAGAAGCCATTACCGATGTACTATTAACCCATGTACATTTTGACCATGTTGGCGGTGCAGTGCATAACGAAAATGGTACACTCAAATTAGCTTTACCCAATGCCACTTATTGGGTAAGCGCGCCTCATTGGGAAACCGCGATACACCCAAACAGAAGAGAAAAAGCAAGCTTTTTAAAAGAAAATATCATGCCCTTAATGGAGAGTGGTCAATTGAAATTAATTGAGATCCCTCCATTTAAAAGTGATACTAGTTTACAAGAAATTCATTTTGCAGAACATATCAGCTGTATTGTTGTCAATGGACATACGCAGGGCATGCTCTTGCCTAAAATTCAATATGGGAAGCATCAGATTGTTTTTATGGCAGACTTACTGCCCTCTGTAGGACATTTACCTATCCCCTTTGTAATGGGTTATGATATGCAACCGCTGTTTACACTCAACGAAAAAGAAATCTTCTTAAATGAAGCATGTACCAAAAACTATACTTTATTTTTTGAACATGATTCAGTCAATGAATGTTGTGATGTACATGTTACTGAAAAAGGAATTAGAGCAAAAAATTGCTTTAGTTTAGCTAGCCTGTCGCAATAATTTTTATTTAAAAATAGCAGCCAATTGCATGCAGGACTATTCAACTTCAACCTTGGAACTTAAAGGATGTCTTAACCCTTCATAGCTTTTCATATCTACTTTGATACTGCCTATAATAATCGGTGTTTCAATTCTAATGGGGATATGGTTGTTATCATCTGTGACCCAGATGGTCATGAGCTCTCCACCTTTAAACATCGACCCCTTCACAAGTAAAGGAGCTATCTTAATGGCTTTAAACTTGCCGAATCTAGTTTGAATAATTTCTTTACCTAAATACTTAAAATAAGAAGGGAACAATTCATTGTCAAGGAAAAAATTTAAGTACACTTTCTCATTGACTTGTAGATTACTAAAATCTAAATTCCTTACGGCATACACAGCACTTATCACATCAAATGTACAATCTGCTGATTTAAATGACGCTCCTTTATGGGTCGTCACTTCTTTAGACTTTTGATTGAATGTAAGGGTTTGATTTTGATGGAATGAACCCTCATTGATGCTTCTACTAAAAAAATAGGGTAATAAAGTTTTACTATCCACGATAGATTCATATTTATCTCGAACTTTGAAGATCCAATCATACCTGCGATTGGAATGACCAGTGGCAGTAAAGGCAAAAGCAGCCTCTCCTTCCCATTTAGTAGGTGTTATATTAAATTGAGCGTCGCCTGCATTTACATACAATCCTATCACATTGTAAAAAATGGTATAGGTAATTTTTTCACCGGTATTAAATGATGTATTGAATTGACTACATAGCTCTTTGGTCTGCTTTGGCATCATAGTTAATAAAGCGGCCATCCAGATATGAAAGAGGTATAAAAACATGACTTGGGTTATGGACTATAAATTTATTGCTTTAATCTAAAACCAAGTAATAAAATCGCACCCAAAATAGATGGTATTAAAAAATTGACAATCCATATTAAGGTAGTTAATGCAATGAGCATGACATCGTTCTGGTAAAATGGCGCCATTAACAATAAAAACAATTGACCTCGAATCACTAAATCAGTCAAACTAATTGCAGGTATCATACTCAGGAAAAATAATAAAGCCATCATGGCAATGCTTAAATCTATCCAGTCCACTGGTATTGAAAGCATTTGTGCTGCCCAATTGTACTGCATGAGGTAGATGCAATAGCGCGCAAATGCAAGCGCAAGTAGTTTCCATTTTAATGCTTTATCAATTTGCAGGAGATTGATCTTAGATAACCAACCTTTTAAAGGCTGATTGTAAAAAAATAAAAACAATGCAATGATGCCACCCAAAGGCGCAACCCATTTTAGCCATGGGAGAAATGGGAGGTTCCAAAATAAGGCAAAGCAACCAAAACAGATCGTCATTAAGATTTGTGCATAGGAAGCCCATGCCATTTGTGTAATGCCTTTCAACTTAGTTCCAGGAGCTAAAAATAATGTTCTGCCCACATAGTCGCCAGACCTTGCTGGTGTAAAAAATGAAAAAGCCTGACCTACCAATACGGCCCTTAATGCTTGTAAAGTGTTGAACTTATTTGTAGCTGCTATCACAGATTTCCATTTGATGGCTTCGATGGTATAATTCAGCGTCAATAAACAACCCATGAGCAACCAAGCTGTCCAATGAATTTTGGCCAATTGTATTTTTAAATCTGCACCATATTGATTCAGATTTTCATTTTGTAAGACCTTATTGTAGATGGCAATAGCACAAATTACAAATAAGATAAACCCAATCAATTTATTTCCAAGAGAAAGTAATGGCTTTAGTTTACTCGAATTCATATTTTGTAAAGATCGTATTTTGAAGGGATATCTGTAACTTTATGCCTATGTCAAAAACACCCATTATTTTAGGTATTGATCCTGGAACGCAAATACTAGGCTATGCTGTTTTACAAGGTGGTGTTCAGCCAAAAATCATTATGATGGATGTGCTTAAATTGACCAAAGAAAAGGATATCTATGCACGCTTACAGATGATTCATACTAAGATTATTGAATTGATGGAAACTTATCATCCAGCGCATTTTGCCATCGAAGCCCCCTTTTTTGGAAAGAATGTACAGAGTATGTTAAAGTTAGGAAGAGCCCAAGGTGTTGCCATTGCAGCAGCCATGCATTACAATACACCAGTGACAGAATATGCACCCAAAAAAGTCAAGCAATCCATTACAGGAAATGGCAATGCGGATAAAGAGATGGTTTGGAAAATGCTAGAGCGTGTTTTGAATGTAAAAGAAAAACCTATACATTACGATGCTACAGATGCACTTGCAGTAGCATTATGCCATTGGCATCAAATCAATCGACCAGTGATTAGTACTGGAAAGGGTTTAAAAAGTTGGGATGATTTTATTCAAAAAAATCCTGCACGTTTAAAAAAATAATCTAGTAACAAAGAAAGTCCAATTAAAAGACTTCAACGCTTTCAAAGCAACAGTATTCGCTTACAAGGATCATGGCAATTTGCGAATGATCGTATCTTGAATGGCGATAAAATCTGCTTTCGATAATTGCAATTTTGGATTGGAAAAATTAAGGTCTTCCGCTTGGTTGATTGGAATCAGATGCAAATGCGCATGGGGCACTTCTAATCCAACAGTCACCATACCAATACGATTACATGGAAAACTATCCTCCATTGCTTTTGCGATGGGTTTTGCAAAGACAAGTAACTCAGAAAGATAATTGTCTGGTAGTTCAAATACTTTATCCACCTCTATTTTTGGAACCACCAATACATGTCCTTTTTGCAAAGGAAAAATATCCAAGAAGGCAATGAATAAGTCATTCTCAGCAATCTTGTAAGCAGGTATTTCACCATTAATTATTTTTGAAAAAATAGTCATTGAAAATTGGATATTGCTTTTAAATGGTAATATTATCAATGCTGAATTTCATCACACCATTGGGCGCTTGAACCTCTGCGGTTTCACCAATTTTTTTACCAATCAACCCTTTTCCAATTGGAGAAGATGCGGAAATTTTACCCGCTTTTAAATCTGCTTCCTTCTCTCCTACTAATTGGTACGTAACGGTTTTTTTTGTAGCCAAGTTGGTGATTGTCACCTTGGTCAATATCGTCACTTTGCTTGTGTCAATGGTACTAGTGTCTACAATCTTTGCATTCGATACGGCTACCTCTAATTGCTTAATTTTAGACTCTAACATGCCCTGCGCTTCTTTCGCTGCATCGTATTCGGCATTTTCCTTTAAATCCCCTTTTTCCCTTGCTTCTCCAATCGCTCTTGATGCCGCTGGACGATCATGAGATTTCATGCGTTGTAATTCCTCACGCATTTTATCAAAAGTCTCTTGGGTTACATATACGTTTGTTTCGCTCATACCTTCAGTTTTTATAAAAAAAATACAACGCCACCTGATTGGAGCGTTGCATGAGACAAAGATATCATATTAGGGTCAAATGATCCCTAATTTTTCTAATAGGATCTTGGACATCTTATAATATGCCTCTTGGCTGTAGCCCGCAATATGGGGGGTTAAAATGAAGTTTGGCAAGGCCATTAAGGCGGCTAAATTGGCCTTTTCCGCTTGGTTATAAGTATCTAGCTGTTCATTTTCTAGTACATCTAATCCTGCCCCTCTAATTTGTTGATGCTGAAGGGCTTCAAGCAATGCTGGGGTCGATGTAACCCCACCCCTGCAAGTACTTAAAAAATAGGGTTGCTGTTGTAGTGCTTCAAAAAAACGGGTATCGGCAAAATGCTTGGTCAAAGGGGTTAATGGCAGGTGCAAACTAATCACTTCCGCTTCGGCTTGGATGGTTTCCAATTGGACCATTTTGACTTGTGGTAATTGTTGACTTCCCAAAGCCCTAGTTTGGATATCATGGGCTAAGAGCTCAACATCAAATCCAGTCAATACTTTTGCAAAGGCTGTTCCAGTATGTCCAAATCCAATGATGCCTACCTTCTTTCCAGTTAGCTCATCTCCACGATTCGCATCTCTGACCCACTGACCCAATTTGATTTCACCATAAGCACTATGAATGCGGTGCATTAAATTCAATAATAATCCCAAACTATGTTCACCCACAGCAGTACAATTTCCCTCCGGACTACTCACACATAGAATGCCTTTGGATTGCGCCAAGTCTGTGTCAATTAATTCCATCCCACTTCCCAATCGGCCAATCCATTTTAATGCCTTGGCTGCTTCAATGATTTTTGCATCAATAGATAATCTTGTGGTTACAATCAATCCAACAGCATCTGAAATTTGCAGACTCAGTTGATCATAACTAATCGTAGGTTCGTAACAAATTTCAAAACCTTTTTGTTCTAGCGTTGCTAATAAAAAAGGATGCACTGCTGCCGTTACAATAACTTTTTTGGACATAGATTAAGGATTGTGCATTTTAAATGTAAGATCCGCAAAGTCTTGATAGGTCAAGTTCTCGGCTCTCTTAGTAAAAATGGGGTCTTGTAATTGCTCTGTTGTAAAATAGGGCTTCAATGGATTTCGTAACATTTTACGTCTTTGACCAAATGCCATTTTAACAATATGATAGAAACTTTTTATCGAGGTAAATTCAGGAAATATTGTTTTACGTTTTAAACGAATCACCCCACTCATGACATTTGGTGGTGGTGTAAATGCAGAAGGTGGTACATCAAATAAATAGTCCACCTCATAAAATGCTTGGGTCAATACACTCAAAATACCATAGGCTTTTGAATGTGGCTTGGCTGCAATTCTTTCTGCCACTTCTTTTTGAAACATACCAATCATCACAGGTACTTGTTCTTTCCAATCCAATACCCTAAATACAATTTGTGTAGAGATATTATAAGGAAAATTACCAACAAGTGTAAATTGACCTTCAAAAGGGATTGCAGTTTCTAAAAAATCTTCATTGATTAATTTACCTTCCAATTGAGGATAGGTATGTAAGAGATATGCCACTTTTTCACGATCTAATTCCACCGCTTTAAATGCAAGCAAAGGCAGGTCCAAAATATGCTGCGTTAAAGCACCTGCACCTGGACCAATTTCCAATAGCTGGTCGATAGGCGCCTCTGATAGTGCAGCTTTGATTTGTAGACAAATTTGGACATCATTTAGAAAGTGTTGACCCAATGACTTTTTAAGGGTGTATTGCATGAAGCAAAGTTAGGTTTTTGTGCGTACTTTTACACCCTAATCAAAGGATATGAACCAAGACATCAGAAAACCAATTATAGGCTTTACTTGCGGAGATTTAAACGGCGTTGGACTTGAATTAATTATCAAATCATTGTCTGACATTCGCCTACTCGAATTTATGGTGCCAGTTATTTTTGCGCATCCTAAAGCAATCAGTTTTTACAGTAAGGGTATCCCCGATTTTCAAATGCCTTTTTCAACCGCACCAGATTTGGACAAGCTGAATCCAAAACAAGTGAACTTGATTCAATGCTGGGAAGAGGAAGCAACAATTGAACCAGGCGCACTCACAGATGCGGGTGGAAAATATGCATTGATCTCTTTAGAAAAAGCAGTCGACGCATTAAAAAATAAAAAAATTGATGGCTTAGTGACCGCACCCATCCATAAAAAAAATATCCAATCGCCTAATTTTAATTTTAGTGGTCATACCCCTTATTTGCAAGACGCGTTTGGGAATTTAGAAAACCTGATGTTATTGGTGGCTGAAAATTTAAAAATGGCCTTGGTCACAGAGCACCTTACGATTCAAGATATTGCACAACATATTACCAAGGATAAAATCAAACAAAAATTACAAATCCTTCAAAGAAGCTTGCAAAAAGATTTTGGTATTGACAAGCCTCGTATTGCTGTGTTGGCCTTGAACCCGCATGCCGGAGACGATGGCTTAATTGGCAAAGAAGAAATAGAAATCATTGCTCCTGCTATCAAAGAAGCCAAGCAACAAATGTTGGTCTATGGGCCTTATTCTGCAGATGCGTTTTTTGCAAGAGGACAACATGAAAAATTTGATGCCGTCTTGGCGATGTACCACGACCAAGGTATGATACCATTCAAGTCTTTGGCTTTTGGAGAAGGTGTCAATTTCACGGCTGGCTTACCTATTGTTAGAACAAGTCCAGACCATGGCACCGCTTTTGATATTGCCGGTAAAGATAAGGCAGATGCAGGTTCATTTACTGCAAGTATTTTTGAATGTATACGAATTATTCATGCAAGACAAGGCTATCGCGATATGCGCTTAAATCCGTTAAAGAAAATTAGTGCAAGAATGTTTGCAGGTGCAGTGGACGAAAGATTAGACGAAAATTGATCCAATCATTGAATTGAATATTTTGTATTAGATTTAAATGGACAGATTTAAAAAGGACATGCTTTTTTCAATTGCACTAAGGATTGAAAACCCCAAGATGGTTCCACTGAATTGACTTTAGTTTGAGCATTGAAACACAATTCTGCTTTTTGAATCAATGGCTTTACTGACTTACATCCTCCTCCAAATATAAATGGTAATTTTTGTTGGATATTGGCTTCCAAAATATAGGTCCTAGGATTATTGGGGTTCAACTTCTTAGCCAATCTTAAGGCGTTTTTAATTTTACCTTCATAAACTAACCACCTCAATGCAGGATTCACTGACATCTTTGCAGTATAAGCCAAACTTTCTGCACAATACACTTCGTCATTCTTTACTATGGATTTTGCCCTGCCAACCCATAATAAAGCATCATTGGCTAGCGCATCTCTATCCCCCATTTTCAAAAGACACATGATTGATCTAGTCATTCCAGCATAATAAGGAATCAACCAATTGGTTTTATTGACAGCATAAAGCTGTTCAAATTGCAGATACAATTCTTGATAGGCTTGGCTTTTAGTTGTCTGATTGAATTGTATGACAGCCTCCTCCAAAGCTTTAGACTGGTTGGTTACCTGTGCTTGAACTGGCAACTGCATTAGTAAAATAAAAAAGACAAATAGGTTTTTCATCCTACACAATTTAAAACATGGAATTGGAAACTCCTTGATTAATCACATAATTCGCATACGTAATTTCGATGGTACCTTTTTTTTGCTTCAACGCTTTTTGTTTTGCCGCAGGATCCTCGTCTCCAAATTCTAGTGTAATGCCGTTAGGTAATTTATAATCCTTGGTATTAAAACCAAAAATAAGCTTACTTGGTAGCCCATAATTGGCGTATTGGCCATATTCCATGGTAATCTCATAAGTGCCATTTTCTTTTGTCGTGGTAAAGGTCTTATAGACCAATGCATCCACTGGATCAATCCATAATGTGGCAATCACCCAATCCAATTTTTCGTCAGTTGGTATCAATTTAATTGCCTGCAATGACTTGCCTTTATATAGTTGTACCCCCGATTCGATAGCGATGTATTGTTTGTTATTTAATAAGGAATTGATGGTCACAGACACGCCACCTTTAGGAAGCAATGAGATGCCTCCTTCTTTTTTTACTTTCAGCATATTGGGTTTCTTGAAATACACTTTAACCTTCCCCAATGAAGCTTTGATAAATGCAACATCCGTTTTCATCACCCCTGTTGCGACATAGTCATTGACTAAATTCAATTTCTTAGTCACCCTTTCAATCAAGGCATTGGATTGCGCATTGACAGAAACCTGAATAAGCAATAATCCTACAATAAGTACACTCCATTTTTTCATACCACACAAATTATAATTTATTAATTTAAGCCTAGGTTAGCTTAAAATATCTTTCTTTTTCATGATCCATACAGAAGCTCCAACAAATAATCCAATATGGACCGCTAGTATAATCATTGAATTTTTAATTTTTGCCACATTTAATATGCTTCCAGTGATCGCATCATTTGAATCATTCACTTGTATATCAAAAAATTCTTTCCAATTATTCATATGGGTAGTGAATAAATAGGGCTTCACTACATTGAATAGCGGTATATTTAAAGTACTTAGGATGGTAAAAAATACAATCGCGCTAATGGTTGCAACAATTGGCCCAATGGAATTATTCGCTAAACTTGACATCAAGAAACCTAAAGCCGCTACCGTTAACAAGGAGAAACTTGCAAAAACAAATGCTCCTAGATACCTCCAAAAAACATCTTGTTCTTGAATCAAGACCACATAATTCGATTTCATCAAGAATAAATCATCTGTACCAAAAATCCACATACTTAGGAATAGTGCAAGAAAGGCCAACCAGATTAATAACAAAATAGTGTATAAGCTAGCGGCTACAAATTTAGCCAAGACCCACTGTGTTCTACTATATGGTGTGGTAAACAACAACCTCAAAGTCCCTAAATTGGCTTCTCCCGAGAGCATATCTGCCGCAATTAAAGCGACTAATAAAGGCACATGCACCAGTAACAATTGTAATAAAATATAACAGATCAAATAGCCATTTAACACTTTCCCATCCACCGTTAAGGTATCATTGATATCCTTCATTAAAAATGCAGCATAAGCTTCTCCATCTATTTTTAAACCCATTTGTATCACCAAAATCAATGCAGCAATTGCACCAAAAGCAATATAGGTTCTAGGCCTTTTGTAGATTTTAAAAAGTTCAATTTGAATAATGGGCCACATATTAATAAGTTGAAGTAAGTTGTAAAAAATAATCTTCTAAAGAGTTTTTTGCCTCTAAAGAAACTAGATCAATATTTGATGCCACTAAATAAGCATTCAATCCAGGTATTTCTAATTTAGGAATACGCAGATAGAGTCCTTCACTGCGTTCTAAAAGATGCGCACGATAAAGAGATCCCATTAGTTTTTGCTTTGCGCCTAAGTCATCTAAGGTCTTTATTTGAACAATGGTTTTATTTGGATCCAATAAACTAGAAGTAGGACCCTCTGCCATTTTTTTACCGTGGTGGATGATTAAGATATGGCTTGCTATTTGTTCAATTTCTGAAAGTAAATGCGAGGATACCAATACTGTTTTACCCTCGTCTTTAGAAAGAGATTTGATCAATTGGCGAATGTCTGCAATGCCTTGAGGGTCTAATCCATTGGTTGGCTCATCTAAAATAATCAATTTAGGATCGTGTAACAATGCAATACCAATCCCTAATCTTTGTTTCATCCCCAAGGAATAGGTCTGTACTTTATCATTGGCCCTTGCAAGCAATCCTACTTGCGATAAAGTCGCTTCAATTTTAGCTGCAGTAATTTTTTGCTTACGCAATTTTGAAAATAAACTTAGATGCTCCTGCGCAGTTAAATAAGGATATAAATCTGGACGCTCAATGACTGCGCCAACCTGTTCTAAAATGGCAGATCGATGGTCGGTTAAAGATTGGCCAAACATTTCAATATGGCCTTCAGAAGGATGGATTAAGGAAAGTAACATTCGTATAGTCGTACTTTTTCCAGAACCATTTTGTCCTAAAAAACCATATACCTGACCCGCAGCTACTTCAAAAGAGAGCTGGTCTACCGCTTTTAAGGCGCCAAAGTTTTTGCTTAATCCTTGTACTTTAATTACTGACATACTACTATAACAATCAATTGAATTATTTGTTGCGAATCCACTGTCTATTCACAAAAAAACCCCGAAAATTCGGGGTTTTTTATATTCAAGTAGGTACTTATTTGTATTGAGGAATTAAACCATTTGCCAATTCAACCAATTGCTTTAATCCATCTTCAGGTAAATTACCTTTTTTGAATTCAGCCAATACATTTGGTAATTTATTGGACATCTCTAACAAGAAATGTGCTTCAAAGTCTTTCATGTTTTTAACAGCTACTTCTTTCAACAAACCTTGTGTACCTAAGTATATAATCGCTACTTGTTTTTCAACCGTAAACGGCGTGTACTGCGCTTGTTTCAAGATCTCTACGTTTCTTGCACCTTTGTCAATTACATTCTTTGTTGCAGGATCTAAGTCACCACCAAATTTAGAGAAGGCTTCTAATTCTCTGTATAAAGCTTGGTCTAATTTCAAAGTACCAGAAACTTTTTTCATTGATTTGATCTGCGCGTTACCACCCACACGACTTACAGAAATACCTACGTTGATCGCTGGACGAATACCTGCGTTGAACAAGTTACCTTCTAAGAAGATCTGACCGTCTGTAATTGAGATCACGTTGGTAGGGATATAGGCAGATACGTCACCTGCTTGTGTTTCAATAATTGGTAATGCTGTCAATGAACCACCACCTTTCACCAAATGCTTGATAGAAGCTGGTAAGTCGTTCATGTTCTTAGCAATCTCATCGTTTGCAATCACTTTCGCAGCACGCTCTAATAAACGACTATGCAAGTAGAATACGTCACCTGGATAAGCCTCACGACCTGGTGGACGACGAAGTAACAATGATACCTCACGATAAGCAACTGCTTGCTTTGATAAGTCATCAAATACAATCAATGCTGGTTTACCACAATCACGGAAGAACTCACCAACAGCTGCACCCGCAAATGGAGCGTAGAATTGTTGAGGTGCTGGATCTGCAGCAGAAGCAGCAACGATAATGGTATAAGCCATTGCACCATTTTCTTCTAAAGTCTTCATCACACCTGCAATCGTAGATGCTTTTTGACCAATCGCAACATAAATACAATAAACTGGTTCACCAGCATCATAAAATTCTTTTTGATTGATAATAGTATCCACACAAATGGCAGTCTTACCAGTTTGACGATCACCAATCACCAATTCACGTTGACCACGACCAATTGGAATCATTGCGTCAATCGCTTTGATACCAGTTTGCAATGGCTCTTTTACAGGTTCACGGAAGATGACACCTGGTGCTTTACGCTCCAAAGGCATCTCATACAATTCACCTTTAATTGGACCCTTGCCATCAATTGGCTCACCCAACATATTAATTACACGACCTACTAAACCATCTCCTACTTTAATAGAAGCGATTTGACCAGTACGCTTTACTTTATCACCTTCTTTAATACCCTTACTAATACCCATCATTACCACACCCACATTGTCTTCCTCTAGGTTCAATGCAATGGCTTTGGTGCCATTCTCAAATTCAACTAATTCTCCACTACTTACACCGTTCAAACCATATATACGAGCGATACCATCACCAACTTGTAATACAGTTCCTACTTCTTCTAAATCAGCAGAGGCATTAAAATTGCTTAATTGCTGTCTAAGAATTGCAGATATTTCATCAGGTTTAATGTCCACCATAAATACTTATTTAATGTATGATTGTTATTTTAATTATAATTTTGATAGAAATTCATTAGATAAAAATTGTTTCTTGATATCTAACAAATCTCTTTTAATACTTGCGTCAATTAGGTTGTTATCGAATGACAATACAAAACCACCAATTAAATCTTCGTTGGTATGTGTTGTTAATTCAATGATGTCGAATTGAGTTTCTGCTTTGATTTTTGCTTCAATGGCTTGTTTTAAACTGTCACTAATTGCTACAGCAGTCGTCAAGCTAACTTGATGTATACCTTTTAATGCATTGTATTGTTCAATGAATTCAGTAGCTATTTCTGGCAACGCGCTTTCTCTACTTTTTTTAACCAATAAAACAAAAAAAGACAAAGACAATGCGCTCACTGCATCTTTAATCACAGCAAGTACAATGGCATTTTTCTGATCCGCTTTAATGATTGGGCTTCTCAAGACATTTACAAAATCGGAACTTTGCACACACAATGCCTGAAAATATTTCATGTCAGCATGTACTGTATCCAATTGATTTTGTTCAATGGCTAAGTCGAGTAAGCTCTTTGCGTATCTTCCTGCTAAACGTACGTTGGGCATTTCTTACTTTTTAATTTAACTTAACTCCTTCAGCTATTTGTTTAATATAGCTTTCTTGTTCTGCTTTATTAGACAACTCTTTTCTTAATATTTTTTCTGCAACTTCTACCACCAAACTGCCTACTTGATTTTTTACTTCAGTCAAGGCAGCATTTTTTTGTTGCGTAATCGCTACTTGTGCATCACTGATAATGCGCTCGTATTCCTGCTTCGCTTTATCTTTTGCATCCGTAACCATTTTATCGGCTGTCTC
>JBILCS010000041.1:0-14844 GCA_044353005.1 Sediminibacterium sp. | reverse complement strand
CAAATCTATTTTGGAAGGATTTATTCATGCAGGTGCTATGAATGAGGTGAAAGTGAATGTAGTGAATGTGCATAGCGAAGATATTACCCAAGAAAATGTGAAGGAATTAGTGGGAAGTTTAGATGGATTATTAGTAGCTCCTGGATTTGGAAATAGAGGGATTGAAGGGAAAATTATAGCTGTTCAATACGCAAGAGAAAACAATTTGCCGTTTTTTGGTATTTGTTTAGGCATGCAAATGGCTGTGATTGAATTTGCCCGAAATGTGATTGGATTAAAAGAAGCACATTCTACAGAGATGGATCCAAATAGTCCTGACCCCGTCATTAATATGATGGAAGATCAAAAGGCCATTACAATGAAGGGAGGAACGATGCGTTTAGGATCATATCCTTGCACCATCGCAGAAAATACATTGGCACATAAAATATATGGCACCACTTCTATTAACGAGCGTCATCGTCATCGTTATGAATTTAACAATGCCTATTTGAATGCGCTCCACGAAAAAGGAATGGTCACTAGTGGGGTCAATCCTGCCACTGGATTGGTAGAAATTATTGAATTACCGAATCACCCATTCTTTATTGGTGTACAATACCATCCAGAATTAAAAAGTACAGTGGAAGCACCGGCACCTTTATTTGTCCATTTTATTGCTGCTGCAAAAGCCTACGCAAAAAAGTAAATTTCCACTTTGCTATACCGCTAACATTTGTTAGTTTTGTACCATGCAAAAAATAAGAATTTTAACTTCGACTAGTTTGTTTGATGGCCATGATGCCTCTATCAATATCATGCGTCGCGTGTTGCAAGAACAAGGTGCAGAAGTCATCCATATGGGACATAATCGATCTGCACAAGAAATTGTTGAAGCAGCGATCGAAGAAGATGTGCAATTGATTGCCATTACATCTTATCAAGGAGGTCATATTGAATTTTTTTCCTACCTCAGAAAATTATTAGACGATGCAGGCTATCAACATATTAAAATTGTCGGTGGGGGTGGTGGAACCATTTTACCTTCCGAAGCTGCTATCATTCATGCAAAAGGAATCTCAAAAATATATTTACCTAAGGATGGACTTGCCATGGGGATCGAAGGGATGATTAAAGAAGTGATTGAATTTGCTAATTTTCCATTAAAATCCAATCAAACAACTAAGTATCCGAAACTACCTTTTGATAAAAAAACTGATCCAAGAAAATTGGCAAGGGATATTACACTTTTGCAAAATGGTACTTTAAAAATTAAGAAAGATAAAAAAGTTGTACAAAAAAATATTCCTGTCATTGGATTAACTGGCACAGGTGGTGCAGGAAAGTCTACCGTATGTGATCGCTTGGTACATTATTTTATACAAACCAATCCTGATTTAAGCATCGCTGTGGTGTCAGTAGATCCGACTAAGAAAAAAACAGGCGGCGCTTTATTAGGAGATAGAATAAGAATGAATGCCATCCATCATCCCAATGTATTTATGCGATCACTCGCAACAAGATCGGATCATCAATCCATCTCTGGTGCTCTAGACCAAGTGATTTATTTATGCAAAGCAGCTGGCTATGATGCCATCATTATTGAAACTGCAGGTGTTGGTCAAAATGATGCATCCATAGTAGATTATGTAACGCTACCTATGTATATTATGACACCAGAATTTGGTGCAGCTAGTCAGTTGGAGAAAATTAATATGATTGACTTTGCACAAATTATTGGTATCAATAAATTTGATAGAGCAGGTGGATTGGATGCAATAAGAGATGTCAAAAAGCAATACGCTAGGTCGCGTCATTTATTCAATGCAGATCATTCGACATTGCCAGTATATGGAACCATTGCTTCAAAGTTCAATGACCCGGGCATGCAGCATCTATTCAATCATATGATTGAGTTAGTGAATCAGCAACATCAATTAAAATGGAAGACCATTGCAAAGCCATTGACATACAATGCTAGTCTGGTGGCCACACCAACTATTCCATTGAATCGTTTTAATTATTTAAATGAAATTGTAACAACAATTCAAAAAAATAATATTTGGATAGCGGAACAAAAGCAGCTAGCTTCTCAATGGTATAGTTATGATCAAGTGATGCAGAATCCAAAACTAAAAAAATTACCGCTTTTAAAAGAGGAGGCGGATAAAGTAGCTGGGGCAATCGATCCAGAAGTGAAAAAATCTATTCAAACTTGGGAAGCAACAAAAAATACCTACCAACAAGATGCATTGGTCTATGAAATAAGAGGTAAAAAGATTCATCAACCTTTACGTTTTAAAACGGAATCAGGGTTGTCACTTCAGAAAGTGTATCTACCTAATTTTAAAGACTGGGGAGATATTGCAGAGTGGCAATTAAAAGAAAATGTACCAGGACATTATCCCTACACGGCTGGTGTGTTTGATTTAAAGCGAACAGGTGAGGATCCAACAAGGATGTTTGCTGGCGAGGGTGGTCCAGAAAAAACCAATCAACGCTTTCATTTTTTAGCAAGCGGACAACCTGCAACAAGATTGTCTACTGCATTTGATAGTGTGACTTTATATGGGCAAGATCCTTCTAATAGAATGGATGTATTTGGTAAAATTGGCAATGCGGGTGTGAATATTGCTTCGGTGGATGACATCAAGAAATTATATTCTGGCATTAATTTAAATGACCCAACTAGTTCTGTGAGTATGACCATCAATGGTCCTGCAGCCATCATACTAGCGATGTTTTTTAACGCATCGATTGATCAAGCCTGTGAGCAATACATTACAGAACAAAAAATGTGGCCAGCTGTCAATAAAAAATTGAATCAAATTTTTAAAACAAAACCTAGGCCAGTATACCATGATTTTGAAAGTTTGAAAAAACAATCTATCCAACACAATGGTTTGGGCTTAAAATTATTAGGTATAAGCGGTGATCAAGTGCTTGATCCAAAAGTGTACGATACGATTAAAAAACAGGTCTTACAAAATGTACGTGGTACACTGCAGGCAGACATCTTAAAAGAAGATCAAGCACAGAACACTTGTATTTTCTCCATTGATTTTGCATTGAAGTTAATGGGCGATGTGCAAGCTTATTTTGTAGACCAAAAAGTAAAAAACTTTTATAGCATCTCTATCTCAGGATACCATATTGCAGAAGCCGGTGCCAATCCAATTACTCAGTTGGCATTTACACTGGCCAATGGGTTTACTTATATTGAGTATTTCTTAAATAGAGGTTTAGCGATTGATGATTTTATTCCTAATTTCAGTTTCTTTTTTAGCAATGGCATGGATCCAGAATATGCCGTGATTGGAAGAGTGGCAAGAAGAATCTGGGCGCAATCCATGAAGCTTAAATACAAGGCCAATCCAAGGTCTCAAAAATTAAAATACCATATCCAAACAAGTGGTAGAAGTTTACACGCACAGGAGATTGATTTCAATGATATCAGAACCACATTGCAGGCATTGTATGCAATTTATGATCAGTGCAACAGCTTACACACTAATGCCTATGACGAAGCCATTACCACGCCAACAAAAGAGAGTGTAAGAAGGGCCCTTGCGATTCAGTTAATCATCAACAAGGAATTAGGCACTGCGAAAGTGGAAAATGCGCAACAAGGCAGCTTCTTGATGAACGAATTAACAGACTTGGTAGAAGAAGCAGTGTTAGAGGAGTTGGAACGCATCAATGCAAGAGGTGGGGTCTTAGGCGCCATGGAAAGAATGTACCAACGTTCAAAGATTCAAGAAGAGAGCATGTTGTATGAAACCAGAAAGCATCATGGGGACATCCCAATCATTGGTGTGAATACTTTTATTGATGAAGCAGATCAAAATAGCAATGATCGTCGCCCCGTATTTAGATCCTCAGCTGCCGAAAAGAAATTACAAATTGCCAATCTAGCACAATTTAAAAATAGAAATAAAGACCAAGCCGCACATTATCTAAACTTACTGCATCAAGCTGCTGTTCAAAATGAAAATGTTTTTGACCTCTTGATGGAAGCCGTTAAGTATTGTAGTTTAGGGGATATTACGAACCTGCTTTACCATACGGGGGGTAAATACAGTAGGAATTTGTAATAAAGCCTTAAAATAGCGTGAAAATGGCTCCAAAATAGAGCCTACCTAGTGCTAAATACATCTTAAAAACATACCTTTGCCGCATCTATTTAGATTAATTTAAAAGCATGAAAACGGACAAAAATACGGTCATTGGGTTTGTATTATTAGCAGGTTTATTCTTTGTTTACTTTTGGTATACCTATAAGCAGCAAAACGAAATTGCAGCCTACAAGCAAAAATTCGATGATTCGGTTGCTATGGTGAAAGCCAATGCCGAAAAGGCAGCAGCATTGAATGTGGTTCAAATAATTGATTCAACTAAAAAAGATGCAACTGGTATCGCAGTTGTTGCAGATACGTTGAAAGAGCAGGTTGTTATTTTAGAGAATGATTTAATAAAAGTAGCATTCACCAATAAAGGAGGTCAAGTAGCAAGTGTTACTTTGAAAAAGTATAAAAATTCAAAAAAGGAATTTGTACAATTGGGAGATAGCAGCTCATTGTCCTATGCCGTGAATGCTGGTAACAATCAAACAGTACAAATTAATCAAGTTATATTTCCTGTATCCAATGTATCCACCGATCAGAATGGGGCTCAAAAAATAGAATATGCTTGGACCGCTCCAAATGGTAAAACAATTAAGCACCAATTTACTTTAGCAAAAGGAAAATACAATGTGGATTGGAATATCATGTTGGATGGAGCAGATCAATTGTTGACCAACAATCAATTAAATGTTTTGTGGGATGTGCATTCTTATGGACAAGAAAAGACAACGACTTATGAGCGTCAAATGTCCAATATTTGTTTTGCAGAAGGGAACGAGTTCGATTATATTTCTAGCAACACCAATAAAGTTTTCGAAAAGCCTGTTCAATGGGTTGGACTTGTTCAACAATTTTTTACAACGACAGTTCTTTATAAGGATGGATTTAATTCAGGTAAAATTGACTGGCAGCGTAAGACAGATAGCAGCAATGGATTAGCTACATTGCAAGCACAGTTCCAAACAAAATTGACTGGCGTAAATGCGACGATGCCACTTTCGCTTTATTATGGACCGAATGATTTTGAAATCTTGAAATCGCAAGCGCCAGAGATGGAGCAAATTGTGAATTTGGGAAGAGACTTATATTCATTTGTTCGCCCTATCAATAAATACATCATTATGCCAGTGTTTGATTTCTTTGCTGGCTTTGTTCAAAATTATGGATGGGTTGTATTTTTACTAACCATCTTTATTCGTTTGGTGACTTCGCCTTTGACTTACTCTAGTTTCTTGAGTACAGCTAAGATGAAAGTATTGAAGCCTGAACTAGATGAGATTAAGAAAAAGACAGGGGACGATCAACAAGCTTTTGCAATGGAGCAAATGAAGTTGTTTAGAGAAGCAGGTGTGAATCCTTTGGGTGGTTGTATTCCAGCATTATTACAAATCCCTATTTTCTTTGCCCTATACAGTTTCTTTAATTCCAATATCGCTTTAAGGGGGCAGTCCTTCTTATGGAGCCAAGACTTGTCTAGCTATGATTCTATCTACACCCTTCCATTTAGTATTCCATTAGGTTTTGGAAGCCATATCAGTTTATTTACATTAACAGCAGTATTGACCACGTTTATTTCGTCTATCTACAATATGTCGATGACACCTACGCAAGATAATCCTGCGTTAAAGTACATGCCTTATATTTTTCCATTCATGCTATTGTTTATTTTCAATAGTTTACCTTCTGCATTAACATGGTATTATACCGTATCCAATATTGTGACTTTATTATTGCAATTGTTAATTCAAAAAGTCATCATCGATCACGATAAAATTTTGGCTACAATAGAGGTAAAAAGAAAGACGCCAAAGAAAAAAAGTAATTGGCAGGAGAAATATGAACAAATGATGGAGTCGCAAAAAAAAGTACAAGCCTTAAAAGATAAAACTAAAAAATAATATCCCCTAAAGAGGCCTAATTCAAGCTGGGGTCTCTTTTACATTAATGTTTATTGAATATGCTACGATTATCCCCCTTAATTGTTTGCTTTCTGAGTTGTGTCGTCTTTCAATCATACGCTCAAACTAAAGTTGTTGGTGAATGTGCCATCACCTATGATATTCATCAAATATCAAACATTGGAGATACAAGTTTGATAGGTCAAAAACAAATTTTCATAAAGGGGAATAGTTGTAAAACAATTTTAAAGACGCTTCAGTTAACCCAGACCCTTATATTCAATACGCAACAAGACACAGCCATCATTTTAAAAGAGATTGGCTTGAATAAATTCCTTCAGTATATTCTATATACTTCTATTAATCCTGTTAGTTTGGTTGCAGCCAAAAAAAATGACTTTATAAGTTCCATTTTAAATTATCCATGCGCGTCCATCACATTAACTTGGGCAAATGGAACCTCAATGGAAGTAACATATACAACTGCTATTTTACCCACGGTGACAGTATACGAACAAGCATTTAAAGATATACCAGGCTTAGTATTGAATTATCAATTAACGACAAAGGAAGGGAATCGAATATTGTATAGCGCAACAAAAGTTGACTTAAGTCCAATTACATTGAATGTATTTGAAGTCAATAAAAATAACTACCAACAAATTAATTAGGGATGTTGTGGACTTGGTGTCTTAAACCTAGGTAAAATCACTTTATGACGATAAGGGATCACATAAGTGATATTTCCTTTATTGTATTTAAGATAATTTGATTGTCCCAATCCAGAAGTCATAGTGGTTGAAACTGATAGTCCTTTATAAAGTAGGCTGGATTTTAAATCACGAAATGTGCTTGCTTTATGACTTAAGCTACTCAGGTTTTTTAAACTATATTTTTCGGTGGCTTTTTTTGAATCGCTTGTACCGCTAACAATAGTTGATGCATTCACAGAAGAGGATACGACTGTAATAATTGCAAAAGAGGTTAATATGGTTCTTAGGATACGCACGGTTATTACGAAGATAAAACATTATAAGATTACGGCATAAATTTTTTTTTAACGATATATCGCTTCGACTGTGAACAATAAATTGGTTCAAATTAAGTCCTAACACGTACATTTAATAAATCAATGAAACGCCAAGAATTATGCCTTTTTAATTGATTTTCAATGTTTTATTAAACATATGTAAATAAATGCCATGTTCAATCATCAATTTGAAGACGAAAATGGAGACATTCAGGACCTTCTTTTGCGTTACCAGAACTTAAAAACTGGCAAAGCACCTTCTTATATAGAAGAGGATGATTTTGAGAAGATCATTGCACACTTAGATGAAAAAGATGCGATTGTTGAAGCGATTGAAGCTGCAGATATCGCATTGTCTCAATTTCCATCTTCCGCCTTGCTGATGATTAAAAAAGCAGATTTATTATTGGCTACCAGAAAATATACCGAAGCATTGGCATTGTTGAATACAGCCACTTTGTATGATCATCAAGACATGAATTTGTTCATTCTTAAAACGGATGCTTATTTGGCATTAGATCAACCCGAAGAAGCGATTGTTTTATTGAAAGAGGCATTGCATTTATTTGAAGGTGCTGAAAGAACAGAATTACTTTTTGAATTAGCAGATGTCTATGATGACCACGAAGCCTTTGATAAAGTGTTTGATTGTTTGCAATTGATTTTAGAAGAAGAGCCAACCAATGAGGAAGCCTTGTACAAAATTTGTTTTTGGACAGATTTCACAGGACGTAATGAAGAAAGTATTGTACTGCATCAAAAGATGATTGACGAACAGCCCTACAATGCGCTTGCATGGTTCAATCTTGCTGCAGCTTACCAAGGTATAAAACTATACGAGAAAGCAATAGATGCTTATCAATTTGCAATCGTGATTGACGAGAAGTTTGATTATGCGTATCGCAATATGGGAGATGCATATCTAAGAACTAGAAAATATAAAGAAGCCATTGAGGCATTGGAGAAAGTACTAGAACTATCAAGGCCTGAGGATGTCATTTATGAAGCCATTGGGCATTGTTACCATCGATTAAAAAACTTTGCGCAAGCGAGGTTTCATTATAAAAAAGCGGTCCACTTAAATCCAGAAGATAGTAGGCTTTATCAAAAAATTGCTTCTACTTATATGTTAGAATCAAAATGGCAAATGGCGATCAAACAAATCGAACATGCCATTAGAATTAATAAACATATCAATGAGTATTATATCATGATGGGGGAGTGTTATATGTACTTAGACCAATACAAAGAAGCAGCAACCTATTTTGGCATTGTAGTTAAACATAAGCCAAAGCAAATTGCAGGATGGGAAAGTTTTATCAAATGTTTAATTGCCAATCATCAATATGATGCTGCACTAGAGCAAACAGAACTGGCCTATATGTCCACACAGGGTAAAGTTATTTTTGTATACTACCGAAGTGCGATCTTATTTATGATGAAAAAGCGAAAGGAAGGATTGCTGCAATTAGAGATGGCTTTGTCTAAATCTGGTAAATGGTTGAATAAGCTCATTAAATTTTATCCTGAACTGATTCAAGATCCTAAAGTGGTGGAATTAATTAGTCAATACAAGAAGCTTAGATAAACTGAGTATTTTAAATTATCTTTGCAAAAATAGCAATATGATCAATTTTAGTTTAACACAAATACCAGAAAGAACAAAACAGCCTAGACAAAACGGATTAACAATGGTCATGGATAAAGGCCTTAGTTTTAGAGATGCGGAGAATTTTATTAGTGTTGCCGGGCCTCATACAGATATTGTTAAATTAGGTTTTGGTACTTCTTTTGTGACACCGAATTTGAGAGCAAAAATTGAGTTATACCAACAGCATCATATTCCAGTTTATTTTGGAGGTACTTTGTTCGAAGCTTTTGTTATTAGAAATCAGTTCGATGATTACATAGCAATGTGCAAAGACTATAAGATTGATGTGATTGAAGTAAGTGATGGTTCAATTGAAATTCCACATACAGAGAAATGTGGTTACATTGAAAAAATAGCAAAATTTGCAAAAGTATTTAGTGAAGTTGGAAGTAAAGATGCCGCACATATTATCCCTCCTTACAAATGGATTGAATTAATGAGTGCGGAATTAAGTGCTGGCGCTTCTTATGTCATTGCAGAAGCAAGAGAAGCTGGAAACGTTGGTATCTATAGGGGTTCAGGAGAGGTGAGGGAAGGGCTTGTGCAAGAGATCCTAACTAAAATACCTGCTGAAAAAATTCTTTGGGAAGCACCACAAAAAGCGCAACAATTATATTTCCTTGAATTAATTGGTTGCAATGTGAACCTAGGTAATATTGCACCATCAGAAGTGATTCCATTAGAAGCAATGCGTATTGGTCTTCGTGGAGATACTTTTGATTTATATTTAAATAAATAAATGTGCGCCAGTTTGGATTAATCGGATTTCCATTATCACATTCTTTTTCAAAAGGATATTTCGCCAATCATTTTTTGACCGAAAAGATATTGGATGCACAGTATGAAAACTTTCCAATTGAATCCATCGATTTATTTACAAGTTTATGGGAGAACAATCCATCTTTACAAGGATTGAATGTCACCATCCCGTATAAAAAATTAGTGATTCCTTTTTTACAACATCCTTCATCGGTGGTACAATCCATTCAAGCTTGTAATTGCGTCCAACTGCACGAAGGTGCTTTATATGGCTACAATACAGATGTGATTGGCTTTGAACAATCTTTATTGCCCTACTTACAACCCCATCATCAAAAAGCACTCATATTTGGAACGGGCGGCGCTGCTGCTGCAGTAGAATGGGTACTTAAAAAATTAGGTATCGAATACCAATTGGTTTCTAGAACTGCAACAGAAGGCGCTATGACTTATGCATCTTTAAGTCCTGAAGTCATTGCAACACATACATTACTCATTCAAACAAGTCCTGTTGGCATGTTTCCAAATGTAGATGAAGCACCTAATTTACCTTATGAGGCAATCACTTCAAAGCATCATCTGTATGATTTGGTGTACAATCCTGCAATAACCAAATTTCTAGCAAAAGGTGCAGCACAAGGTGCGACCACGCAGAATGGATTAGAAATGTTACACCTGCAAGCCGATGCGAGTTGGGAGATTTGGAATAGCGAGACGCCATTCCATCAATAATTATTTAGTAAGTTTTTTATTGGGGTACATCACCAATGCCTTCACTAGGTATAGCGCTTAATTTAAAGTGCCTAAGAATTCAAACAATTGCGTCACAGCTTTTTTCCTATGACTGAATTGATTCTTTTCATCCATCGTCATATTGGCAAAGCTTTTTAAAGCACCATCGGGTACAAAAATAGGGTCATAGCCAAATCCATTTTCACCCTGCATGGTCGTTAAGATTTGTCCTTTGCAAATGCCTTCAAAATAATAGGTTTGATTTTTCCAGATCAAACAAATGACTGTTCTAAACTGTGCTGTCCTATTTTCAATGCCAGTCATTTTACTTAAAACAAGGTCAATGTTAGCCTGCGCATTGCTATTGTCTCCTGCATATCTTGCACTTTTAACGCCAGGGGCGCCGCCTAAAGCAGCAATTTCTAATCCCGTGTCTTCACTAAAACAGTCTTGATTAGTCAAATTAAAAATGGTCATAGCCTTCTCTTGAGCATTGGCTTCCAATTGATCATGTGGCTCTGGAATGTCAATTTCAATACCAGCTTCTTTGAGTGGAATAATCTCAAAATTGTTTCCAACTAAGGATTGAATTTCGGCCACTTTATTTCGATTGTTTGTAGCAAAAATGAGTGTATGCATTTTAACTAATCTTAGATTTATAATTTAAAAATTAATTTTAATGCGCTCCATAATTTTGTTTTTTCAATTTTAGAAGCTTGATCAATTCCTTGCATTTGTGCTAAATTATTACTGAATAATAATTGGGTTTCACCAAGTAAAATTGGTGTATATAATTTAGTAGGCAATTTAATTTTTAATTGTGTAGCATTGATATCAAAAACCAATACAAAATCAGAAGGTACTTCTGTTAAAATTTGATGCAGTGAAAAGTTTTTATTTGCAAGGTTAATTAAGGCAATATCAGCAATGGTTAATTTGCACGCATTTAAAATTGACGTTAACAAATCAAAGTCTCTTTCATTTAAATGCACTGCATTGATATCTTGCACCAAAACAAGGATCTTTTTTTGGTGTTCCCCAAGAAATTTAACAGGACCAATGGGGGTAGCATCTTCGCTGATACTGTCAATTTCTGTGCTAGCTGGAATCTTGGGCTGTACTTTTTTATCCACATTTACCAACGCGGTACCTAGCACTAAGCTTTCTTTGTACAGGTGCACTAATACGCTATTTGGCAGTTTGTTTTTTACTTCTTTCATAGGGTTTGGATACCGAAAATTAACTGAATTGATTGGTTTGAAAAAATAACAATTGTATGTCTTTATTTTTTTGTGTTTCTTTGTGCTTGATTTTGCATTAAAAACGACTAAATATGAGTGTACACAATATCCCATTTATCGAAATGCCAAAGGAGCAATTAAGGCAGTTAGATGCTAAAAATTTCTACTTTGGAAAGAGCTTCACCAACTATATGTTGGAAGCAGATTATATCAATGGCGAATGGACAAATGCAGTCATCAAAAAATTCGAACCATTACAATTAGATCCATCTTCTGCAGTATTGCATTATGGTCAATCCATATTTGAAGGCATTAAAGCGTATAAGAGTGCAACAGATCAGGTGGTTATTTTTAGACCTCAAGAAAATTATAAACGCTTCAATACCTCTGCAGAAAGAATGCAAATGCCAGCAGTGCCTGAATGGTTATTCATGGATGGTATGAAGCAATTAATAAAAATTGAACAAGATTGGATTCCAAAAGAAGCAGATCATTCTTTATACATTCGACCATTCATGATTGCAACTGATCCATTTATTGGGGTACGTCCATCGGCATTGTATAAGTTTATGATTATTCTTGGTCCTGCTGGTCCATACAATGTTGAAGCAATGAAGATTTTAATTGAAAAAAATTATACTAGAGCGACACCAGGTGGTGTAGGTTTTGCAAAAAATGGCGGTAATTATGGTGCAAGTTTGTACCCAGTTGTTTTAGCACAACAAAAAGGGTATGATCAAGTTTTATGGACGGATGCGTTGGAACATAAATATGTAGAAGAAGTGGGGATGATGAATGTGATGTTTGTGATTGATGGAAAAGTGATTACCCCAAGCTTGGAAAGAGGCACCGTGTTAAAAGGGGTTACAAGAGACAGTGCAATTACCTTGTTAAAGGAAATGGGGTATACCGTAGAGGAGCGTAACCTTTCAATCGAAGAGATTGTTGCTGCACACAAATCGGGTAAGTTAGAAGAGGTATTTGGGGTGGGTACAGCTGCTGTGGTCTCTTTTATCTCCACATTAGCAGATGGAGATTATGTGATGGATTTTGACTTAACTAAGTCAGAGGTCGCGCCAAAGCTAAAAAAGAAGCTAAATGATATCCGCACAGGGCTAGAAGCAGATGTGCATGGGTGGCTGGTGAAAATATAGTCAAATAACTGTTAATCAGTCGTTTAACTATCAAAAACAAAGACAATCGTAGGGCAAAAGGGTCTAATTGCTTTATTTTTTAAAAAATAGCAAATAACATTTTGGTAATTCGTTAACAGACATTACCTTTGCCCTCCGAATTTTTTATAAACCAAAATTGAACTAAACAGCATAATTAATGCCTACTATTCAACAATTAGTGAGAAAAGGCCGTGAGATCATCAGGGCTAAAAGTAAATCAAGAGCTTTGGATGCATGTCCTCAGCGTCGTGGTGTTTGTACAAGAGTATACACAACAACTCCAAAAAAGCCGAACTCTGCTTTACGTAAAGTAGCAAAAGTACGTTTGACTAATAAGATTGAAGTCATTGCCTATATCCCTGGTGAAGGCCATAACTTACAAGAGCACAGTATCGTTTTAATCCGTGGTGGTCGTGTAAAAGACTTACCAGGTGTGCGTTACCATATTGTTCGTGGAAGTTTGGATACTGCTGGTGTTAAAGACCGTAAGCAGTCTCGTTCTAAGTATGGTACTAAGAAAGAAAAAGCAAAGAAATAAATAATTCTAATCAAGTAACAACTAATTAATATTCGACATGCGTAAAGCACAACCCAAAAAGATTCCATTAGCTCCAGATCCTCGTTTCAATGATGTTCAAGTAACTCGTTTTATCAACAACATCATGTTAGATGGTAAAAAGACAACTGCCTACAAAATATTTTATGATGCTTTAGATAAAGTAACTAAAATGACCAATGAAGATGGTTATGAAATGTGGAAAAAAGCGGTGGTAAATATCACTCCAGCGGTTGAAGTTCGTAGTCGTCGTATTGGTGGTGCAACTTTCCAAATTCCAGCTGAAGTTCGTGCAGACAGAAAAATTTCTTTAAGCATGAAGTGGTTGGTGCGTTTTAGCCGTGAGCGTAACGGTAAGACAATGGCGGACAAATTAGCCAACGAAATCGTTGCAGCAACAAAAGGCGAAGGCGGTGCATTTAAGAAGAAAGAAGATACACACCGTATGGCTGAGGCTAACAAAGCGTTCTCTCACTTTAAAGTGTAATCTCCTCAAAAGGAATCATTTAACTTACTATACAAAAACCTCGACAGCAATGTGGAGGTTTTTTATTGAAAAAAAGGGGCGGAATCCGTTTTTAAATCACTTATATGATTAACTTTGCGCCTCGGAAAATTGGATAAATAAAATTAAACAACCCTAATATGGCTGACTTAAAACTACAAAGAAACTTTGGTATTGCTGCGCACATTGATGCGGGTAAAACTACAACTACAGAACGTATCTTGCGCTACACTGGTATGATTCACAAAATTGGTGAAGTACATGATGGTGCTGCTACTACTGACTGGATGGAACAAGAAAAAGAAAGAGGTATTACAATTACTTCTGCAGCAGTAAGTTGCCAATGGCAGTTCCCAACTACATTGGGTAAAAAAGATGATAGAACAAAAGATTATTATTTCAATATCATTGATACTCCAGGTCACGTTGACTTTACTGTAGAGGTAGAGCGTTCTATGCGTGTATTGGATGGCTTGATTGCATTGTTTTCTGCTGTGGATGGGGTTGAGCCACAATCAGAAACAGTATGGCGTCAAGCAAATCGTTATAAAGTTCCTCGTATTGGATTCGTAAATAAAATGGACCGTGCTGGTGCGGATTTCTTAATGGTGGTAACACAAGTAAGAGAAATGTTAGGTGCGAAAGCGGTGCCATTGCAATTACCAATTGGTGCAGAAGATAATTTCACTGGCGTAGTTGATTTAATCAGAATGAAAGCTGTTATTTGGGATGATGCTACAGAAGGGATGACTTATGTAGAAAATCCTATTCCTGATGATATGAAAGAAGATGTGGATTATTGGAGAGCTCAATTGATTGAAGCCGTTGCAGAATACGACGACAACTTAATGGAGAAGTTTTTCGAAAATCCTGATACTATTTCTGAAGAGGAAGTGCACGAAGCCATTCGTAAAGCAACGATCGATTTAAGTATCGTTCCTATGATGTGTGGATCTTCATTCAAAAACAAGGGCGTACAAACAGCATTAGATGCAGTTTGTCGTTACCTACCTTCTCCAGTGGATGTTGATGATACAGAAGGTACAGATCCAGATACAGGAGAAAAAATTTACCGTAAACCAAATGCAAAAGAACCATTTGCTGCATTGGCTTTCAAAATCATGACCGATCCTTTCGTGGGACGTTTAGCGTTCTTCAGATGTTATTCTGGTCATTTGGATGCAGGTTCTTATG
>JBILCS010000112.1:0-3164 GCA_044353005.1 Sediminibacterium sp. | reverse complement strand
CGCAAACTAGCCGAAGAAATGCGACGCAAAGCAGAACAAGGTAGTATGCAAATGCAAGGTGAAGTACAAGAATTATTATTAGAAGAACTGCTTAAGTCAAGTTTCCCTTTTGATCAAATTTCAGAGGTTGGTAAAGGGGTACGCGGTGCAGACTGCATTCAACTAGTGCGCAATAGCCTTGGTCAAGAAGCAGGTAAAATTATTTATGAAAGTAAAAGGACCAAAGATTTTAACCAAGAGTGGATTGATAAATTGAAAGCGGATATGCGCAGTCAAAGCGCAGATATTGCAGTGATTGTAACGCAAACCTTCCCTAAAGAATTAGATCGATTTGGTGAAAAAGACGGTGTGTATATCTGTTCTTTCCAAGAAGTTAAAAGTGTTGCTTTATTATTGAGAAATGCGATTCTAAAAATCTATGATACTAAAAAGAGTCAAGTGAATAAAGGAGATAAAATGAGTTTTCTTTATGACTACTTAACTAGTAATGAATTCAGCGAACAATGGAAAGCTGTGGGCGAAGGCTTTAGACAAATGCGCTCTAGTATTCAGAAAGAAAGAGACGCGATGGAAAAACTTTGGAAAGCAAGAGAGAAACAACTTGAAAAAGTATTGCTCAATGCCATGCACATTAAAGGATCCATTGAGGGCATCGCTGGTGCGGACGCCATTCACTTAGATTTACTAGAAGATGATGAAACGCTTGGATTAGAGGAAGAATAAATAATTAACTACAACAAGTAACGCAGACATAATCCGTTCCAAAATGATATTCTAAATGGACACGGATATCGCTTCCTTTATGTAAAATTGTTGCTGGCACGCTACCCCTATCTCCTTTGGTTAATTCTAGGATATTAAAGTCCTTTGCAAAATCAATTCCCAATTGTTCATACTTTTTATACATGGCTTCTTTGGCTGCCCATAAAAATGCCAACTGATTCAATTGATCCTTTTCTTCCAACGCTGCAATCATTGCTTTCTCGCTATCATTTAAAAACTTATGTGCCACTTTTGAAATGCGGGGGTGTATCATTTCAATATCGATCCCTACAGGTTGATCGTCCACCGCACAAGCTGCATAGCCCTTGCAATGTGAAAATGAAAAATGAAAAGGTAATCCTAATAAATAAGGTTTGCCATTATCCGCCATCACCAATTGGCTCAAATCCGCTTCTGGCATCATTAATTTAAATAATAATCGAACCGCTAAATGTTGTGTCCTCCTTTCCTCATTGGCAATTGGAATAGCTAGCTGCACATCTGTCTCAAAAAAGGAAGCTGGTTCTTGAATAGACCAAATGGCTAAATGAGCGGTCTCGTTAATATTTTGTTGATAAAAGAAAGGCATTTTGAATTAGATTGCGGTCTGTTTTAAAGACCGAAATTAAACATAAATCGATTAAGATGATATTATCAGATTCACGTATACTCGAAGAAATTCAAAAAGGCACTATCAAAATTGAACCCTACGATCGTAAAGATCTTGGAAGCAATAGTTATGACGTGCACCTTGGAAAGTGGTTGGCAACTTATGACAACGAGATTCTTGATGCCAAAGCGCATAATACCATAACCTATTTTGAAATTCCTGAGGAAGGATTTGTGTTAGAACCAACAGGCTTTTATTTAGGCGTTACTTTAGAATATACAGAAACCCATGCTCATGTGCCATTTTTAGAAGGTAAATCTTCAACTGGTCGTTTAGGTATTGATATTCATGCTACAGCAGGTAAAGGTGATGTTGGTTTTTGTGGTTATTGGACCTTAGAAATCTCTGTTAAACAACCAGTGCGTGTGTACAAAGGGATGCCAATTGGTCAATTGATCTACTTCCCTGTGGATGGTGAAATTGAAGTTAAATACAATCAAAAGAAAAACGCTAAATATAGCGGACAGCCTGAGAAGCCTATTGAGAGTATGATGTGGAAGAATCAGTTTTAAGTCGATACGCCCTAACCCACTTTAATACATCTGCATAGCTATTCAATCCTGCTGCTTGTTGATTCCATTTTAAGAATTGATCATACAGTTGAGTAGATGCTTGTATTTGCTTATCTGCTCTTGCAGCAAAAAATGCTTTGATCCCTGCCCGATCTTTCAAAACAGCTAGGCTCAATAATGACCTGTTTTTTTCAATTTGCGTTTTCCAAGCATCAAAACCTTTGTTCCCGGCAAGCAATAATAATTGCGCATCCTGCGCATAGCTGAACATTTGCAATAACATAGAATATTTTAAATAAGGATCATTGGTCTCTGATGCAAGCACAAATGCAATAAAATTTGCTTCTGTTTCAGACGCATAGCCTAATTGATGTGCCATTTCATGTGCAATGGTATAGGGCTGGGTTAAAATTGGAAGGTCCGATCTAAGGATTGCCTCGCCAGTGATAGGTTGATAAAAAGCTAAAAATCCAATATAATCTCCCAAACTAGGAAAAATCGCTTTTTTAACACTTTGATGTTCCAGGTTAAACCTAGGATGTTCGATAGCGCGTGCTTGATAGGCTTGTTGCACATTGGCTACCACTTGCTCAAAATTGGGTTCAATAGGATTATTCAAGCTTATTGCTGCCTTTGTTTTATTAAGCTCCTCTATCAATTCATAAGTCAGGGCATCCATTTCCGAGAGGGCGATTTGAGCATTTTTAGGCGTTTGTACCGATAAATCAAAATCCTTGGTCGGGTCTGGTTGCATATAATTCAAACCCCAAATCAGCTGAAATACCACGAATAATTTTACAATAAGCCAACTCAGTTTGGTTAATAAAAACCATCCCTTTTGTGCAATATGATTGAAACTTTTTAGTGAGTTAATATATTTTAAAACATTAATTATCAATATTATAAGAATAGTTATATATACTAATTCACCAATAGCAAAATGGATACTTCCAAATAGGAATCTTAAGCCAGATGTCCCATATCTAAACAAGACTTTTGTATAGTAACTCGATATCAATTCAGGGTATAAAGGCGCTAATAGACAGACTGCAAACAGTAAAATCCATATGGATGGTAAAATGAGCTTGCTTAAACCCGGTCTAAATCGATACATTTGCACAGAATAATTATCTAGTAAAATTAGTATAAACTTTGTCTTTTGACCTATTTTTACTAACTTTGCAACCCTTAAAGTACGGTTATGGGCCATAACAGGACAT
>JBILCS010000054.1:0-11703 GCA_044353005.1 Sediminibacterium sp. | reverse complement strand
TTGGCTTAACAGCTGGAGAACATGAGTTCGAATACCGTATTGAGGATCAGTTCTTTTTAGATTTTGGACCACAAGATTTCAGTAATTGTCAAACCAAAGTGAAGCTCCTTTTGGAAAAGCACTCAGGTTTTATGCAGTTACATTTTGATATTGACGGGACAATTGATACCCTATGTGACCGATGCGGGAATCCACTTAGTGTTCAACTTTGGGACGAATTTAACTTAATTGTAAAACTAGTTGATGACGCCGACAAGATGAATAGTGAAGAGGAAGATCCTGACATTTTTTACTTAGATCGTAGCGATAATAATTTGTCCATTGCGAATTGGATTTACGAATTCATTAGCCTTAGCATTCCTTTGCAAAATATCTGCAAATTGGATGAAAAAGGAAAATCAACTTGTAACCAAAAAGTAATTGATCAGCTCAATTTCTTCAACGAAATCCCTCCTACCGAGGCGACATCAAAAACGCTTTGGAAAGGATTGGAACAGTTCAAGGATTTAGAAGGAGAAGAAGATGCGGAAGCTTAGGCTTCTAAAAAAAATAGAAAGAAGTAGAATAGAAAATAAAATAGATTAAAAAATTTAAAAAATAAGAGATGCCTAATCCTAAACGCAGACACTCCCAACAACGTAGCGCTAAAAGAAGAACACACTATGTTGCTCAAGAAGTAACATTAAGCAAAGATGGTACAACAGGAGAAATCCACGTTCGTCATCGTGCGCACGTACAAGAAGGAAAATTATTCTATAAAGGAAAATTAGTAGCTGAGAAGGCGCCTTTAAAAGCATAATTTACCAATAATGAATATTGGTATCGATATGATGGGTGGTGATTTTGCACCACTTGAAGCTGTCAAAGGCATTCAACTCTATCTATCCAATGCTCAACACAATTTATATTGCATAGGTGATGCAGCCCAGTTGGAAGAACTCTTTCAGCACCATGGGATTGCCTCACCTTTTTTGCATTTAGTAGATGCACCAGAAGTGATTGGATACCATGAACATCCTACCAAAGCATTAAAAGAAAAACCTAATTCGTCTATTGCAATTGGGTTTCGTTATTTAGCAGAAGGCAAGATAGACGCTTTTTTAAGTGCAGGAAATACAGGTGCCATGTTAGTGGGTGCCATGTTTAGCATAAAGCCAATTAAGGGTGTTTTAAGACCAACGATCGCCTCACTTTTACCAAAATTAAATGGCAAAACCGGCATCCTAGTAGATGTGGGTTTGAATGCGGATTGTAAACCTGAACAACTGAACCAATTTGCTATTCTAGGTAATTTATATGCAAAGCATATTTTAAACATCGATGTTCCAACTGTGGGCTTATTGAATGTTGGAGAAGAGGAAGGCAAAGGCAATGTATTAGCACAATCCACTTACCCACTCTTAAAAGAAAATTCCCATATTCAATTCATTGGCAATGTCGAAGGACGTGATGTCTTTAATGACAAAGCAGATGTGATTGTTTGTGATGGATTTACTGGAAATGTTATTTTAAAGACTGCAGAGGCCATGTATGAAGCGGCAGCACATCAGGGTCTAGAAAAGGATTCCTTTTTTGGACGTTTTCATTTTGAAAATTATGGTGGAACACCTGTCTTAGGTGTGAATAAGCCAGTGATCATTGGTCATGGTATCAGCAATGCAAAAGCTTTTTCAAATATGATTGCTTTAGCTGAAAAAATGATTGACACCAAATTCTGTGAAATCATCACAAGCAATTTTGCTGACATGCAATAGTATTAGGTTTTTTTAACTTAATTTCACCTTCAATAAAAGCAACCTTTTTTATGTGGCTAAATAACGTTTTAGAAACAATTGGCAATACCCCAATCATTCGATTAAATAAAGTCAGTGAGGGCATTCCAGGAACGATCTTGGCTAAAGTGGACTATTTTAATCCAGGCAATTCTATTAAAGATAGGATGGCTTTAAAAATGGTAGAAGTGGCCGAAGCAGAAGGTAAATTAAAACCTGGTGGCACCATTATTGAATGCACGAGTGGCAATACTGGAATGGGCTTAGCCTTAGCAGCTGTCGTAAAAGGTTATAAATGCATCTTTACAACGACTGATAAACAAAGTAAGGAGAAGATGGATATTTTGAGAGCGGTAGGTGCCGAAGTGATTGTATGCCCTACCAATGTGGCACCAGAAGATCCTGCTAGTTATTATTCAGTTGCAAGGAAATTGGCAGGAGAAATCCCCAACTCCTACTTCTTTAATCAATATGATAATCTGGCCAACCGACAAGCACATTATGAAAGTACTGGTCCTGAAATTTGGCGTCAGACCGAAGGTAAAATCACCCACTTAGTATGTACTGCCGGCACTGGTGGTACCATCACTGGCACAGCAAAATATTTAAAAGAGCAGAACCCCAATGTTCAAATATGGGCAATCGATCCAATAGGCTCTTTGTTAACCCATTATTTTCAAACAGGAGAAGTGGATATGGCCTATGTAAAGCCTTATATAGCGGAAGGTTTTGGAGAAGATTTTGTACCAGCTAATTACGACATGTCAGTCATTGATCATTTTGAACAAGTGGCAGATAAAGAAGGCGCTTTGATGACTAGACGTATTGCAAAAGAAGAAGGATTATTTTGTGGATATAGCGCAGGAGGCTGTTTACAAGGGCTAATACAATTAAAAGATAAATTAAAACCAACCGATGTGGTTGTTTGTATTTTCCATGATCACGGAAGCAGGTATGTTGGGAAAGTATATAATGACGAATGGATGAAATCCAAAGCATTTATAGACTAATTTAGGCTGGATTTAAAGATCTAGCTAACATCCGTTTGGTTCATAAATTGTATATTTGTCCTTCAATCATTAAACAATGAACAAGTACAGATCTGGCGTTTTATACGGTAAGGAATTAGAAGCATTATACAACGATGCTAAAGACAATAATTTTGCGATTCCCGCAGTCAATACCACGGGAACGGATACCATCAATGCAGCAATAGAAACAGCGGCGAAAGTAAAGTCTCCTATTATCATACAGTTTTCAAATGGTGGTGCCCAATTCATTGCTGGCAAGGGTATGCCAAATGATAATTTACAAGCCAATATACAAGGTGCCATTGCAGGTGCTTTACATGTGCACCAAGTGGCTAAGTTTTATGATGTGCCTGTTATTTTACATACAGACCACGCTTCTAAAAAATGGTTGCCATGGATTAGTGCTTTAATTGACGAGAGTGAAAAATACCACAAACTACATGGACAACCTTTGTTCAGTTCTCATATGTTGGATTTGTCAGAAGAACCTATCGAAGAGAATATCCAAACCTCTGTTGAATTCTTTAAACGCATGGCGCCATTAGGCATGAGTATTGAAATTGAATTAGGTGTAACAGGTGGCGAGGAAGATGGTGTGGACAATAGCGGAATTGAAAATGATAAATTATATACGCAACCAGAACATGTTGCATACGCTTATACTGAATTAGGAAAAGTAGGTAATTTATTTACAGTTGCTGCTGCATTTGGAAACGTACACGGCGTATACAGTCCAGGCAATGTGGAATTAAAACCTGAGATTTTACACAATAGTCAAGTACATATTGAAAAGACATTGGGCACAGCACCAAAACCAGTTTATTTTGTATTCCATGGTGGGTCTGGTTCTCCTCAAAATCAAATTAGAGAAGCCATTGGATATGGTGCAATTAAAATGAATTTAGATACCGACTTACAATGGGCTTTCTGGGAAGGTGTTCTAAGCTATTATAAAAAGAATGAAGCTTATCTACAAACTCAATTGGGTAATCCAGAGGGTGTGGAGAAGCCAAATAAAAAATATTACGACCCTAGAGTTTGGTTAAGAAAAGGCGAAGAGTCTTTCATCAAACGTTTAGAGCAATCCTTTGACGACTTAAATTGTATCAATAGAAACGTTTAAATCAGTTCCTATGCGTGAAAAAGTAGAAGACATTGAAGTCAACCTAACTGGAGAAGAATTAAACCATTCTGATGCAGCAGATAAATCAAGATGGTTTAAAAGAATTCGTAAAGGTATTAGTACTTCAACTGCAGACAAGAAAGAAACACCAGAAGGATTATGGACAAAGTGTCCAACCTGTAATCATATATGTACTAGTTCTGAATTAAAAGAAAATTTGTACATCTGTGACAAATGTAATTATCACCATCGCATTGGTAGTGATGAATATTTTGCTTTCTTATTTGACAACCAAGAATTTGATGTACTATTTGATGAAATCAAAAGTAAGGACGCACTTAATTTTACCGATTTAAAAAATTACCAAAAACGTTTAGATGAAATTCATTCTAAAACAGATTTGAAAGATTCTATGCGTGTAGGTGTTGGTAAAATGAATGGCGAAGGCTATGTGGTTGCATGTATGGATTTTGAATTCATTGGCGGATCATTAGGAAGTGTCATGGGAGAAAAATTTAGTCGTGCAGTGGATTATTGTATTCAACATCGACTCCCCTTCTTAGTGATTAGTAAAAGTGGTGGAGCACGTATGATGGAAAGTGCATTTAGCTTAATGCAATTAGCAAAAACAAGTGGAAAATTATCTCAATTAAGTGATGCTAAATTACCTTTCATCTCCTTGCTTACCGACCCTACATTTGGTGGTATTTCTGCCAGCTTTGGAATGTTAGGAGATCTCAATATAGCAGAACCAGGCGCATTGATTGGTTTTGCTGGTCCAAGGGTCATTAAAGAGACCATCAAGAAAGATTTACCTCCAGGTTTCCAACGTTCAGAGTTCTTATTAGAACATGGATTCCTTGATTTTATAGTGGATAGAAAAGAACTGAAGCAAAAATTGTCACAAGTTGCTTTTATGTTCAGAAGTTAATGCCAAAAAGAAATCAATTTTAAATAGTACTTTTGTATCCCGGTCTAGCACATCGGGATATTTTTTATGGCGAAAGCACCAAAGACAATAGAATTAAACAATAGGCAGGCCTATTTCAACTACCAGATAGAAGATAAATATGTGGCGGGCATTGTATTGATGGGTACCGAAGTCAAATCTATTCGCGCTGGCAAAGTTAGCTTCAACGATTCTTTCTGTTTTTTTGATAAAGGCGAACTATGGGTAAGGTCTTTATTCATCAACGCTTACTCTCATGGCAATAAGAATAACCATATCGAAGTCCACGATCGAAAATTGTTGTTAACTGCAAGAGAACTAAAAAAGATTGAGGCACAAACCAAAGAAAAAGGATTTACCATTGTGCCACTTCGCATCTTTTTCAATGAAAAGCATTATGCTAAAATGGAAATTGGAATCGGCCGTGGTAAAAAAGAATACGACAAACGCGAAACCATCAAGAACCGCGACATCGACAAAGACATCAAGCGCATCCTCGCTAAATAATCTTCCTGCTTCTAACTGATTTAGAAAAAATCTGGAATCTTATCTAAACAATCATTGTATTATAAATTAGAATTAATACCTATCCCTAGGCTCTCGCTCGCTTTGCTCGAACGATCGCTACGGAATAGTATTGATTCTAATTACTTACTCCTAAAAAGAAATTTAGAAAGAAATACTAATGCTCGCCGATCGTTCGAACTTGTGAGACAAGAGGCGAGGATTCTAGTATTTTTTCTAAATTATTTATAATTGGATACTCATTAGTAAGACTTTCCGTAGTTTTTCTTACACATATTTTCCTGTATCTTCTTTTTTAAACTCTATCTGCTCTTTCAAGGAAGCAGCATCTGGACGATGTGTTGTGGCGTAGGCGGCAATGAGTAAGACAATCAAGATAAAAACAGCGCCTAGTAATTCTTTAGGCTCCAACCAATACCCTATTACTTGATTGAGTTTTGCATGTTGAGGTGCACTTAGTTCATACCTAATTTCGATTCTTGAACCAATTTTTGATTGGTAGATCAATGGGTCTAAGGCCACTTGGTATTGCTTGCCTGCTTCTTGAAATACAGCAAAGACGTCCCCATTTTTAGCTTCAATTAATGCTGGAGTGATTTCACTATCAAAGTAGTCAGGTGTCCTGCTAAAAGGCAGGTAGCATATAAAGCATGCAATGAATAATAGGAGTACCGATTTGATCAATTGTGGTGATTTAAATTAAAAAGCGCCCCCGAAATTGCTAACGAGGACGCTAAAGCTATATGATTTGCATTACTGCAATTTTAATTATGCTGTTAAATTCCTGAAATCCACAGGCACTAATTTACTTACCCCAGGCTCTTGCATCGTCACACCATAAATCACATCCACTGCGCTCATTGTTTGCTTATTGTGGGTTACAATGATAAACTGAGAGTTATCAGAGAACTTCTGAATCATTTGTGTGAACTTGCCAATGTTGGCATCATCCAATGGTGCATCTACCTCATCCAAGATACAGAATGGTGCTGGTTTGATTAAGTAAATAGCAAATAACATCGCTGTTGCAGTCAATGTACGTTCTCCACCACTCAACTGTGTGATGGAAGATGGACGCTTGCCTTTAGGCTTTGCCACAATCTCCACTGCAGTTTCTGAAAGGTTAGTAGGATCTACTAAAATTAAGTCACAAGAATCTTCTTCAGTAAACAATGCTTTGAATACTTTTTGGAAATGCTCTCTTGCAGCATTGTATGTTTCTAAGAAGGCTTGATTGGCAGTTGCTTCTACTTCTTGTATTGTTAACAATAAACTTTCCTTCGCGGTGACTAAGTCATTCTTTTGTTCTAAGATAAAATCATAACGTTTTTTCATCTCCGTGTAAGCTTCAATCGCAGTTGGATTCACTTCACCCATATTCTCCAAACGCTTCTTCATCTTCTCTACATCTGCTTGAAGTTCTTCAAGGGTCGCTTCAGTTTGTCTTCCTAAATCTAAAATTTCTTCTAATTCCACTTTAAACTCTACACTTAATCTTTCCTTGGTTCCTGCCAATTGTAGTTTTAAATTATTTAATTTATCCTTAATCTCATTGATCAACTGATCCATTAATTCCTTAGACTTTATCTGAAGTCTTAAAGTACTTTCTTTTTCTTGTAAGGCAGTTCTTAGTGCATAATATGCTTGGTCTGCTTCGTTTAATTTTAACTCTTCTGCTTCTTTGTTTCTCAATAGTTCAACCAATGCAGTATCGATAGCTGCTATTTCAGTCTTACTTTCTACAATGGCAGAAGATGCTTCTGTCAACTGTGTCGTATTGGATTGAATTTGTGTATGTAAGTCATTCAATTGATTGTCTTTAAAAATCACTTCTTGTTGTAAAGCTTCAATTTTGCTTTGTTGCTTCGTCAACTGTAAGTTCATCTCATTGAATTCGCCAGATGCTAAATGATACGCTTGCTCTGCAGCTTGGTATGCCAATTCAATAGCCTCTAATTGAGCTTGAGTTGCCTGTAATGAAGCATTCAATTCAACCAATTGAGTTCTAGTATCCCCAATAAGGGCATGCTCTTGTGCAATTTTTTCTGCTAATTCTGCCAACTTAGCAACTGCCGCAACCTGCGCAGAATGTAAGTTTTCTAAACGATTCTTATTGGCAAAAACATCATTGATTAAATGATTCACATTTTGTTCTGTCGTTCTAATTTCTTGCTCTTTCAATAGTTCATTATACTGTAAAACCGACTCGTGTTTAACTTGAATTTGCGATTTTAATGCATTCACAACCGTTTCTTGTGATTGAATGTCTTCTAATAATTTTTCTAAATTTTTTGCACGGCCTATTTTTTTCCCTTCAAATAATCCAACGCTACCACCAGTTAATGTATACTTACCTTTTACATACTTCCCAGTCTTCTCTAAAATCATTCCTGTAGTAGCAGCTTCTAAAGCAGCTTCATTTTCGGCAATAAATACATTTCCCAATAAATGATTTGCAAGAGCAGCATATTTTGGATCAATCTCAATCACAGATAAAGCTGCAATGGTATTGGATGGAGCAGATTCTGCTTTAGCGCCAGCTAGTTGATCTAATAAAAAGAAATTCGCCTTCCCTTTTTTATTTTCATCCAATAAATGCACTGCTTGCATACCTTCCTTTAAATCATTCACGACGTAATAATTTAAATAGGGTTCCAATACATTTTCAACTGCAGTACGATAAGCCTCTTGAACATATATAATATCAGAGAGGATTGGCGCACTGTGGTTCCAACCAGTATTCTTATGTAAGAATTTAACGCTTTCTGGATAACCATCCATGGAGTCCACTAAACTTTTTAATAAATCGTATTCGTTTTTCTTAGCATCTAAAATTCTGGATTGTTCAGCTAATTTTGATCTTAATTGCTCAAGTGCTTCTTGTGTTTCAAAAATACTCGTTTTTGCTTTTTCATTTTGCGATTGTAAGTCAGCTAAATGGGCTTTGCTTGCAGCCAATTCCGATTCTTTAGCTGCTAATTGTGTTGTGATTTCTGCCACTTGTTCAGCTCTATGCAATTGCTCCTCATCTAATTGATGCTGGCTTCTTTGAATGTTTTGTATTGAAGTATCTGATACAGCCACTTTCTTCTCTGCATCAAATTGATTTCTTTGAATTTGACCAAACTGTTGACGCAATCCGTCCAATACACCACGTTGGTCGTCAAATTGTGTGCGTTTATTGGTTAATTCAATATGTGATTGATCTACCCTATTTTTGAAATCATTGTAAATTTTTTCTTCCTCAATAACTTGTAATTTGGTATACTCTATAGAATCTCCAATGGTTTTTAATTGTCCTTCTGCACGCTCTAAGAATTCTTGTAGCCCTTTTTCTTTGTCATTTAAATAATCTAAACGTTGCGCAGCTAAACTTTTATCATTTTCTTTTATTCTTAGATGCTGCAGCATATCATTGAACTCATGTTGCATGCTTTGCAAGCCCTTTTCTTTCTCAATGAACACCACACGTTCTTGTTCAAGTGCTGCTTCTTCTAATGCGATGGCTGCTTCTAATTGGAATTTCTTATCCGTTTCGGTTTCTTGTTGCTCTGTTAAATCCTTATAGGTTAAATTGAAACCTTCTAATGAGGCAATGGCTAATTCAATCGCGGTTTCCTTATAATCTTTTTTAATCTCAAAATATTTCTCTGCTTTCTTAGCTTGATTTTCTAAAGTCTTTAATTGGTTGTTGATTTCAAACAATAAGTCTTCAATACGCGCCAAGTCTTGCTCTGTCGCATCTAATTTATTTTTTGCTTCTTTTTTTCTTGTTTTATAGATGGTGATTCCCGCTGCTTGTTCTAACATTTTACGACGACTATTATCCTTATCCTTGATAATGTCATCTACCATACCCAATTCAATAATGGCATAACTGTCTGTACTCACTCCTGTATCCATGAATAAATTATGGATGTCTTTTAAACGACAAGACACATCATTCAAACGATATTCACTCTCACCATTTTTATAGTAACGACGTGTCACCGTAATGGTGCTAAACTCTGTAGGTAATAAATTTTTGGTATTATCGAAAGTCAAACTCACTTCCGCCATGCTACTTGCATTTCTAGTCTTAGAACCATTGAAAACCAATGAATCTAAATTCTCAGACCTTAGTGCTGAAATCTTAGATTCTCCAATCACCCATCTAATACTATCTATGATGTTACTCTTACCACAACCATTTGGCCCAATAATACCTGTTATACCATCGTCAAAACTGATAATGGTTTTATCAGCAAAACTCTTGAACCCCTTGATTTCTAATGACTTTAATCTCACTTTTGTAACGCTTTAAATTGTCTGCGAACATAAGAAAAATCAGTCAAAAAGTCAAGGGTAAAGGGTGTATTTAGATTGAAATGTGGACAAAATCTACCCCTTTTCAACAAGGCGACCTCCCTCGGTACTCAGGGTGCGAGCTGGGAACTTGTTTACCACCATATAATCATGGGTAGCCATGATAATGGCTGTTCCATCTTCTTTGGCTATTTGGAACAATATCTGCATAATTTCATCACTGGTTTCAGGGTCTAAACTACCAGTTGGCTCGTCTGCAAGAATCAATTTTGGCGAGTTTAACATAGCACGAGCAATATCCACTCTTTGTTGCTCCCCACCACTCATCTCATAGGTCATTTTGAAGCCTTTATTTTGAAGCCCTACTTTATTCAACACGTCGTCAATTTTTTGTTGAATCAACTGCTCATCCTGCCAGCCAGTCGCTTTAAGCACAAAGCTTAGGTTCTCGTTTACGTTTCGGTCCGACAACAATTGAAAATCTTGGAAAACCACCCCTAAATTTCTTCTTAAAAAAGGTAATTTTTTCCAGTCCATCTCTTTTAAATTAAATCCAACCACATTCCCAATACCTTCTGTCAAAGTCAATTCGCCATATAAGGTTTTCAATAAGCTACTTTTACCTGTGCCTGTTTTTCCAACAAGGTAAACGAATTCACCTTTTTGCACGTTCAAGTTGACATCTTGCAAAATAAGGCTACCACTTTGGTAAATATTTGCATGCTCAATTTGTACAACAATTTCACTCATATGGTTTGTGTTAATAGATTAAAATTAATAGCTAAATACTTCCTTTCCAAAACTTCCTTCTAAAACCAACTCCTTTTTATCTGAAGCTTCCACAAAGCCCACCACTTGCGCTTCTATCCCTAAACCTTTTGCAATTGCAATTAAGGTATTAGCAGAAGCAGCATCTGTAAATATTTCTAGACGGTGCCCCATGTTAAAAACTTGGTACATTTCCTTTGTATTGGCACCAGAATTAGCTTGTATCAATTTAAATATTGGAGGCGCATCAAATAAATTATTTTTTACAATACGCATATTGCCTGGTAAATATTTCATGCACTTTGTTTGACCACCACCACTGCAATGGATCATGCCTTTGACTGCATCAAAATGATCGGTCAAAATAGCTTTCACCAATGGCGCATAAGTGCGTGTTGGACTCAATAATAACTTACCTACACTGATCTCTCCAAACCCTTTGATAGTAAGCATATCCGTCATCCTATTTTTTCCTAAATAAACCACTTCATCCTTTAAACTTGGTTCAAATGATTCTGGGAATGCAGTGGCATAATAATGTGATAATACATCATGTCTTGCACTCGTTAAACCATTACTTCCTAATCCACTATTGTATTCCGTCTCGTAATTCGCTTTTCCAGAACTTGAGAAACCAACAATCACATGTCCTGGTGCAATTAAGTCGTTGGTAATTAATTTTGATTTAGGCCATCTTGCAGTCATGGTTCCATTCACCGCAATGGTTCTTACCACATCGCCCACATCTGCAGTTTCCCCACCCAAGAATGCAATTTCAACGCCAAATGTTTTAAGTGTATTGAAAAAATCCTGCGTGCCGTTGATCACCTGACTGATCACTTCTCCGGTGATTAATAATTTATTACGATCTATCGTTGATGAAAACAAAATTTGATCATAGATGCCTACGCACAATAAGTCATCTAAATTCATTGCAATGGCATCTTGTGCAATGCCTTTCCATACAGACACATCACCCGTTTCTTTCCAATATAAATAGGCTAAAATACTTTTAGTACCTGCGCCATCTGCATGCATGATATTAATGTGGTCTTGACTGCCTCCTAAAAAATCCGCATATAATTTACAAAAAGCGTTCGCATATAAGCCTTGATCTAAATTCTGAATGGCGGCATGAACTTCTTCTTTTTGAGCGGATACGCCGCGCTGAGCATACAATGACATGGCTATAAATTGATTTTACAACAAAGGTACAATTGTTTTACATTT
>JBILCS010000040.1:0-15246 GCA_044353005.1 Sediminibacterium sp. | reverse complement strand
CACCCCGCAAGTGATCTTTAAACATAGCACAACTTGTAGTATTAGCAGGATGGCTTTGGATAGATTTGAACGTGCTGCAACCCCAGAAAAGGTTGATTTTCATTATTTAGACCTATTGAATAATAGAGCAATTTCAAATGAAATTGCTAGCTTTTTTCAAGTGCACCATGAATCTCCACAAGTCATTTTAATTAAAAATGGGGAATGTATTTATGATGAGAGCCATTATGGCATCATGATGGATGAACTTATATCCTTTCTATAATCATTGCACTAGCTCCACCACCGCCATTACAAATAGCTGCAGCGCCATACTTGGCCTGATGATCCTGTAAAATATGCGTTAGGGTCACAATGATTCTTGCACCACTACATCCTAATGGATGTCCTAGTGATACAGCGCCCCCTCTTGTATTCACTTTAGAAGCATCTACCTTTAATAATTTTGTATTGACAATGCCTACAACAGAAAACGCTTCATTGAATTCAAAAAAATCGATATCAGCTGAGGATAAATTGGCTTTTTTTAATGCTTTTGGTAAGGCTAAAGAAGGTGCAGTTGTAAAGTATTTAGGATCATGCGCTGCATCCGCATAACTCGTGATTTTAGCTAAGGGCTTTAATCCAAGTGCTTTCATTTTTTCCCCACTCATTAAAATAATAGCAGCAGCGCCATCATTCATTGTACTAGCATTTGCTGCTGTAACAGTGCCCTCTTTACTGAAAGCGGGATTTAAACTTGCAATCTTATCAAATTTAACATTGAATGGTTCTTCATCTTTATCGATTGTGATAGGATCCCCCTTTCTTTGAGGAATCACTACAGGAACAATTTCATTCACAAACAATCCTTTTTCTATCGCAGCCTGAGATTTTGTATAACTACCAATGGCAAATTCGTCTTGCTCTGCTCTTGAAATTTGATTTTCAGAAGCACATAGATCTGCAAAATTACCCATTGCAACCTGATCATAGACATCTACTAAACCATCTTTAGCCAGTCCATCTAATAAGGATGTATCGCCATATTTATTTCCCCAACGTTGATTCATATTGTAAAATGGCACATTGCTCATACTCTCCATGCCGCCAGCCACAACAATCTCCGCATCCCCTAAAAGAATATTTTGAGCAGCTAGTGCTATGGATTTCATGCCACTAGCACATACTTTATTAATGGTTGTACAAATTACTTTATCTGGCAAACCAGCTAGTTTTGCTGCTTGTCTTGCAGGTGCTTGGCCTAAACCAGCTTGAATGACAGAACCCATATACACTTCATCTACTAAATTAGCATCTAATTGGATTTTGTCCAATGCACCCTTAATGGCAATAGCGCCTAATTGCGTTGCAGTACAATTTTTTAATGACCCGCCAAAAGAACAAATTGGGGTTCTTACCGCAGCTACTATAAAAACTTCTTTAGACATAGAAAAATGATTAAAAGTAAATAATTAGGGTTTTAAATATTGTGTTTTAAACTTCTGGAGAAGCTGGAGATGCTAAAGTTTCAGGTTTTTCTTGCACTTCTGGAATCAACCGTATTCCTCCTTCTTCTAAAGTGATTTTTTTTGCTTTGTACAAGATGCCCACATTCATTTTAAATGCTTTTTTACTAATACCAAAAAAAGCGTAAATGTCTTCAGGTGAAGATTTATCATGATACGGTAAAAAACCTTTATGCAATTTTAATAACTGAATCAACTTAACTTGATCGTCATCTAATTTCTCCACTCCTTGTTTACCAATGCCAATATCTAATTTATTATCTTCTCTGATTTTTTTAACAAAACCTTCATCAATCATTTGACCAATATGCAAATGGGTAAACACTTCATTTTTATAAACCAATCCTTGGTGGACTTGATTTACAATAACGACATATCCAATATCACTCTCTCGGTATACTTGTAATTTAACTTTCTCTCCTTCTTTTACAGTTAGTATATCATTGCTAATTTGATTGTCAATTTTTTCTGTCGCTGCAACCCTACCTGTTTGTTTGTCTAAATAAAGTTTAACTAAATACTTTCCACCCAATCGCATACTTGATAATTGTTGCGATACTGGAACAAATAAATCCTTCATTAAGCCCCAATCTAAAAATGCACCTTGACCCGTAATGTCAACCACTTTTAAAGCAGCAATATCACCCACAACAGCAAAAGGCTCTTGTGTGGTGGCAATTAATCTATTATCAGAGTCATGGTATACAAATACACTAATGGTATCACCCACTTGTAATCCCGATGGCACAAAACGCTTAGGTAACAATACACCTTCCGCGCCATCGTCCATATAAAAACCAAAATCCACCTTTCGGTCTACACGCATTAAATTAAATTGACCGACATTGATGGTTGACATAGTACTTGGTTTTTTACAAAATTAGAACAATTCTGGCTGTTCGTCATTAGGATCTTTGATGACTACTTTTTTTTCCCATTCCATTTCGATCGTTTTACTAAAATCAACCAATTTGGTGCCTACCGCTTTAGACCCCATCACATCCACCATTTTGCTCACTTTGAACTTCGCTTTTCTTACCTGTGTCCCTTTACCAGAAACTACCACCAAGACAGGTTCAATATGGGTCGTAACTGCAGCAACATAATTGCCATTGCCTTCTTTAATAAATGAAAATGGTGTTTTTAAGGTGGAGGTTTCGATTTTAAAACGCTTGATATTGAATTGTAATTTCTCTTTATCTAAATACACCGCCGTAATCACTTTCAATGGATTGAATTTCTCTATAAAGATGACTTTCTCTGGATCAAATCTTTGTGTCAATTCTGTATCAGTTACTTCATAAAGTCCATCTTTATCAATGACAATTAATTTTTCGTCTTCAAAAGTGCCTAAGTAAAGTCCTTTTTCCTCGGTATTCAATCTTCCAAACTTATCGTCAAACCATAATTTTCTACCTAACAAAGTACTTTTGCCAGCTTCTTTTAACTTAACTAATTTAACAGGGTATTTTGTTACTTGATTACCCACACTGGTTCGTCCTTTAACTTCTAAGGTTTCAAAAAAGAAATCAAATTCTTTAATTCTTGCACTACAGTTTGGACTCAATACAATTTTTACCGATTCGGCTTCTCCATTTGCATTAATGGATAAATAATGCACTTTCGATTTTTCTAAATTTTTTGCTAAAATGTATTCTTTATCCCTAGTAATACCAGTTACATTAAAACGTTTTGCATAACTAATCCCAGAAGCACCATCCACATAAATCATATTGTAGGTAGTACGTTCATCGTTTTTCTGGAATACTGCGGCATGTAATATATCTTTTCCTATAAAAATTTTATCAGATACTTTTACCACTTTCATTGTACCACCTTTGGTAAACGCAATGATATCATCATAATCAGTACAGTCGCATAAAAATTCATCTTTCTTTAAACTTGTACCAATAAAACCTTCTGATCTATTGATATAAAGTTTCGTATTTGCAATAGCCACTTGTTTTACTTGAATGGTATCAAACTCCTTTAGTTCAGTTTTACGTTCTTTCCCTTTACCATATTTCTTTTGTAAGGTTTCATAATAACTTACTGCATAATCTATTAAATTTTCAAGATTGTTTTTAACCTCTTTAATTTCTGCTTCTATAGATTTAATTTGAGCAATTAATTCTTCAATATCTAGTTTATAAATTCTTCTTACTGGCTTGTCTGTTAATTTCAATAAATCTGCTCGCTCAATTGGCTTTTTGAATTTCTTTTTAAATGGTTCAAATGCTTTGTCAATGGCATCAATTACTTTCTCCCAATTAAGGTGTTTTTTCTCTAGTTCTTGATAAATTTTTTCTTCAAAGAATATTTTTTCTAAACTAGTGAAATGCCATTTATCCAATAATTCTTGCAAATGAATTTCTAATTCTGCTTTTAATAAGGCTTTGGTATGGTCTACTGAATATCTTAATAAATCACTTGCCCCTAAAAATTGTGGACGTTGATTCACAATCACGCATACATTGGGTGATAAGCTGATTTCACAATCTGTAAAAGCATACAATGCATCAATCGTAATGTCGGGAGAAATGCCAGTCGCTAAATCAATTTGAATTTCAACTTCAGCCGCTGTCACATCAATCACTTTTTTGATTTTGATTTTACCTTGGTCATTTGCCTTGGTAATACTTTCCATCAATTGTGTTGTAGTGACGCCGTAGGGTACATCTTTGATGACCAATGTTTTCTTATCTATTTCTTCGATATGTGCCCTTACTCTAACTTTTCCGCCACGTTTGCCATCATTATATGCCGAAGCATCTACCATGCCTCCCGTCTGAAAATCTGGCAATAATTCAAATTTTCGTCCTCTCAAATATTTTACAGATGCATCTAATAATTCATTGAAATTATGTGGCAATATCTTAGTAGATAAACCAACAGCAATACCATCAGCCCCTTGAGCTAATAATAAAGGAAACTTCATAGGTAAAGTGACAGGTTCATTTTTTCGCCCGTCATAACTGAGTGACCAATCAGTTGTTTTTGCGTTAAATGCTACTTCAAGCGCAAATTTACTTAATCTGGCTTCAATATAACGTGATGCTGCAGCAGAGTCACCTGTTCTTACATCCCCCCAGTTTCCTTGAGTTTCAACCAATAAATTCTTTTGTCCAATATTGACCAATGCATCTCCAATACTAGCATCACCATGTGGATGGTACTGCATGCTCTGTCCAATGATATTGGCCACTTTATTAAATCTACCATCGTCCATTTCCTTCATGGCATGTAGAATCCTTCTTTGAACAGGCTTTAAGCCATCTTCAATTGCGGGTACTGCCCTTTCTAAAATAACATAAGAAGCATAGTCAAGAAACCAGTTTTTATACTGTCCTTGTACGCCCGATTCGTTCTCTGTAACCCTACTTAAATTTTTCTCTTTTGCCATAACTATTCTAATTCGTGCCGACTAGATCCGATGGGTATCTTCACTTCCGTCACTTAAACTATTTAATTCAATAAAAACAATATCCGTGATTGCGGTTAATTCATGCCAAATGTTAGCAGGAATTTTTACCCTTATTGGCGCAATCAATTCGATTGTATTTTCTTCATTTGTTACTAGATCCTTCCAATGTAAGTTTGCTGTTCCTTGCACTAAAAGCATATCTTCTGGATTTTTACCTGCCGAAATCCCTTTATGATAATGTTGTCCACTTATTGTACCAGCATTTCTGTAGACCAATAAAAATTCACCTGTTCTATCTGTACTAAAATAATGCAGAGCACCACGCTCATCAACTGCTTTTATATCTATTGGGTGAACTTTTACAGACATATTGAATGATTTATGCTTGAGTTTCGTTTATCACTGTTGACCCCCCAGGCATTTGAATGACCATGTCCTTCCAACCTTTAGACCAATCTCCAGCTATGACTAATTTACCTGCTTCTTCTAATGCTTTTAAACGAGATACAATAAAAGCATCACCTAGTTTAACTTTTAATTTAGCCATGATATTGGATAAAGCACTCGGTAACTTTTGTGCATTTTTTGTAAGTAAGGCTATCATTTCTTTATCATAACAACCAATATGCATGCTTACTAATTTCTTACCCCCTTCTAAGAATCTTACCCCCTCATTTTCTTGACACAATTTTTTCCATTCATCAGGATCTAATTCAAATTCACTTAAAGTAATTGGTCTAGCTAATTTTTTAGCTTTTAAAAACTCTTTAGGTTCAATTTGACTTAAATGCGTTGGATAAAATAATTGACCTTTTTCATTTAAGAAAGGCAGGTTATTTAAATACAATACATGAATTCTGCTTTGGTATGCTTTAAACTGGCTCATTAACCAATAATAGCCAGATACATCGTGCGCGTTTTGGCCCATCCAAATCCAAATTATTTCATTTTCATCATGGTTCAATGAATTAATTAATTGATGTATTGTTAATGTATCATCCACTATATCTAATTGATCTTCATAGGGGGAATAGGCTAAGATCCCTTTCCACCAATCTCTTCTGGCTTGAAATCCTTCTGTCTCATAAATATCCATCAAAGGACCAACTGCATAGTCGTCTTTGATTTCTATTATCTTACCAGATAAAGTCTCATCTAATTCAATAGCTGATTCTAAAGCAGCTATATCTGCGGTATTAAATACTATGTGTATCATTTGCTTTGTCTAATTCAACTTTTAAATTATTGATAATAAAATCTTGTCTTTCTGGGGTATTTTTTCCCATATAATATTCTAACAAATGTTGAATATGATCGCCTTGTTCTAAAATAACTGGCGCTAATTTAATATCAGCATTGATAAATTTTCCAAATTCATCTGGACTAATTTCTCCCAGCCCTTTGAATCGAGTGATTTCAGGTTTATTTCCTAATTCACTAATTGCTTTCTGCTTTTCTGATTCATCATAGCAGTAAATAGTCTTTTGCTTGTTTCTTACACGGAACAATGGTGTTTCCAAAACAAATACATGACCTCTCTTTACTAAATCAGGGAAGAACTGTAAAAAGAAGGTCAACATCAACAATCGAATGTGCATTCCGTCTACATCAGCATCTGTTGCAATCACAATATTATTATAGCGTAATCCATCTAATCCATCTTCAATATTTAATGCATGCTGTAATAAATTAAATTCCTCATTCTCATACACCACCTTCTTTGTTAAGCCAAAAGCATTCAATGGCTTACCTCTTAAACTGAAAACAGCTTGTGTATCTACATTTCTTGATTTGGTAATACTACCACTTGCAGAATCACCCTCTGTAATAAATAAGGTACTATTTTGTTGTGTTGAAATAAAAATCTCTTTATTCTTAGTAGGCAGTTCGTCATTCAAATGCACTCTACAATCTCTTAATTTCTTATTGTGTAAATTGGCTTTTTTAGCACGTTCATTGGCTAATTTTTTAATGCCTGCTAATTCTTTTCGTTCACGTTCATTTTGTTCAATTCTTTTCTTTAATGCTTCTGCAACTGTTGGATTTCTGTGTAAAAAATTATCCAATTCTTTTGCCAAAAATTCAGTGATGAAATTTTTCATACTAGGGCCACCATCTGCTACATTCTGTGAACCTAGTTTTGTTTTAGTTTGACTTTCAAATACTGGCTCTTGTACTCTAACAGACACAGCTGCAACAATACTTGTTCTGATATCAGATGCTTCATAATCTTTTTTATAAAAATCACGAATCACTTTTACATAGGCTTCTCTAAATGCTTGTTGGTGTGTACCACCTTGCGTAGTGAACTGTCCATTCACAAATGAAAAAATATCTTCACCATAATCATTGTTATGAGAAATGGCGACTTCGATATCCTCCCCTTTTAAGTGCATGATGGGATACCTTAATTCATCGGGATTGGTTTTACGCTCTAATAAATCCAGTAAGCCATTCTTGCTAATAAATTTTTTATCGTTAAACTGTATAACTAAACCTGCATTCAAATAACAATAATTCCATAACTGACCCTCAATATATTCATAGATGTAATGGTAGTTTTTGAAAACCGTAGCGTCAGGCGTAAAGACGACCAAAGTTCCATTGGATTCTGTCGTTTTTGATTCCTTAGTTTCTTCAATCAAAAGGCCTCTTTTAAAACTAGCCGATTTTTGTTTGCCCTCTCTATAAGCAGTTACTAAAAAGTCTTCACTCAAAGCATTGACTGCTTTAGTACCTACACCATTTAACCCAACTGATTTCTGGAATGCCTTACTATCATATTTTGCCCCAGTATTGATTTTACTCACTACATCCACAATCTTACCAAGAGGAATACCTCTGCCATAGTCACGAATGGTTACTGTTTTATCTTCAATAGCAATTTCCACTTGTTTGCCATACCCCATGGTATGTTCATCAATACAGTTATCAATCACCTCCTTCATTAAAACATATATACCATCATCTGGTGCAGATCCATCACCCAACTTTCCAATATACATTCCTGGACGCAAACGAATATGCTCCTTCCAATCTAATGACCTGATGGAGTCTTCATTATATTCTGCCCCTATTTTTGCTTCTGCCATAATTATCAATACTTTATGAGCAATAAATGCCCTAATCAAGCTGCAAATCTAATACTCCAAGTAAGTTTTGCAATCTAAATATTTGCAAAACTGGTCAAATGTGGATAAAAGGATTAAAGCATTATCTTTATCCCATCAAAAAAGAAGCTACATATCCTATCACCGATCTTGATTTTATCAAAAACAAGGCCGTTGAACTTGAAGCAGAAAACCTTGAATTCCAAGAATTTTTAAGGAATTTAGATAGTTTAAGCCTTGATAAAGCCGTTTTTGAGCTATCGGAAGCTATTTCACCAAAAATCGAATGCACTGACTGTGGTAATTGCTGTAAAAGCTTGATGGTCAATATCGATGAAAATGAAGCCAATCATTTATCCGCCCATTTAGGTCAGACTAGGGACGAATTTGACCAAAAATACCTGGACAAGGGTGATTCTGGAAGAATGGTGATCAATGCCATCCCCTGCCATTTCTTAGTGGGCAATAGCTGTAGTGTCTATTCACACCGTTTTGCAGGATGCAAGGAATTCCCAGCATTTCATGTACCCGATTTCAAAAAAAGGTTATTTACGACCTATATGCACTACGATAGATGCCCTATCATATTTAATGTGATGGAAACTTTAAAAGTAGATGCAGGATTTAAACAACCAAGCTCCTAATTTTTAATTTAATTAGTATGGCATTGCAATTTGGAGTTGATACCCTATTACTAAATGACCCAATTTGGAAAAAGGATCGCATTGCGATGCTAACAAATGATGCTGCAAGAACAAGTTCAGGTGTAATTAGTAGATTGGCATTAAAGGCCGCTGGATTTAATATCACTACTATCTTTTCACCAGAACACGGTATTCATACCATTGGTGCTGATGGCGCTTTGATTCAAGATGGAATTGATCATAAAACTGGGCTTCCAATCATTAGCTTATACGGCGAAAAATATATGCCTTCTGCAGATGACATGAAGGACATTGATATCCTTTTATTTGATGTACCCGATGCCGGCACAAGGTTTTATACCTATTTATGGTCCATGTCTTATTGGATTGAAGCAGCTGCTAAATACAATAAACAAGTCATTATTTTAGACAGGCCCAATCCCTTAGGTGGAAATCTAGCGTTAAGTGAAGGCCCCATGTTGGATGAATCCATCACTAGTTTTATTGGACGTTTTAATATTCCAGTTAAGCACCAATGTACACTTGGCGAGTTAGCACTTTTTTTTAATACCGTTCAACATTGGAATGCAAATCTAATAGTCATAAAATGTGCAGGATGGGATAGAGCACAATTATTTTTTGATTGGAATCAAAAATGGATCAATCCTTCACCAGCTTTACAAAATATTGAAGCGACCATTTTATATCCTGGTTTATGTTTCTTTGAAGCCACAAATTTATCGGTTGGTAGAGGTACCTCGTATTCTTTTGAATGGATTGGTGCTCCTTGGTTAAAACAAAAGGAGATTATGATGATGGCACATAATATGCTTGGGGAAGATTATAAATTAGAGCCCATTAATCTAGCAATTCAAGTTGCGAATGAAATATCCACCTTTAAAGGCATTAGAATGAAAGTAAAAGATCCATATCATTATCCAGCTGTTATGAATGGGCTTCTTTTATTAAAATTGATTAAAGATTTACATCCAAATGATTTTAAATGGATGCCTTATCCAACCAATGCAAATCCAAGTGGAGAAAATCATTTATCCTTATTATTAGGGCTTCAAAATGCGGAGCAATTATTTGAATTGCCTTTAAAAGATTGGCTGCAAAATTGTATTAAAATAATTAAAGTGCGTAATTGGAGTCATACTATTGCACCTTATTTATTGTACGAATAATCAATTTAATTTGAGAAATCTATAAAGGAGTTGCATCAATCGCTTTATCTACTCTCTTTGTACCTGCGTATAATTCATACTCCAATAACCTGCAATCAATTGTTGCATTAAAGAACTCTATTCGACGACTTGGTTTCAAACGAATTTTTTTAGCCAATTCTAAATTACCAGTAAATATATAACCTGTCATCCCTTTACACTTGTTCTTCATATAATCACCCATACGCGCATAAGTGGCTTCCAATTCAATTTCCTCTCCTAATCTGTCACCATATTCAGGATTAATCATTAGAATCGCACCTTCTTCTGGTTCAGGCATTTCAGTTGCTTCAAAATCGCATACCTGAAAGTCAATTAAATCTTCTACGCCAGCAACAGATGCATTTATTTTAGCAATCTTAATAGCGTCTTTACTGATATCAGAAGCAATGATGACTAAATTAGGCAAAGGCCTTACTTGTTCTTCTATGATAGTGCGTTCTTTTTCATACACCGTTTTATCATAACCTATGATATGCATAAAGGCATAATTATTTCTAAATAAACCAGGGGCTCTTTTGGTAGCAATCAATGCGGCTTCAATTGCTAAAGTGCCAGAACCACACATTGGATTGACAAATGCACCGAACTTATTCCATTTAGTAGACAAAATTGTTGCAGCGGCCAATGCTTCTAACATAGGTGCTCTGCCAGGTAATTTTCGATAGCCATGACGCGCTAAAGAATCTCCAGAAGTATCTAAGAAAATTTCTGCTTCATCATTTTTCCAAAATAAATACACCACTGCACCAGCTAATTCTGCACCGGTGGACGGACGCTTTCCGCTTACTTCACGCATTCTATCCACGACCGCATCTTTTACTCTAAGGTTGGCAAATAAATTAGTGGATATAGTATCATTGAATACGTTACTAATCACCGAAAAATATCCATCAGGCTTGATCATTGTTTCCCAAGGAACCGTCACTAGATTTTGATGAAGCTCATCAGGATTATTACAAATGAATGTCTTTAAAGAATACATCACCTGACTTGCACAACGTAGGTTTAAATTTAAACGAATACAATCATTTACAGTACCTGTTAATTCCACTCCAGTTTGAAATACTCGGTCTACATCAAAACCCAAACCTATGACTTCGGACCTTAAAGCAGGTGCCAACCATTTATTACAGGTAATGATGATTTTATTTCGGGTGGAGAATACTTGCATAATATAAAAATAGTTCAAAAATGACGAAAGGCCTTAAAGCAAAAATCCCCAACAATCTAAAGGATGTGTTGAGGATTCTTTGTGGGAGCACACGGGCTCGAACCGCGGACCCTCTCGGTGTAAACGAGATGCTCTAAACCAACTGAGCTATGCTCCCTAAGGGGTGCAAAAATAAGGGGCTATTATCAAATTCCCAAAAAAAAGGTAAACTAATTTAATTGTACCGCTGGAAGCCTATTGGACTGGCTATCATAGACAAATAACTCCACAATTTCCATGCTCCAATATTTATGTAAAGGAGATGATTTCAATATTTGCTCTACATCCACCTTAGAATTGGCGTTAATCACAATCCAAGATTGTTGTGTCTCCATACTTACAGTGTAGGTTTCAATGACACCTTTATTTAATAGATAGTTGATATAAGTTCTATGAGGAGGAACCAAGGACATAAACTCCTCGTCCATGTCAAATGATATGATTGCTTGATACTTATTCATTCTTAACTAAATTACAAAAAATCTTGTATTAACAATTACAACCATCCTTCTTTTTATTATAAAGTTCTTTATGTCTAAACTAAGTTATCCCTATTCAATTATAATTCAACAAAACTGATCCTTCCACCGGAGCCAGCTAAATATGCGCCTCTTTTTGTTGGATGTTTTTTGGCGATATGAAAAGACGCTTTACTGATTGTTTCCCATGAAGCCCCATTGTCTTTTGAAAAATCTACCCCAGAAGTACCGCAAGTAATTAAACGAATGTTGTCAATAAACTCAACAGATGATTTATATCCTTTGGGATTAGATACATTTATTTTTTTCAAAATAAATTGCGTTGTAGACAATTTTTTTAAATTTGATTTACGTGTTTGATAGATTTGATACCCGACGATATTTTGATTGGCAATGGTATCATTTGAAAAATCTCCACCTACAACAACAACCCTACTTCCATTTGGTGATACGGCAATACTATTAGCACCAGTAGAACTCGTTCCTTGCATCATCGGCAATGCTTCTGACATTCCATTGATCCAGATTCTACTACTTAATCCGCCTGTCACAAATACAAGTACTTTTCCTAGATGGATTAAGTTTGAATTACTTGATGCAAAAAATGCTTCCCCATTATTTAAGGTCGATTTAAAAAAATCATTGGGCATTTTATCCCAAGTCGCCCCTTTGTTATTTGTTGTTAAAATAAATAAATGTCCATCAATTGGATCCCCAATCACCGTCCCATTATAATTATCGCTAAAATGTATGGCATCTAGGAACATGGATGTATCGTTATTTTCATATACTTTATCCCAAGAAGCACCACCATCAATGGTTTTTAAAATGATTGCAGGAGATGCTACAGCAACAATGATTGCTTCTTGATCATTCCAGGCATGCATTGCTCTAAAGTCCCTTTTTTCATACCCTTTCACTTGCATCCATTCAAAAGACGCACCCTCATTGGTAGATTTTGCCACCATCCCTTTTGAAGCACTAGCCCAAATTACTTTTTCAGATGGCACTGATAGCGCTCTTATACTCACCCCTTTTTGTGTTGTTAGTTCTTTGATTTGATATTGAGCAGACAAGCCTGATGAAATAAAAACCGCACAGATAAAAAAGATTTTTGAAATAGACATGGTTTTATGATTTTTGCAGGATAAAGATACAATATGATACCTTATTGGATGAGTAGAACCCAGCTAATGTTAGGAGAAGAAAATGTAAGCACACTGATGGGTAAAAATGTATTAGTAATTGGGTTGGGCGGTGTGGGTGGTATTTGTGCCGAAATGATTGTTAGGGCTGGTGTTGGTAAAATGACCATTGTGGACAATGATACGATTGACCTTAGTAATATCAATCGACAAATCCCTGCGTTGCATTCAACAGCTGGTCAATCAAAAGCACAAGTTTTAGGGGCTAGATTAAAAGACATCAATCCTGAATTGGACTTAACCATTTTAGAAATCTTTATAAAAGAGGCATTAACTAAAGAATTATTGGATAGCACGAAATGGGATTATGTAGTAGATTGTATTGATACTTTATCTGCTAAAACATTCTTAATAAAAGGATGTATTGATCGAAATTTACCTATTGTAAGTTCGATGGGTGCAGGTGGAAAAGTGGATCCAAGTCAAATCAAAGTCACGGATATCTCCAAAACCTATATTTGTAATCTTGCAAAATATGTTAGAAAAAGATTACAGTCTATGGGCATTAAAAAAGGATTAAAAGTGGTGTTTAGCCCAGAAAAAGCCGATCAGGATAAAATCATTGTTACTGAAAAAGCATTTCCAAAAAAATCAATCATTGGCACATTGAGCTATATGCCTGCAATTTTTGGCTGTACTGTAGCCAGTGTAGTGATTCAAGATTTGATGGTAAAGGATTGATGTAGACCAATTTGGGTCAAATTTTCTTTGAAAAACGCTCAAATTATCTTTATTTTGCAACCCCAAGGCAATATTTTGCACTGGGGGTAGACGGTTCGGTAGCTCAGCTGGATAGAGCGTCATCCTTCTAAGATGAGGGCCATTGGTTCGAATCCAATCCGAATCACAAAGCCTCTCACGAAAGTGAGAGGCTTTTTTATGCGAGCAGCGTCACAAGCATGCCACGAAGTGGATGGGATAAGAGGAGGATTTGGTTGAAGCTTGCTTCAAAACAAAGACGACACTTAGACCATAACGAGCGAAGCGAGTGCTTGAGTAAGCTAGCGAGTATTAAAAAGGCAAAAGAATGCAAAGCATTTTTTTGAAAGGCTTTGGGTAAGATACCTAAAGGGATGTCGGAGTGAAACGACGACAATCCCTTTTGAAAGGCTTTGGGTAAGATACCTAAAAGGATGTCGGAGTGAAACGACGACAATCACTTTAGGGGGAAATTACTTTATCAATCCCCTCTCAACATCCAATTCTCATACAACAAAGACAAATTAAAAGCATAGGAATAATAGTCAAATCGAACAATATTTGTCCTATTAACAATCCTTTTAAAAGGATTATTTAAAACAGAAGCAATATTGGCGACGAAATAAGGATAATTATTAACAGTCAAAGACGCTTCATTCACACTCAATGGCAAATCAATCTTCCCTCCTAGTCTCAAGATAGTCGTATTCAATAAAAGTTGCTCTAAAGGAAATTGAGCTTGTTTTGATAAGTCTAAAGCTTGGTTCAATAAAATGGGTTTTAATCCTAATAAAGGTGGATAGTCAGTATAATAAATCAATCGAGCAATATGATAAATAATAGAAGCACTATTTGCATAATGTTGTGAAACATATTTTGGATCGGTTAGATGTTTATTTGATTTAATTAAATCCACTATTAAATCTAGACTTGCAGAATCAGTCGCATTCAAAGGAATCTTAGCAAACGTATGCATCAATACAACATTCGTAAGCACAGACAAGTCTACATCTTTAGGCATTTTGTTTCCAAGCCAAGTGCTATACACTGGTCTATCTTTAAACTGCTTATAAAAACTTTGATTGGGCTTGATCAAGCCAACTCTATAAGCGCCAAATTTGGATTGCATTGCTTTTGCGAGCGAATCAGAAGCACCTAAAGCCAATAAAGTAATAGCCCCATCATCAATATCATCTGCTAAAGCAAATTTTTCATTCAACCTATTGAGCCATCCTCCATTTGGAAAAATCTGAGGTGGATTTCTTGGCCAAAAATTATAGGTTAACTGATTTTTTTGATTTTTAAACCTTTCAATATAAGGTCTTGCATTCGTTTTAAATTGTTCCAAATAGGCCAATTCTTCTGGATGCATCTTGTTACTAAATTGTCCAATATTGAATAAAACAAGCGCAGTAAAAAAAACATTATCTTCTTGTTTAAATTGGCTACTAAAATAATATTTTCTGGATGAAGGGAAGGCACCTTTCAATAAGCCACCTTCTTCCTTTAATTGTAATTGTTCAATACGTTGTAATAATTGAATGCTCTTTTTAGTAAATAAAGAGTCATCCAATACAGGCGATGCGTAAAGAAAAATAGAAGAGAAGATATAAAGCAAAACTAGACCACCCTTTTTCATCTTGAACGAGTTGTTTTATCACTAAAAAGTGTAATTTAGTGATTATGGATGTTAAAATAGAAGAGAGTTGGAAAAAAGCATTGGCGCCCCTTTTTGAGC
>JBILCS010000039.1:0-15921 GCA_044353005.1 Sediminibacterium sp. | reverse complement strand
TAATCACGAGGCCATCATTAAGGCCTGTGCAGCGAATGATGTCGTGATTGAATTAAATGCACATCCAAGAAGATTGGATATGGACTGGCGTTATATTGGTCAAGCAATGCAAGAAGATGTGTTGATCTCCATTAATCCAGATGCGCATGCCATTGATGGATTTGAAGATTGCGCTTATGGTATTTTAGTAGCACAAAAAGCAGGACTTACTGCAGCACAAAATTTAAGTAGTTTTAGTTTAGCCGAAATGATGGAGTTCATTAGCTTCCAGCAGGCAAAACGTGGATAGATTTATTTTAAATTATTTAGTGCTTCCTTTCAGGTACACAATATATTCTCCAGGCATCAATTCAAATTGACTACCGCCATTGAATTCAAAACAAAGTCCAGAAAATAGATTGGTAAACTTTCCAGTGAATGCTTCATGCGCCACATGCACCTGTTGCCTTTCTGCAGACAAATTCAAAATCACCAAGGCCGTTTGCCCTTGATCTTGTTTTAAGTAAGCCATGGCCGAATTGTTTGTTGGTAAATTGAATATGGTGCCATTAGCTAAGACCGGAAATTGTTTTCTTGCAGTCAATAAAGTTTTATAAAAATCATGCAGTAATGGTGTTTCGGATGTCCAAAGAAGCTGGTCCTTGTCAAAAAATGCGAGCCTTTTATGATTGGGTAATTCTTGTCCACTATAAATTAATGGTTGTCCATTCCAAGTAAGCGTAAATACGGCCCAAGCTTTTGCTGCGATGCCATACTTTTCGTATTCTGTTCCATTCCAACTATTCTCATCATGGTTTGAAGTAAAAAATAATTTGGAAGCACCTTTTGGATATTGTGCATATTGATGTAAAATAGTATACACTTCATGCAATCCATCCTCCCCCTTCCCAACTTTTTCGGATGCATGCATCCAAGACCAAGCATAGCTGGTATCAAATATTGAATGATATGCAATGTCTTCGCATTCTGCTAGCCAATACAATGTTTTGGAATCTTGCAATTTCGTTCTGGCTTCTACCCAAAAATCCAATGGTACTAAATGCGCCATATCACATCTAAAGCCATCCATATTAAATTGACGCACCCAATATGCCATTGCATCAATCAGCGCAATGCGCATCAATGCATTGTCAAAATTTAAATCAACTACATCATCCCATCCATTGCGTTCAGTAAAATTACCTGATGCATCTTGTGCAAACCAATTAGGATGTTCCTGCATCCATTCATGCTGGCTACCGGTATGATTGGCCACCCAATCCATAATGACTTTCATACCCAATGCATGTGCAGTATCTACCAAGTCCTTCAAATCAGACTCGGTACCAAATTCAGGATTGATTTTGGTGTAACTACTACATGCATAATAACTTCCTAGACTTCCTTTTTTTTGCACTTGACTTATGGGCGTGATGGGCATCAACCATATCATATCAATCCCCATGTCTTTGATTCTTGGAAGGTGTTTTTCAAATGCTTTAAATGTACCATCTGCAGTATATTGACGAATATTCACTTCGTAAATAGAAGCCGTATTGGCCCAGCTTACTTGCTTGAATGAATCGATCATATTTGTAGCATTTTTATTATTATCTTGTTGCTAAGATGAATCCTAAATTAGATCGCAAATTAAGTCTTTTACATGCAACTGCCATCAATATGATTGATATGGTAGGCATTGGTCCCTTTGTGGTATTGAGTGTGGTAGCACAGATCATGGGTGGGCCTTATTTTTTATATGCTTGGATTGCTGGTGCAATTTTATCTTTTGTAGATGCTATGGTTTGGAGCCAACTAGGAGCAGCATTGCCAAAAGCAGGTGGCAGTTTTCATTTTTTAAAGGAAGGATACGGCGGTAAATGGGGTAAATTAATGAGCTTTCTATTTGTATGGCAAACGATGATTCAAGCCCCGTTGGTGATTGCATCTGCCGCCATTGGTTTTTCACAATATGCGAATTACTTTTTTCATTTGAGTTTTATACAAGAGAAATTAGTGAGTGGTGCTGTGGTGATTTTAGTGATTAGTCTACTCTATCGAAATATCGAATCCATTGGAAGGATCTCTGTGCTATTATGGGTGGGGGTGATCACAACACTTTTATGGATTATTTTTGGAGGGATTGCACATGGTAATTTTATGGAGCCGATTTTACATATCAATGATGGCCTTAAAATTGAATACGGGCTTGTTGCTGCGCTTGGATTTGCTAGTGTCAAAACTGTATACAGTTATTTAGGCTATTACAATGTTTGTCATTTAGGTGCAGAGATTAAAGACCCAACGAAGAACATTCCTCGAAGTATGTTTATTTCTATTACGGGTATTTCTATTTTATACTTGGCTATGAATATAAGTGTGGCAAGTGTATTGCCTTTTGAAACGATTGTGAATAGTAAGTTTGTAGTAAGTGACTACATCAAAACCTTATATGGACAAAATGCTGGGGCGATTGCAACAATACTTATTTTAATGGTGGCATTTGCTTCTGTTTTTTCGGCTACCCTTGGTTATAGCAGGATTCCTTTTGCTGCAGCACAGGATAAATCTTTTTTTGCCTTTTTTGCCAAGCTACATCCTAGATTACATTTTCCGCATCGCTCCTTATTGGTACTGGGTGCGATTGCATTTGTGTTTAGCTTACTCTTTAGATTAAAAGAAGTGATTGATGGCATCCTTGCCATGCGTATCATGATTCAATTTATTGGTCAAGCCATTGGCTTATTGATTTTATACAAAAGAAAAGGCAGCGGATTTTTCCCATGGAAAATGCCCTTCTTCCCTATCCCTTTGTTTATCGCCATCCTTATTTGGGCGGCTATTTTTTACTCCACAGGACCTAAAATGATGCTAAGTGGATTAATTGTAACAGGATTAGGATTGATCGCTTTTGCCCTTGCCACTCGCTTTGGATGGATTCACAAAGCTAGTGAGGAGTAAGCCCATCACAATACCAATGATCAACCCAATTTTTACATTTTTGATCATCCACCCAATTCCAAGTCCAATGACAAGTAGCATTAAGAAACTAATTTTTCTGCGTTGCTTCATTGCTTACTGATTTGGATAGGTTACGGTAATTTTATTTATTGGCCGTGTAAAAAAACAGCATTGGTTAAAATTAATTTTCCACCTTCCCAGAAATTTCTGAAAATTGGATCATCTGCCATATATACAATTTTACCTGCTCCAATTTGTTTTACCCCTAATAGTACACCTTCTGATAAAGCAGCTTTAGCTTTTACACCAGCAAAACCAGTGATATAACTGTCTTTCTTAAAGCTACCTACATTCCATGCACTATTAGATGGCTCATACAATACCATATCTTGCTTTAAGCTAAAGTACATACCACCAGTACCAAATCCCAATGGATGTGTTTCGTCCATATAAGTTTTATAAATAGCCCCAGGTATTGAACTTTTAATAGATTCTTTTTCTCTATCAGCATATTTCAAAAGATTTTGAACAGCTGGTTTTTCTTCTTTTGCATTCTCTTTTACTTTTATCCCCCAATCTGCATTGGATGCCAAGGTACTTGCTGCATTTTCTAAAGCAATCAACACCCCACCTTTTCTAACAAATGCTTGAAGCTTATCTGTGGTTGATTTTGAATTCAAATCACGGTATTGCCCATCAGGCGCAATCAATACATCGTAGTTGTCTAAATCGATTCTATTTAATTGTGCATAGGTTAATTGTGTGATTGGATAGTTTAACTGTTGCTCAAAAAAGTTCCATATTTCTCCTGCAGATAATGCCGCTACGTATTCACCAGTTAACATCGCTACTCTTGGCGCATGGTTGATGATTGGAATATCAGGTGAGCCAAAATCTGCCCCTTTCTCTGCGTATCCTGTGTTCACTGCGACTGCTTCGATATTTAAATTACTACAAACCGCCTTTGTAATATCACTCCAATTTGCCTGATTACTCGTTTTTAGCACGATCAATGTCCCAATTTCGAAATTTCTTCCATTCATGGTGAAAGCTTTTTCCGCATAACGCACTTTCACTTTGTTTTTTAACAATTGCGCCAAAGCTTTACCAGTCGCAAAAGAATGATAAGGAATGATATAGCCATATGCACTTGTCGTAATAGCTGGTGCAGTCACTTTAAAACCTGGCTCTATAGACATAAGTTGCGTGGTTGCAAATCCATGAACACCATAGGCATATGGCAATGCCCATGCAGTAATATCATAGGTATTTGAATCATTTACCTGTGTAATAGGCTCTAATAAAACGCGTGCCAAAACACTATGCACTTGATTGGCATTGACTGCCAATGTATAGCCTTCGTTAACAAAATCTCCTTCCTTTTTTGTGTAGTAATCAAATGCTTTAAATTTTGTATCTGCATTTTTTAAAGTCCCATATTCAATGTTGTTCTTTTTTAATAAACTAGCTAATCCTTCTAATTGACTTGCATTTTTTGCAGTCATAATAAAAGTTTTAAATTCAGAAACTGTGCCTTGACGACTATTATCAAAATATTTTTTAAAATTCTCCAACAGTTTTATTTGATTCGCCGCGCTAATTTCTATTGTAGATAAACTTGTTGTAAAATGATGCGTTGCTCTTGCTACCAATGTAACAGTGTCACCACTATTGTCTTCCACACCTAAGCCTGCACTAATTCCGCCTTGCTCATAGGTCATCCCAATTGCACCATTGTACATTGGATAGGTATCCCCATAAGATGGATACAAAAGGTCAAATCTTTCTTTTGTAAAGAACAACCAATTGTTTTGGTCAAAATATTTTGCATGATTTTTTCCAATTTGATCTTGGAAAGATTTTTGCCAAGGTGTTAACACATCATGTAAAGGCTCAGCTGCAGGAGCAAAATAATAAGGCGCGTTGTATCCTTGTTCATGAAAATCTACATGCACTTGAGGGTACCAACTTTGGTAAAGCGGTATTCTTTGTTGTGTCTCTAATTGTGTTTGCCAAGCCCAATCTCTATTCAAATCAAAATTATAATGATTGGTTCTTCCTGCTGGCCAAGGCTCCATATGTTCTCTTGATGCAGGGTCTGTATTGTATGTTGACCCAACTGCATTGTTATACCAGTTCACGTATCTATCACGACCATCCGGATTGATACAAGGATCAATCATCACCACCGTATTTTTTAACCAATTTTTAGTATCGTTGTTTTTTGGATTGACTAATTCAAACAATGTCAACATCGCTGCTTCTGAAGATGCAGGCTCATTGCCATGCACATTGTAACTTAACCAAACGATTCCCGGTTGATTCAAATCTTGCACTGAACCATCTACTAGCCCAAGATTATGTTTTCTAATTTGCTCTAAATTTTTAATGTTTTCTGCGGTACCAATAGCTGCTACCATCAAATCTCTTCCTTCGTTGGTATTACCATAAGGAATGATTTTTACCATGTCAGACTTAGCAGCTGCAATCGCTGTAAAATAATTGACAATTTGGTGGTGTCTGGTAAAGCGTGTTCCTACTTTATAACCCAAAAATTGTTCTGGACTCAATACTTGAGCGCACAATGAAAATGGAAGGAGCATTAAACTTACCCACAAAATGGATTTAAACACAGATTTTTGTTGCATAAAATTGCTATTAATTGAGCTTAAAAATAGTCATTTTAGGGGTGGTAAAAGGCAGCAATGGTAGATAGTTTTACACAACCCTACTCATGAGTTGTTGATACCTAAATAATTAAGTAATTTAACGGTTCAATCTAACTTCTATGAAACAGAAATTTCAGGTTTTTTGCCTCTTTGTTTTGGCCTTATTTCAGTTGAGCAATTCAGGCAATGCACAGCAATTTTTTAAGCAGCATCCTCAAATTAATCCATATCAATACACTGTTGTGAAGGAACAATCCTTTCAAAAAGCAGCTGTGACTTCGGCGCATCCATTAGCAAGTATGGTGGGTGCAGCAATCATGAAAGACGGAGGTAATGCTTTTGATGCTGCCATTGCGGTTCAATTTACCCTTGCAGTGGTTTATCCTGGAGCAGGAAATATTGGCGGTGGCGGATTTTTATTGTCTAGAAACAAAGAAGGTGTTTTAATGGGGATTGATTATCGTGAGGCAGCCCCAAGTAAAGCACATAGAGATATGTATTTAGATGAAAAAGGCAATCCTATAGAGGGCATGTCTAAATTAGGCGCATCTGCAGCTGGTGTCCCAGGCAGTGTAGCAGGTATGTTTAGCGCGCATCCATTTGCAAAAAAGACCATGAAACAACTTTTACAACCAGCCTATGAATTAGCAGCTGGTGGATTTGTGATCACAGAAAGTGAAGCAAGAAGCTTAAATGGGGAACGAAAAAACTTTATCAAATATAGCGCGCAAGCATCTGCCTTTACAAGAAAAGAGCAATGGAAAGCTGGAGACACTTTATATCAACCAGAATTGGCAGCTACCATCCTTCGTATTCAACAAAATGGTAAAGCCGGATTTTATGAAGGCGAAACTGCTGCGATGATTGTAGAAGAGATGAAAAATAGTCAAGGCGTAATTAGTTTAGAGGATTTAAAAATGTATACCCCAAAATTTAGAAAGCCAATTGAATTTGATTACAGAGGACACCATATCATCAGTTTTGCACCTCCATCAAGTGGTGGTATTTTAATAGCACAAATGATGCAAATGATTGCCCCCTATCCATTAACTACAATGGGTGCCAACACATTTGAATCTGTAAGTTTAATGGTAGAAGCTCAAAGAAGAGCCTATGCTGATAGAGCAGAACATATGGGTGATCCAGATTTCTGGAAAGTGCCTACTACCACTTTAACAAGCAATGCTTATGCGCAGGAACGTATGAAAGACTTCCAACCAGGTGTTGCAGGAAATAGTAAAATGATTCAAGCCGGTGTCGCAAAAGAAAGTGAGGAAACAACCCATTTTAGTGTGATAGACGAGGCTGGAAATATGGTCTCTGTTACCACCACGCTAAATGGTGGTTATGGTAACAAAACCATTGTTGGAGGCGCTGGTTTTCTTTTAAATAATGAAATGGATGACTTTAGTATTAAACCAGGTGTGCCCAATATGTATGGTGCATTAGGTGGTGAAGCCAATTCGATTCAACCAGGAAAAAGAATGTTGAGTTCAATGACACCTACCCTTGTGATAAAAAACAATCAACCCTATATCACCATTGGTACACCAGGTGGTACAACCATACCAAACCAAGTATATGAAGGCTTAGTGAATATCATCGACCATAATATGTCTTTAAAAGCTGCTATTGATGCACCAAGGTTTCACCATCAACATATTCCTGATAACATAAACGTTGAAGCAGATTTTCCAGAAAAAACAATCAATACCTTAAAAGAAAAGGGATACATAGTGAATAAAAGATATGCATTTGGTAGAATGGATGGCATCATGATACTACCAAATGGAAACAGGGTTGCAGCAGGTGATAAACGTGGTGATGATAGTGTTGCAGGGTATTAATGCAATTAAAATAAATAAACAAAACCCCCTTGGTCAAAAATAAGCTCATTTATATTCGGATACTGATAGCCAGTTTTGTAGGATTGCTTTTGCTCTCCTACTTACTCTTGCTTTTACCAATCGTGCAAGAAAAAATTGGTCGTCAGATTGCCAAGAATATGAGCCAGTCCTTGGGCACTGAATTTCAATTAGAGGGTTTAAGTTTTTCCTTATTCAATAGAGTGGATATCAAAAATGTGCTCATAAGGGACCAACAAAAAGATACTTTGTTATTTGCACAAACGCTTAAACTTAGGGTAACTGACCTATTATTCTCTAGTAAGAACCCATTGATTGGGTATATTGGATTAGAGCAAGCAAAAGTCTATTTACACAGAAAAACTCCGGTATGGAATTACCAATTTATAGTCGACCATTTTAAATCAAATGATACAAACACCTCATCCAACCAATCATTTGATTTAAAGAAGATCGATTTTACCAATATTCAATTTATCCAAGACGACGAATGGATAGGATCCACCACAAAGTTTGAAGCGAAACATGTAATTGCTAATTTCAATCAATTTAAAGGTAAAAAAATTGAAATTGAAAAACTAATACTGGACAAACCCTTTTACTATCTTTTAGACAAGCCCGGATTAGCTCCTACCAAAAAAACAGAAAGGAAAAAGTTCCTCAAAAAGGAAATGTATTTTAATCCATCTGGTTTAAATATAATTGCTAAAAAAATTGAAATTGTTCAAGGTAAAATTTGGATTGAATACGGATTTGGACAACCTGTCCCGCATTTTGATGGTGAGCATATTCGGATGCAAGACCTGAATGCCAGTATTGATAACGCAAATTTTATTGCAGATACCATCAGAGGAAATGTAAAATTATCCTTGAAAGAAAGATCAGGCTTTGTAATCAAAAAACTGGCTACCCAATTTAGAATGACCCCGCAAATTATGGAATTTGCTGCCTTGACCTTAAAAACAAATAATAGCAGTATTGGCAACTACTATGCCATGGAATACCAAGACTTTACACCTGACTTTAGAGCATACATGCACAAAGTGAACATGCGTGCGAATTTTAGCAAGTCTATTGTGGCTTTTGATGACATTGCCTTTTTTGCACCAGCACTAAAAGATATTGATCAAAAAATTACAACCGGTTTTAACTTCAATGGCACAGTGGATGATTTTAAAGTAGCCCAATTTGGCGCACAGTATGGTCAGTCTTTTGTGCAAGCTGCTATTGCAATGAAAGGTCTTCCCAACATGAAGCAAACAATGATTCAAGTGAATCAATTGAATGCAAAAACCAATATACTCGATTTAGGAAGCTGGATACCCGACATCAAGCAATTAAAAAATCTACCTTTAGACGCATTTGGAAATCTTTATTTTCAAGGAGGTTTAGCTGGTACAATTTATGATTTTAAGACAAATGGTACCATTGCTACAGATATTGGAACAGCATTAACCAGCATACACTTACAATTTCCAACCAACAGTGAGCCGATCTATGATGGTTATCTTGATGCAACAAAATTAAATGCTGGCAAATTATTTGATATACCATCCTTAGGTCTTTTAAATTTCAAGGGCAAGATTGCAGGTAGTTCATTCAAAATGGATAAGATAAAAACAAATATCGAAGGTCTAATTGACTCCATTCAGTTAAATGGATATACCTATGCACAAATACAAACCAATGGTATCCTACAGAAGCAATCTTACAATGGTACAATAAAAATTAAAGACCCCAATATTAATTTCATAAGCAACTTAGAAGTTGATTTTCAAAATGCCACTCCTACTTTTAATGCAGTGGGTGATTTAACCAATGCCAATTTAAGTGCCCTTCAATTTTCAAATAATGCGATTCAGTTAACAGGTTTATTAGACATTAATTTTTCGGGCTCTAATATTGATAACTTCATTGGCTCTGCAAAATTCTACAATGGAAAATTAAAAAGTGCTACCAATACCATCAACTTTGATTCTGTTGCTTTAAAGTCCAATATTACAAATGGTAATAAGCAAATCAGTTTGTCCAGTGATGATATCCAAGCTAGTATTGTAGGAAAATTCAATATCAATAAATTGCCAAATAGTGTTCAATATTTTTTACAAGGTTATTTCCCTAATTATATAAAAAACTTAAAGGAAGCCCCAGTCAATCAGCAATTTTCATTCCAAGTGAACACCGCCTACTTTGAACCCTATATCAGAATTTTTAAAAATGAGTTTTCAGGGTTTAATAATATGGCCATTAGTGGTTCAATTAATACCGATAAACAATCCCTTCAATTACAAGCGAAGCTCCCTTATGTTCAATGGGGTAACTATGCTATTTCAAATGGTATCATTGGTGGAACTGGTAATAAAGACAGTTTAAAAATTGACCTAACAGCCAACTCATTTAATCTAACTGATAGCTTTAAATTAAATAGTACAAAATTACGCATCACCACTTCGAAAGACCAATCTTTATTTAAATTAAATGCAGAAAGTAAATCTGCCCTTGCCTATATTTCATTTGAAGGAAAGGTGAAGACCTATACTGATGGGCTAAGCATCCAATGGGCCCCTTCTTATTTTATTTTAAATGAAAAACAATGGACGATTCAAAATGAAGGTGAAATTTCATTAAGAAAAAATAATACTTACGCAAAAGGATTTAGTATCTCACAAGGGTTGCAAAAAATTGCAATTCAAAATCACCCAAAAGATGCCAATGGATTACAGGTAACAATTGAAAATGTGATTTTAGGAGATTTGACCAATCTATTTTTTAGTTACCCTAAACTAGAAGGTATCACGAATGCTACCGTCAATTTAAATAAAATCAATGATCAATTTTCATTGAACCTAAATAGCACAATCAATCAATTTAGTTTTAACTCAACACTACTAGGCACGACTACCCTTAAAGCCGATTATGATGCTAAATCAGGTATCGTTCCATTTGATTTAAATAGTCCAAATGATAGCTATCATTTAGCTGCAAAAGGAACTTATGCTATTCTAGACAGTCTAAACCCATTGGATGCAACTTTAACGCTGAGCCAATCTAATTTTGGATTGATTGAAGAATTTATTGGAGGGGTCTTGACTAATTTAAAAGGAAAAGCGACAGGCGCCATTCATTTTGGCGGACGCATTGAAAATCCTGATTTAAGGGGTGTTGCTACAATCAATGATGCCACATTCAAAGTTGACTATACAAAAGTCAACTATTTTCTACCAACTGCAACGATACAATTTACAGATGAGGGCATCGACTTTGGTACCATTCAAGTCAAAGATCAATTGAACAGAGTGGCCCAATTTAAAGGAAAGATTTTGCATCAAAGCTTTAAGCACCTCGTTTATGATATGGAAATGCAAAGTCCAAAAATTGAACTCTTAAATACGGATGTCATTGACAATAGCAACTTTTACGGACAAGCTGTCGGTAAAGCCACTATGACTATACGAGGACCTGAAGAAAATATCAAGATGTCAATCAATGCCGAGGTCAATGATAGTTCACATATTTATCTGCCCAATAGAACAAGCAAAGAAACGGGCAAATCAGAATTCATTGTCTTTAAAAAAATAGGTAAATCAATCATTCCTAATGCAGAAACACCAACCTATAATCTTGTGGTGGATCTAGATGTGAGTGCTGATAATAAAACGCAGATAGATGTCATATTAGACGAACTAACAGGTGATGTCATTAAAGCAGTAGGAAATGGACGCATTAAAATTAGAGCTGGCAATATTGAACCACTCACCATGCGCGGCAAGTACAATATTGAAAGCGGAAAATATGATTTCAACTTCCAATCATTTATTAGAAAGCCATTTGAATTGATACCAGAGGCAGGTAACTTTATTGAATGGACGGGTAATCCTTATGAAGCAGATATACATATAGATGCTAGGTATACAGCAGAAAGAGTGAGTTTGAATGAATTGGTGGGAAACGCCAATTTTAGCAATGCGGTAAAATCATACCGAGGCAATGTCTTTGTGATTGCAGCACTAAGAGACAAATTGGCGAGACCTGATATTCAATTCACTTTAGCATTCCCTCCCGGGAATCCTATTAGCACGGATAACGAGTTCTCACAATTTATTACAAGGCTAGAACGTGATGAGAATGAAATTATCAAACAGGTTTCATTCTTAATTGTTTTCAATTCATTTGCACCTGTTGGTTTCAATACTGGAAATAGTAATAATGCCTACAGTGTGACCACCATTGGGATTAATTCCATCTCACAATTATTAACCAAGGAAATCAATAAATCTGTCACCAATTTATTGAACAAAGTGACAGGCGATCAAAGCCTTCGTTTTGATATAGGTTCAAAAGTATACAATAGTGGTAGTCTTCTAGATCCTACAGGCTCTGGCATCGCAATCAATTCCAATACGATAGATCGTCAAAGGGTGAATTTTAAATTTGGCCGTAGCTTTTTTAAAGATAAAGTAATCGTCAATTTAGGAGGTGATTTTGACTTTAATTTAAGAGCCGCTTCGAGTATTGAAAATAATAATTTTCAGTGGTTACCAGATTTGAATATTGAATTCGTCTTAACTAAAGATAGAAAACTAAGAGCCATTGTCTTTAACCGTAATAGTTTAGACATCATTGGTGGCAACATGGGAAGAAGAAATCGTCAGGGGGTTAGTATCTCCTATCGAAAAGATTTCGAAAATTTTATTTTCTAGCTAAGATAGGCGCTGGTATTTTTTGACAATTTTTAAATCGGTACACATAAAAAGTTCTTAGCACCACGCCCCTTTCTTGAATTTGGATGCTATCTGTTTTACCCATTTTTTCGAAATAGGGCAAGATTAAATTGGTAGGATTGAATGGTAGATTGGAGGGCTGTATATAGTAAGCATCCTGCCCTAATTGTACACTAGGTTGGTCTTGATTGAGCCAAGCAAATTTGTGCACATCTTCAATAGACCCTATTGCTATTACTTGTTTTTGGATGGGTCTAGCAGTATAAAATAAAATATGCCCCGCAGGAAACCATTTAGAGACGATAATAGGTGCTTTAGCACGCATGATGGCATTCTTTTCATCTTGTGCTGCAAGGGTCTTAAATTCAGCGCTAAATTGCGTCCACCCTGTTACATCATTGATTGGATTGTACTCCCCTAAATTTTCTTGGCTTTTCGAACCTAATTGGAAAGGGAATATATGCACCAAGCCAATCAATCCAATCACTAAGACCACCAAAAATCCTAGGGCCCATTGAATTAAGTTTGGAAAAATGGGAGTGGAAAATTCGGACCAATAAATTCCAGCTAATAAAAATAAAGCAATAAAACCTGGGCCTGTCCAATGTGGTAAAGTTGGATTGAATAATGAGATGCCCCAAAATAGCACAATCAAAGGAAGACTAAGCCATAACAATAGAGCTACAATTGAAGCAGAATTATGGTCGGATGTATTTTGATTTTGAACAATTGATTTTAATTTTTTAAACCGAATCAAAGGAATCAGGCAGCTGATATACACCAATGGATTTTGATAAAATATTTCTCCCGCAATTTGTTGTAACAAACTTGCCACTTGAATTCCAGAATGCAATACCCGCTTAGAATGAAATGTATAAGTAATAAAATCATTGTCAAAATTCCAATATACAATAGGAATCAAAGCAACTATCGTGATGAGCACTGCGATATATAAAAATGGTTGCTTAAGCGTTTTGATTTGATGGAATAAAATAAATCCTCCAAACCCCCCCCATAAATACAATCCATGCACTTTACTTAATGTGGCTAGTCCAATCAAACAACCTAATCCAATCCAGTTGATAACATTAAACAAATGCGGCTTTACGACCCATTTTGCTATTAAATAAATACTCCCTGTAAAAAATAAAAGTTGCGGGCTGTCAGGCATAATAAATAAGCCTGCAATAATACTTGTGTAGATAGAACAGGTATACAATAATGCTGCAATCCAACCTGCACGTTCGGTATATATTAAAGTCCCTGTTCTAAAAACAATCCAAGTAGAGATGGCTGCGGCAAGGATACTTCCAAGACGCATCGATAAAGTGGAGACCCAGTTTAAATTAAGGGTGGAGAGTTGAATCAGCCAACCCACCATTGGCGGATGATCAAAATGATTCCAGTCAGGTTGAACTGCGTAGGTATAATAATAGACTTCATCATTGCCCAATTCCAGTAAAAAAGACAAAGCTATTTTTACAATGACTGCAATTCCGATTAACCAGATTGTCTTTTTAGGATAATCTACCTTTGAATATTGCATGGACCAATAATTAAATTATGATTTGCTTGCAGCTTGATCTACGAACCATGTTGTTGCAAGATGATATCCTTTTAACCCTAAGCCAACAATGGAACCAACTACTTTGGCAGATACATGCGATATTTTTCTGAAATCTTCACGAGCATGTATATTGCTAATATGCACTTCTATCACAGGTGTTTGAATAGATGCAATGGCGTCACCGATGGCAACAGAAGTATGCGTATAGGCTGCTGGGTTTAAGATCATCCCATCTTGGTTAAAACCATATTCTTGAATCGCATTCACAAGCTCCCCTTCTACATTCGATTGAAAATAAGTGAAATTAACTTGAGGAAAAGCTTGTTTTAATTGCAGTAAACAATCTTCAAAACTTTCATTACCATAGACACCTGGTTCACGCTTGCCCAATAAATTTAAATTAGGCCCGTTGATGATGGTAATATTAAGCATGCTTTGGATTTTTGAAAAGTAAAATTAATTCGCTTTCATTAAAGCGATAAAATCGTCAAATAAATAACGGCTATCATGTGGACCAGGAGTTGCCTCTGGATGATACTGTACACTGAATGCAGGACGATCTTTCAAACGAATCCCTTCGATAGAATCATCATTTAAATTCAGGTGCGAAATCTCCACATTAGCATGTGCTTTAACAGCATCCGGATTCACACCAAAACCATGATTCTGTGTTGTGATTTCTGATCTGCCTGTGATGACATTTTTAACTGGATGATTTAATCCTCTATGACCATGATGCATTTTAAAAGTTGGGATATCATTGGCTAATGCCAACAATTGATGCCCTAAACAAATTCCAAATAAAGGTTTTTTCTCTTCTAAAATGGCTTTAATTGTTTTCACCGCATAATCCATTGGCGCTGGATCCCCAGGACCATTTGATAAAAAATAACCAGTTGGATTAAATGCTTTTAAGGTTGCAAAGTCTGTCTTTGCAGGATGCACTCTTACATGTGCGCCTCTATCAATTAAACATTGTAAAATATGTTGCTTAACACCAAAATCTAAAACCGCTACTTTAATAGGCGAATGCACATCTCCTAATTCATATACTTCCTTGGTACTTACTGTGCTCGCTAATTCTAAACCATCCATGCTAGGCACTTTTGCTAGTTGCGCTTTCAATGCATCAACATCTAAATTATCCGAAGAAATAATACAGTTCATGGCGCCACTTGTTCTTACATGTGCTACCAATACCCTTGTATCTAATCCTTCAATAGAAACAATATTATTCTCAATTAAATAGTCATTTAAATTTCCATCGGCTTGAGTACGACTAAACTTTTCTTCTAAATTTCTTCCAATTAAACCATGAATTTTTACAGACTTACTTTCAACGTCTGTTGCTTTAACACCATAATTACCAATGTGCACATTGCTCATGATGATAATTTGTCCAGTATAACTTGGGTCAGTAAAGACTTCTTGATACCCAGTCATTCCAGTATTAAAACAAATCTCACCAGTGGTGGTTCCAATTTTTCCAAAAGCTTGACCATGAAAAACGTTCCCATCTGCTAAAACTAAAATTGCTGGTTGTGTGGCCATATCGGTAGGTTGATTTAATTATTCAAAAATAGGCAAAAAAAAGGCAAGACCAAAGTCTTGCCTTATATGTAAAATGAATTAATTCATTATTCAGCTTTTGGAGTCTCTTCCGCAGATGCTTCAGCACTTGCTTCTGGAGTTGGTTCAGTTGCTACTTCTTCTGCTGTAGCTTCTTCAGCCTTAGCAGCAGCTGCTTTAGGAGCAGCAGTAGTTGCTTTGCTTCTACGTGTCTTTTTAGCTGGTTCAGTCGCAGAAGCGATAGAATTACCATAAATATCGTTGAAGTCAACCAATTCGATCATCGCTTTTTCAGCATTATCACCTGGACGAATACCTAATTTGATGATTCTAGTATAACCGCCTGGACGTGTAGCAATTTTAGGCGCAACCACTGTAAATAATTCCTTTACAGCAGCTTTGTCGTTTAAATAACTAAACACGACTCTGTGATTGTGACTGATTTCTTCCTTGCTTGCTGATTTCTTAGTCTTAGTAATTAATGGCTCAACGTATTTTCTTAAAGCTTTTGCTTTCGCTAAAGTTGTAACAATACGCTTATGCGTAATAATTTGACAAGCTAAGTTCATCAATAAGGCTTCTCTGTGTGC
>JBILCS010000003.1:0-52842 GCA_044353005.1 Sediminibacterium sp. | reverse complement strand
TGCTTGACCAACGGTTTCTGTTCGCCACTTTTAATCTTAAAAAGCGATCGTCCTGATAATTTTGGTAATCTTGGTATTCTGCTTCTTCTGCAGCTTCTGCATCGGCTGAATTATTTCTAGTAGCTGTTTTTGTGGTTGTTTCCGCCTCTTTAGAAGGTGTAAAATATAGATCATCTGTTGCAGCAGTCGTCGTTTGTTGTAAACTCGTACAGCTGGTTAAGAAAAAACTACAAGCCATTAATAGAACGATGGCGTTGAACCCAATGAGGGATAGGTTGCGTTGCTTTTTCATGTTGTTCATTTTTTGGTTTTAATATGCCCTTGATTTTGCATACATTTGACATCCTAAAGGTAACAAAGTTTAAAACATAGAACGTTAATAGTAAAGGTTTTGTTACAATTTAAAATGTTAAGAATTTTCAGAAAATGGCAAAGGAACTAACGACAAGACAACAGGACTATTCACAGTGGTATAATGACCTCGTTTTAAAGGGGTCACTAGCAGATTATAGTGCAGTAAGAGGCTGTATGGTGATTAAGCCATATGGTTATGCTTTATGGGAAAATATGCAAGCAACATTAGACAAAATGTTCAAGGATACAGGGCATGAGAATGCCTATTTTCCTTTGTTTGTGCCAAAGTCTTTGTTTGAGGCTGAGGAAAAAAATGCAGAAGGCTTTGCAAAAGAGTGTGCGATTGTGACCCATTACAGATTAAAAACAGATCCAAACAATAAAGGCAAGCTGATGGTGGATCCAGAGGCAAAACTAGAAGAGGAGTTGATTGTGCGTCCTACAAGTGAAGCCATTATTTGGAATACCTATAAAACTTGGATTCAATCTTATCGTGATTTGCCAATTCTGGTGAACCAATGGGCGAACGTAGTAAGATGGGAAATGAGAACAAGGTTGTTTTTAAGAACTGCAGAATTTTTATGGCAGGAAGGGCATACTGCACATGCCACTAAGGAGGAAGCAATTGAAGAAACTTTAAAAATGCTAGATGTCTATGCCGATTTTGCAGAAAATTGGATGGCGATGCCAGTGATTAAAGGTGTGAAAACGCCGAACGAAAGATTCGCAGGTGCAGAAGACACTTATTGCATTGAGGCTTTGATGCAGGATGGTAAAGCATTGCAAGCGGGGACTTCACATTTCTTAGGACAAAATTTTGCAAAAGCATTTGATGTAAAATTTAGTGATAAGAACAATACTTTAGATTATGTATGGGCCACTTCTTGGGGTGTGAGTACAAGATTGATTGGTGGATTGGTGATGACACATAGTGATGATGAAGGTTTGGTTTTACCGCCACGTATTGCGCCAGTGCAAGTGGTGATTGTACCTATTTTTAAAGGTGAAGAACAAAAAGCTTTATTGGATGAAAAAGTACACGCGATGGTAGCATCTTTCAAAGCTGCTGGTATTCGTGTGAAGTATGATGATTCTGATAACCAAAGACCAGGCTGGAAATTTGCAGAATACGAATTAAAAGGGGTTCCTGTGAGAATTGCAGTGGGTCCACGCGATTTAGAAAATAATCAAGTAGAAATAGCACGTCGTGATACCAAAGAAAAAACGACCGTGTCGATGGATGGCATCACTGAAACAGTGTCACAATTGTTATTGGATATACAATCTAATTTATTCAATCGCGCAAAAAAATACAGAGACGAACATATTACAAAAGTGGATAGCTGGGATGATTTTATTGCAACTCTAGATACCAAGGCAGGATTTGTTTCCGCACATTGGGATGGTACACCGGAAACGGAAGATAAAATAAAGGAAATGACCAAGGCAACCATTCGTTGTATTCCATTGAACAATGAGCAAGAGGCAGGAACTTGTATTTTGACAGGACAACCTTCTACACAAAGAGTTTTATTTGCTCGTGCTTACTAGTTTTAAGTAACATGAAACAGAAGCCCATCCCTCCAGCACTCAGTCCTTATTTAGAAGGTAAAGTCTTGTTGATTGATAAGCCATTGAAATGGACTTCTTTTGACATGGTGAAGAAAGTAAGGTGGATGACAAAAATCATGAAAGTAGGACATGCAGGTACATTAGATCCATTGGCAACTGGCTTATTGATTATCTGCACAGGAAAATATACAAAGCAGATCAATGATTATATGGGCATGACAAAAGAATACACTGGTAGTTTGGTATTGGGCGCCACAACTGCATCTTATGATTTAGAACAGGAGCCTGAAAATTTTAAATCTATAGAAGCGATTACGGAATTGGCAGTTCAAGAGGCGACAAAACAATTCATTGGTACTATTTTACAAATGCCTCCACAACATTCTGCGATCAAAAAAGATGGCAAAAGATTGTATGAGTCTGCTCGTCAAGGGATCGAAGTAAAAGTAGATCCAAGACAAATCACCATCGAACAATTTGAAATCACAAAAATTGATTTACCTAATATTGAATTTAGGGTCCTATGTTCAACAGGTACTTATATTAGAAGCTTGGTGCATGATTTTGGACAAGCACTTGGTGTGGGTGCTTATATGAGTGGGCTAAGAAGAACAAAGATTGGGACATTCCATGTTCAGGATGCCATGCAGTGGGAGGATCTTGAAAAAGAAATTACTACTTTATTAGAAGGGTAATCCAATTCCAAATTGCCATGCATAGTTGTTTACCTTAATCCCATTGGGTTTAATTTCATTCCATTTAATATCACTCAAATTCAACCAGCCATTGTTATCTTGTCGAGTAGGGTCTTTCATCTTTAAGGCGTAGTCAATTCTGATAATAAAATAATCAAAGTCCATGCGCAATCCAGTTCCTACACCAATTGCAAGATCTTTGTACAATCGATCTAATTTAAATCCTGCATTGATGTCATTTCCTAAATCCCTTGTGTTCCAAATATTACCAATATCTGTAAAAAGGGCAGACCCAATTTTGTAAGACCCAAGTTGTAAAAATGTAAATCGGTATTCAAAATTGGCCTCTAATTGCAGGTCTCCAAATCGATCGAAATTTTGACTTGATGCACTCGTATCATAAAAAGTTGAACTACCTAATCCTAGTTGTCTTAAGCCCCAAGCGCGCATACTATAAGGTCCTCCAGCTGTAAATTGTTTAAAGAATGGCAATTGTCCACTCAGCCTTGAATTGTTACTATAGTTATTTCCCCATCCACCCATTATTCTCCAAGCAATTTCTGAATTGTCGTACTTATAGGTAGACCTGTATTCTGCTTCTAATTTTAAATAACGATAAAAATTATTTGTTAATTTTTGTGAAAGTCCAAGTAATCCACCGGCTTCTTCGATACCCAAACGTAAATATTCTTGTTGACGTGGATGTTTGGAAGAATTACCAATATTGGTATAGCTTAAGGATTGACTCACAATATTGCCCTCGTTAAATGAAGACCTTAAAAATGGATTTAAAATCAATAAACTATCTAGTTTAGAGAACTTATTTAATAAGTATAGTTCAATATTCAATGGACGATAGTTGATGACTTGTTGTTTGCTATTTTTATTTTTTTTCCACTCATACCCCCAATTGGTGGTGAAAGATCTTAATTGGTAGAAGTCCAGACGGTCCATATAGGAACCATAAATAGAGAAGTTTGATTTAACATTTTGATTTGCCTTGGCTTCTTTTTTTACAAATGGGATGATTAAATTAGGGAAGCTATAAGTTTGACCCACATTCCACAATAAGGTTTGTGCTAGATTGCCTCCACTATTTAAGTTCAATTCCACACCTAGTCTAAGACTCGTGATAGAAGGGATTGCTTTTCGTTGAACGTTCTTGTCTCTATAGGTTAGATTGGTGGATAGACCCAATAAATTACCTGAACCAAGTTGTGCTGTATTTCTACTACCCTCAATATCAAAATTGATACTTCTTCTAGGATTTGGAACTAAAAAATAATGAAGATACACGCTATCATTGACCATAGTGGTTCTTCCATCTACCTGTTGCCATGCACCAAGACTATTAAAATTATTGAGTGTTTGGTAATAGCTGGATTCATTAAATAGACTGCCTTTTTGAATGAAAGCTTGTTCTTTAAACAGCGCAGATTTAAATTTTGGAATGGTATAAAGATGTACAAGATCATTCAATGTATCTCTTTTTAATGGAGGGTTGATGAGTAAACTGTCTGGGATATCTAATACAGCTATGTCGCTATAAAACAATTGTTGACCAATACTATATTGCTTTGTGATGTCTTTTGTTAGGTTTCTTAATTGGACACTAATTTTCCAACTCGGATTTTGATTTTTCTTTTCCTTTGCTTCGGTAATCTGTGTAATTTGACTGAGTGGATCAAGTTCTAAGATCATTAAGGAAGCATCGATTGTATCTACTTCTGCAAATATTTTTTCTTTGGTAAAATTAAAAAATCCGTTCGATCTAAATAAAGCAACCAATCTATCTAATTCATTATTGATGACTTCATTGGAAAAAGCTTGTCCCTTTTTTAAGTAACTATTTTGACTATTATTTAAAGCGATATTTTGTAAAATCGGATCTGATAACTGATAGTTGATGCTATCTAGTAAAGTTTTTTTATTGAGTTCAACTTCCATAGTGAGAGTTGTTCTCCATTCTTGTTTGATTGTATCTGTCCTAATAATGGGTGTCAAAATAGGGTGATAGTAGCCCTCTGATGCTAAAAAGTTGGACATGTATTGTATGGTCCTAGTCATCCTTTCAGGCTGGTAACTTTGAGGCTTAATGATGGTATTGAAAATACCATATTGTCGAATTTTGAGCACTTTGATACTATCATCCCAATAATTATCCAATGCAATAGAGAGTTCCTTGGCATTTTGCTTTGTGGTGGCGTCTTTGACGATGATTTTATTATTGTAAATGAACTCCTTTTCCTTTGGGTAATTGCGTACAATAGCCATTTTTAAATCTGCACAGCTACTTAAAAAAAATAAAAGGCTGAATAGACTCAAACTTGATGAGAATCGAATAATTTTAACTTTCCCTAAATGCATACGCATGATCAATAAGAATGAGCTCAAATATATCCAATCTTTCGCCCATAAAAAACATTGGGCAGAAGAATCTGTCTTTATCCTAGAAGGGCCTAAGATGATGGAAGAGCTCATGGCTTCAGAATGGGTGATTCGACAAGCATATGCTACAAAAGAATGGATCCAAGCGCAACCATTTAAACCACATTATGTAACCGAGGTAGCCGATTTTGAATTAGATAAATTGACCCAATTACAAAAGGCCAATCAAGTATTGGCATTGGTGGAGAAAAAGCAAGTCAATGCACCACTAAAGTTACAGGGCAAATTAACCCTACTGCTAGATGGCATTCAAGACCCAGGAAATTTAGGCACCATCATCCGAACTGCGGACTGGTTTGGCTTAGAACAAATTGTTGTAAGTACTGATACTGCAAGTTGCTATAATCCAAAAGTGGTTCAAAGCACAATGGGTAGTATTTTAAGAGTAGAAGTAATTGTGGCGGATTTGGCCGAGCTAATTCAATCTTCCAAGATGCCTATTTATGGCGCAGTGCTTGAAGGAAATGCGATACAAACTTCTGAATTGGCTAAGGAAGGAATCTTATTAATTGGGAACGAATCTAAAGGCATTCGATCCCCGCTTTTAGAAATGATTACCCATCCAATTACCATTCCAAAATATGGTGCTGCTGAATCCTTAAATGCTGCGGTAGCCACTGGAATTATTTTAGCTAAATGGCAACATTAGTCAAATCGAATTGCTTTGGCAGGACTGATTTTTTTAACCCAAATGGTGGGCAAAAGAAAAGATAAGTAACAGACGATGGCTGTTCCAACAACCACACCAATGACTTGCAATGGCTGAATCTGAATAGGAAGGGTATTGATTAAATAAGCTGACTCGTCTAATTGTACCCACTGAAATTTTAATTGTAGCAATGAAAGTCCAAGGCCAATCAAGAGGCCAAGTCCAATACCAATCCATGCAATAAAACTTGCTTGATACAGAAATACTTTTTGAATCATAGTATGTGTTGCGCCCATTGTATTCAAACTACCAATCATTGGAATGCGTTCCAATAATAAGATTAATAAACATGTGATCAAATTCACAACCGCTATCAATAGCATAATGATAATTGTGATGTTTCTATTGATATTTTGAACTTGTATCCAATCAAAAAGTTGAGGATAAAGATTAGCACTTGCACTGTTCACCCAATTATCAGGCAATATGGATTGAATTTCATTTTGGGTTTCGGTAATTTTACTTAAGTCCTTTAAATTAATTTGATAGCCACTAATTGCTGCAGGGGTTTGAATCATTTGCTGCAATAATTGAATATCAACAAATACATTTTTTAGATCGTATTCTTCGATACCAGAATGGAATAGGCCTACCACCCTTAATTTTCTTTCTTGCACCTGATTATTTTGAAAAAAATAAAGGCTTACTTGGTCGCCAATCACCATCTTTAATTTAGTAGCAATATTTTTTGAGAGGACAATTTCTTTTGAGGGGGATTGGCCATTACTTTGAATCAATCTTCCTTGTATTAAATTAGGGATACTGGTAAAATCTGCAATGCCTTTTGCATTGAGGCCTTCTATCTCCACATCCTTAGCAAGTACCATGGTTTGGTTCAAAAAGGCCGAAACGGATTGGATATTCGAAATCCTTTTAATTTTTTTTGTAATCTGTGAATCATCATTGATGCTAGCACCATTGATAGCACTAATTTGAATATGTCCCCAGAAGGCGTATAATTTACTGCTAATGGTTGACTGGAATCCATTCACGATTGAAAAAGTCAATAAAATTGCAGCCACGCTAATGGCAGTTGCCGCGATAGATAGCCTTACTATAAATCGGGTATAGTTTTTTTGTTTGTAAAAACTAATTCTTTTAGCTATTTCAAAAGCGGTATTCAACTGTTAATTTTAATCAAATCTAGTTTTTTATCTTTAAAATGGGGTTCCCTACTTAGGAAAAACGGTCCGATTTTACTACCTTCGTCCCGGCAGGTCTTACACGACCAGCTCCTGCTGAACCTCCCCAGGGTAGGAATACAGCAAGGATAGGCGGTTGAGCGGTGCGATGTGAGTAGCCTGCCACTTTTTTATATTTTATATGAAAAAGTGGCCTTAATTTTAAACTATAAACCTACCATATGAAATTTTTTATTGACACAGGAAATTTAGCGCAAATTAAAGAAGCCAATGATTTAGGCATCTTAGATGGTGTAACAACCAATCCATCTTTAATGGCTCAAGTGGGTGTAAAAGGGGAGGAAGCAATTGCAGCGCATTATAAAGCGATATGTGAATTAGTAGAAGGTGATATTAGTGCGGAAGTGTTGTCTACAGACTTTGCGACGATGGTAGAAGAAGGTAAAAAATTAGCTGCCATTCATAAAAATATTGTGGTGAAAGTGCCGATGATTAAAGACGGTATCAAAGCCATCAAGTGGTTTACAGACAATGGTATCCGTACCAATTGTACATTGATTTTCTCTGCAGGCCAAGCGATCTTAGCTGCTAAAGCAGGTGCAACTTATGTCTCTCCATTTATTGGAAGAATCGATGATAGTTCTTGGGATGGGATGGAATTAATTGGTCAAATTCGTCATATATACGACATTCAAGGTTTTCAAACACAAATATTAGCGGCATCTATCCGAAACGCTTTACATATTGTAAAAGCTGCAGAAGCTGGAGCAGATGTTTGTACTTGTCCATTGGATTCAATTTTAGGTTTATTGAAACATCCATTAACGGATATTGGACTAGCAAAATTTTTGGAAGACGCTAAGAAGATGTAATATTAAGTAGAACAAAATCGATTATAAGCTATTTTTATAATAGGTTTGTGCTCTATGTATGCTACAATCTCGTTTTCAATCACCTTACTAGGCATATTTTCAATCTTCGAACTTTCAAAAGGTAACCAAAAATTTAGCCTTTTAAAGTATTACATCCTTGCTAGGTTAATCATTATTACTGCTGGAAGTGGATTAGATTACTTAGGCTTTTCTGTTTATGAGCTTCCCTTATATAAAGAAATATTTAAGATTACTGCCCTTTTGGTGACAGTGAACTTCTTTTTTTTAATTGTACAGAAAAGAATTCCAAAACAAGTTGTTTGGATAGAAATATTTTTCATCGCATTTTTTATTGTTGAGCTAATTTTTGGAATTGAGACACCTATCATAAAAGCAGGCGTACTTCAAAATAAACCAATTCTTTTTCATCAAATTTTCTATGGGTCATATGTCTTTTTAGGTTCGGCCGCACTTTTTTATAATACATATTATTTATTTATAGCCAAGAAAAGACAAGTTAACTTGTATGAATTAAAAATTAAAAAATGGGTGGGATTTTACATTTTAAGTAATATCATTTTAGTTTTAATTAGTATTTTCTTTTTCCGTTCCTTTCAAAATGGAACATTAGGTGTTTACGTTAACACCATGATTACTGTATTCATTCATCGATTCTTATTTATATTCTTTATTTTAATAAGGCCTAAATTCCTGGATGATGATAAATTTGCAAGACCTTTTAATCAAATACTTACTAAAAATAACGGGGTAAGTTTTCAAAATTTCGATTTCCTTTTTTATGCCAATCATTATTATTTGAATCAAGATGCGAATATGGAGGATTTAGCACTAAAGCTCAATGTCTCAAAAATCGAACTTGCTAATTTCTTAAAACATGAAATCGATGAAAATTTTACAGAACTTTTAAACAAGAATAGGATTGGGTATTTAAAGGAGTTACTTAATGCTAAGAAATATGAGTCCTTTACAATCGAGGCATTATCAGAAATGTCTGGATTTAACAATCGAAGATCGATGTACAATGCATTTCATAAGCATGTTGGTCTTACACCCACTGAATTTATAAAATATCTTAAATAACTGTTTATCAATTAGTTATATGCGATAATATTCATTTTCCTATTGTAAAAAGTCTTATTCACAGTGCAACTGCTCGTTTTTTCGGTCCCAATTTGGGACTTTTTTTATTTCGAAGCATTTTGCAGGTACACAGAGATATTTCTAAAGACATTTTTCTATTTAAAAAAAATCATATGCCAGTACATTTTGAAATGTTTAATCAATTTATTACAAAGTTTGTAGAAATGACAGAAGCTGAATTGGAGGATTTAAATAGCAAATGCGCTAAAGTTGAATTTTCGAAAGGCTCGATTATCATGAATGCGGGACAAGTTCAAAAAAGCCTATACTTTATTACTAAGGGGATTATAAGAAATTATGTTGTAAATAATAAAGGGGAAATAAAAATATACAATTTCAGGTCAGAAAACATGACTGTTACAGGTTATGCCTTATATAATTATGAAGAAAAATTTAAGGCTTTAGTGAATGTAGATTGTTTAGAGGATTGCGTCATGATTCAAGTACCCTTGGAAGTGATTAATTATGTGATTAATAATATGAAATTAGGAGATCGTTTGGGAAGGTATATGGCCGAAGCGCATGTGGTTCAAATGCTTCATTATGTATTACAAAGAGATACCAAATCAATTATTGAAAGATTAGAGGACATCGATAAAAGTTTCCCTAATATACATCAACGCGTACCTCAGTATATGATTGCTTCTTATTTAGGTATAACTCCTGTGCATTTATCGAATTTAAAAAAACAAAGAAAACCCATTAAATAGCAGTACAAATTTTATTTTATTTTAATATCATTAAAATACTTTAAGATTTTTCATTTTTGAAAAAACGTTATAATACTTTAATGCAGAATAAATTCTTATTAGTTTTCTTTGTCCTTTCAACTATTATCAAGTAACACCATGCATTCTTGTTTTAAAAATAGTATACTATCTGTAATCATTATATTTATCATATTGGCCTTCCCCCAAATTTTATTAGCTCAAAAATTAAATGGTGTATTTATTATGAGCAGTGTTGGCAGCTTAAAAAATATAGCTAATAATAGCATGGCCGTTACATTTAATAGCCTTGTTAATTGCCTAAATGTTCAAAATGGCTCAGGATTATTAAATGCAGATAGAGGCACGGGGAATTTTAATATTAATTGTGAGGTAAACATAAAATTTAATACCCTAGGTATAAAATTATATCCTAATCCAGTAATTGGTATTACTACGTTAAAGTTGATGCATCCACCTCCATTAAATGATGATTTTAAAATTAGTATTTGGGGGGTAGATGGTTATAAAATTACCAGTGGAAATGCAAAAGGGTATGAATTATTGCAAGGCAGGCCTTTAGATTTTAGTATGCTTCAAGATGGGACTTATATCATTCAAATAACATCTGAAAAAATGAATGATGCTTTAAAATTTATAAAAGCTAGTAATTAATTAAAAAAATAACCAATGAATGCCGTTGAATTAAAGTTATCTAATAGAGAAATTCAAGTTTGTAATTTATTAATTATAGGATCTAGTACAACTGATATTGCTAAGATTTTAAATCTAAAGTGCAATACGGTATCTACTATCAAAAAGTCAATTTTCAAAAAAACAAACACTATTAATTTAATCGAATTGTATGAGTTGTATAAACAAGCTTAATATAATTTTTATAGCTATTTCTTTATTCGTCATCAAAAGCAATGCTCAATCTATCAACCTCTATACTTTAAATAACGGGGGTGGTTATAATACGATTACTATGGAGTGGAGTATCGGCGAATCTGCTTCTGTTGCACACTTTATGACTTCTGGGTATATCTTAAATACAGGTGTATTGCAGCCTATGACAAATCTTGTTACAGCTATCAATGAATATGGTCCTGTCGTATTTGGTCCTGAAATTACAATTGGTCCAATTCCAACATTTAATATGCTTTATGTTAAAGCCAATTTTAAAGCTTCAGGTAATCTATCTATTCAATTAATTGATAGTAAATCGACCATTGTTTTATCCCATGATGCAGGGTTTATTTTTAATAGGTATGAAAAAGATTTTCTTTTAAATGATTTTCCTTCAGGCGTACTTTATATGAAAGTTATTTTTAAGCCATTTTCTGGCCTTGCTAAAGCAGGAATTTATAAAATAATAAAATTATAAATTCTATAAAACAAAGCATCATTACAAAATCCTCTATGAAAAAATTACTTTTTTTGATTAAATACACAATTGTACTATTGTTCATTTTCTTTTTTTCGAATTTAAGTGCTCAAACTGGTTTAAACTTTCAAGGAGTAGCTAGAACAACAAACAATGTGATTATTGCATCTCAAGATATTACATTAAGATTAAGTATTCTTCAAGGAGCCACAAATGGGATTACAGAGTATGTTGAAGTTAGAAAAGTCAAAACAAATGCACAAGGTTTATTTACAGCAGTGATTGGTGATGCTGAAGTCATAAGTACTGTTGGGAAATTTTCAGACATCGATTGGAAACTTAGTCCTAAGTTTTTGAAGATAGAACTAGATCCTACTGCGGGTAATAATTTTATTACGATGGGCACCACACAATTTCAATATGTGGCTTATGCTAAATTTGCAAATAGTGTACTCGCAGAAAATATATCAGGCATTGTTCCAGTCGCTCGTGGAGGAACTGGTGCTAATAGCTTGACTGGTTTAAAATCAGCCCTTGCATTAGATCAAAAATTGAATATTGCCGATAGTGCCAATGGATATATAACACCAACAAGATTGGCTTCATATAATTTCACAAAAGGGACTGAATCTAGTACATTAGATACAATCAGTATCATTAATAGAATTAATACAAAAGCAAGTATTGCAGATTTAACCGATTTATCAAACAATATAGTATCTAAATTAAATGTATCAGATAGCGCTTTGTTTTTAAGAAAAGTAGACACTTTGAGTTTATCCAATCGAATTAATTTAAAACTAAATAAATTGGATACTTCAAGTCTATCCAACCGTATTATCTTAAAGCTCAATAGTGCAGATACCCTAAGTTTATCTAATCGTATTGATTTTAAATTAAAAATTTCAGATACTGCTAGTTTACTTAAGAAATCCCAAGTTGGTGCTATCAATGGTGTTCCTAGTCTTGATGCTTTAGGGAAAATACCTTCTATTCAAATTCCTGCTATTTCATTTTCATCGGTAGATGTGGTAAATAGCATGGATGCAATGCTAAGTTTTACTTCTGGTACTGGATTAGCAACTGATAGGTTAATAGGAAGTATTGTGGTTAGGTTAGATTCAAGTAAGAATTTTGTTTTAGCTAATTTACCTGCATCGAATAGGGCCAATTGGGTTGAACTTGTCAATCCAGATGCACCAGTGAAAACTGTGAATGGATTGTATGGTTATGTAGATTTGAGAAAAGCAAATATACCCGATTTGACACTTGTAGATAATACGAGTGATGAATCCAAGCCATTATCCCTTGCTTCTAGAACAGCCTTAGATTTAAAATTAAATATTACAGATACTAGTAGTCTATTAAAAAAATCGGACACTTCTTTTTTATTACAAAAAGTAGACACAGCAACTATCTTAGCCATGTATGCAAAAAAGTTTACTAAGGATGTAGTGGTTAATTTTGGAGGTGGAAGTTTAGGAAAATATACAAACGGATCAACCATCCCTGCAAAAGGAAAAACACTAGATGATTTTTTAGTAGATCTAGTTTCAAAATCGGTTGCTCCAGGTTTTACTGCTCCTTCTGTTTCAATAGGTGCAAGCCCAGCAGCAGGTTCTTATGAAATTGGATATGACCCTGGAGTCGTAACATTAAATAGTACATTTAACAAAAATGATGGAGGTAATGCTGCTTCGACAACCTTTTATAAAGGCGGTACCGCTTTGGGGGCTAATACCAATTCACCAGGTCCCATAACAAGTACAGTTAGTTATAGTGTAACCGTTAACTATGCTGCGGGGACTGCAACAAAAAATGATAATCTAGGAACTCCCTATCCCAATACAATCACAGCTGGTTCAACTTCTGCTGGTTTAAGTTTTTCTTTTTTTTCAAAAAGGTATTGGGGAGGAATTAGTGTTCCATTTAATACTACTACTATTTATGAAATTGTAAATTTCAATCCTTTAACTACTTCCACTTCTGATGGCTCTGGGGGGAGTAAAAGTAAAACCACAGACATAAATATCACAGGCACCCAGTATGCTTATTATGCTTATCCTGCTTCCAATCCCGACTTAACTTCCATCATATATAATAATTTTGAGAGCATCAATACTTTTACAAAAACGATAGTTCAAATAAAAAATGCACAAGGGTATACACAAAACTACAAAGTATATATTTCTAATGACTCCTTTAGTTCAACATTAAACTCAGTTACTTTTAATTAATAGAAATATGAAAAAAATAATTCTTTTATTTGTTATAATAGTTTCTATTCACTACAATGTAAAAGCGCAAATTGCACTCACTGGTAATATTACCACTGCTGGCGTAGCTGTCTACCCAACACATATAGATAGTTTAGGAAGGGGTGGATTTATGACTTTACCAGATTTAACTACAAGAAATACTATTCCTGTAAAAAGAAGAAAACAAGGCATGATGGTGTTTGTACAAGCCAACGATTCCTTATATAGATTAAGTGCAGCAGACTTAAGCAATACTGGATGGGTAGCCATGGGCCTTTTAACCCAACAAAAATTAACTGACTCTTTAAATTCACGACTAAAAGCTGTTGATACTATAAGTTTATCTACCAGAATTGACTTAAAAGCTAATGTAGGAACTGTCTCTGATGTTACTACTTTATTAACGAACAAGATAAATAATGACACAACCTATTTGTTACAAAAGGCAGATACAGCTAGTTTATCTAACAGAATCAATTTAAAAACAAATACAACAGATTTTAATAGTTTAACTACAACGGTAGGAACAATGTTTAAAACAACGGACACTTCCTATTTATTACAAAAAGCAGATACCGCTAGTTTATCTAACAGAATAGATTTAAAAAATAATACAACAGATTTTAATACTTTAAATACTACTGTAGGGACTAAATTTAAAATTACCGATACTTCCTATTTATTACAAAAAGCAGATACGGCTAGTTTGTCTAACAGAATTAATTTAAAAACCAATATTGTTGATTTTAATACTTTAACTACTATAGTTGGGACTAAATTTAAAACTACCGATACTTCTTATTTATTACAAAAGGTCGATACAATTACTTTATCTAATAGAATTAATTTAAAATTAGATGCCAATAAAACGGGTGTAGCAAATGGAGTAGCTAGTTTAAATGCATTAGGAAAAATACCCTCAGATCAAATACCATCTATTTCTTTTTCATCTGTCAGGATTATTTCGAGTGAATCAGAAATGCTAGGATTAACATCCGCAGTAGTGGGAAGTGTGGCAGTAAGGACAGATCTTAATAAAAGTTTTATTTTATCTGCAAATGATCCTTCTGTTTTATCAAATTGGGTGATGCTTTTAACACCAGCACCACCTGTACAATCGGTGAATACTTATAGCGGAAATGTTAATTTAACTAAAAGTGATGTTGGTTTAGGTAATGTAGATAATTACAGTGCCGAAAACTTACCTCTTTCATTAGATTCAAGAAATGCTTTAGCATTAAAATTAAAAATTACCGACACTTCTTATTTATTACAAAAAGCAGATACAGCTAGTTTATCCAATAGAATAAATTTAAAAGCTAATACAACAGATTTAAATACTTTAACGACTACTGTAGGCACTAAATTAAAAATTACCGACACTTCTTATTTATTACAAAAAGTAGATACAGCTAGTTTATCCAATAGAATCAATTTAAAAGTAAACACAACTGCTTTAAATACTTTAACCACTAATGTTGGGACTAAACTTAATAAAACTGATACTTCTTATTTATTACAAAAAATTGATACACTAAGTTTATCCAATAGAATCATTGCAAGTGTTGCATCCGTTACTGCTGAAACCACAAGAGCAACTGCAGCAGAAACAGCACTTTCCAATAGAGTGAATTCAAATACTTCAAGTATTACTTCAAGTATAGCTTCAATCAATACATTAAATACCAATGTTGCATCCAACACATCTAGTATTACCACACTCAATACAAAAATTAATTCCAACACATCTAGTATTACCACTAGTACAGCCGATATTTTATTAAGAGCTACTATACTTTCTCCTTCCTTCACTGGAACGCCCACTGCAACAACCGCACCTGCCTTAACTAATACGACACAATTGGCTACTACTGCATTTGTGAGAACTGCAGTTACTTCCCTCACTGGCTTAACCAATGCAAATTTATCAGGAAATGCAGGTATCACCGATGCTAACTTAGCCACTATATCAACAGCAGGGAAAGTAAGCAATAACGCCACTTCTGCAACCGCATCCAATACTTCTTATGCAATCGTATCAAGAGATGCATTAGGTGATTTTTCTGCTAATAATATTACAGCAAGTTTAAATGGTACGGCATTATTGGCCACAAATATAGAAGGGGGAGCTGCAGGCTCTCTACCATATCAAACAGCCAACAACACCACTGGTTTATTACCAGCTGGAAACAATGGGCAATTATTAACAACCACAGGTAGTGGAACATTAACATGGACAAGCAATTTCGTTCCATATACAGGCGCCACTAAAAGTGTGAATTTAGGCGCTTATGATTTATCAGTCAATGGATTAACAGTTGGAAAAGGGGTTGGTTCCATAAATTCTAATACGGTGATTGGTAATGGACTTTCAAATATAAATAATACTGGTACTAATAATACTGCAATGGGTTTTAATGCGCTTAAATCAAATACAACTGGAGTATCTAATACGGCTAATGGAGTATCCTCTTTATTTACAAATACTACTGGTAATTTCAATAGTGCATATGGAGTGAGCGCGCTTTATTTTAACAGTAGCGGATATTATAATACAGCAATTGGTATGTCAACTTTATTGACGAATTCAACAGGTAATCACAATACTGCTATTGGAAATAAAGCAAATGTGGGTTCTAGTAATTTAGAAAACGCAACAGCCATTGGGGATAGTGCCATTGTAGTTAATAGTAACACAGTACAATTAGGAAATATAAATGTGACCAATGTTAATACAAGTGGAACATTAACTGCAGGTTCTGTTACTTATCCAAGAGCACATGGATCAAATGGTCAAATATTAAGCACAACTGGCAGTGGTACTTTAACTTGGACAACAGCAACGAATACTTTAGTGCCTTTTAATGGAGCAAATAGAAGTGTAGACCTAGGTTATTATGATTTAAAGGTTTCCGGCATTACTGTTGGACGAGGCCCTGGCACGCTTAATTTTGCAAATACAACACTGGGTGATTCTGCACTTGCTTTTAATGCTTTAGGAAGCAGAAACAATGCATTTGGAAATAACGCACTACAAAATAATACGAATGGCAACGACAATATAGCTTTTGGTACTTCTGCACTTCAAGCAAACACTACATCGTCAAGTAATATTGCTATAGGCACGTCTGCACTTGGGATGAATACACCTGGTTCTTACAATGTCGCCATTGGATCATTTGCACTTGCAAAAGACAGCACAGGTTATAATAATACAGCCATTGGCTATGCATCACTTAGGTCAAATACCACAGGTATTAATAATACTGCTACTGGTATGTTTTCACTTATCACTGATACAAGCGGATCTTATAATACAGCAAACGGTTTTCAATCACTCAGCTATAATTCAAATGGTTCTCATAATACAGCTGTTGGAGTTCAATCTTTATATTTTAATTCAATAGGAAATTATAATTCAGCCTTTGGTAATGAGTCGCAATATTTTAATAAGGGATCTTATAATACATCTATTGGCAGAAAAGCTTTATTAAATAATAGCACAGGCAATCATAATACTGCAGTAGGAAATAAAGCAGATGTTGGGTCAGATAATTTAGAAAATGCAACAGCCATTGGCGATAGTGCAATTGTTACAGCAAGTAATACTATACAATTAGGAAATATCAATGTGACTAATGTGAAAACAAGTGGCACATTAACTGCCAATGCAGTAACCTATCCTAATAGTCATGGAACCAATGGACAGTTATTAACTACTACTGGAACTGGAACTTTAACTTGGACCACCGCAACAAATACTTTAGTGCCTTACACTGGCGCAATTCAAGCTGTCAATCTTGGGGCTTATGATTTAACAGTCAATGGATTCACAGTTGGAAAAGGAGTTGGCGCAATTGCATCTAATACTGTTATTGGTAACGGACTTTCAAATATAAATAATACTGGTACTAATAATACTGCAATGGGTTTTAATTCGCTTAAATCAAATACAACTGGTGTATCCAATACGGCTAATGGAGTATCCTCTTTATTTTCAAATAGTACTGGTAATTTCAATAGTGCATATGGAGTGAGCACGCTTTATTTTAACAATAGCGGATATTATAATACCGCAATTGGTATGGCATCTTTATTAACGAATTCAACTGGCAATCACAATACTGCTATTGGAAATAAAGCAAATGTGGGTTCAAGTAATTTAGAAAACGCAACAGCCATTGGCGATAGTGCGATTGTTACAGCAAGCAATACGATTCAATTAGGAAATATCAATGTGACGAATGTAAAAACAAATGGTACATTAACGGCAGGTGCGGTTACTTATCCAAATAGGGATGGAACAAGCGGACAATTTTTAACTTCAACAGGTAGTGGAACAATTACATGGACATCAGCTTTAAGTGCAGGAAATATTTCAGGCATAGTTGCTTTGTCAAATGGAGGGACAGGTGAAACAAGCATTGCAGGTATAAAAAATGCACTAGGATTATTAGCAAGTCAAGTGGCCATAGGATCAAGTGCAGGAGTAAGCAGCCAAGGTACAGAATCTGTTGCCATAGGAGCAAGTGCAGGAGCAAGTAGTCAAGGTGCAGAATCTGTTGCAATTGGAAAAGGAGCTGCTATAACAAATCAAAGTAATAATTCAGTTGCGATAGGATCAAACGCAGGAAAAGTAGATCAAAATACTAATTCAGTTTCAATTGGTAATGCATCTGGATTTTATGCTCAAGGATCAGCTTCTATTGCTTTAGGATCATATGCTGGAAACCAATCTCAAGGAACAGGTTCAGTCGCAATTGGTAATTATGCAGCAGAAATGAATCAAGGGACTAATTCAGTTGCTTTAGGAGCATATACTTCTGTTGGATATTCTAATTCAACTGCTATTGGTTATGGCGCGGTTATAAGAGCAGCCAATACCATTCAGTTAGGTGCAGACGGAACAATCGGTTTGGGTGGAGCAACAACTGCTATTACCAATGTAAAAACTTCTGGTACTTTGACCGCAGGAACGGTTACTTATCCAAATAGGGATGGGACAAGCGGACAATTTTTAACTTCATCAGGTAACGGCACAATTGCTTGGACATCTAATTTGAATGCAGGAAATATTACAGGTACAGTTGCTTTAGTGAATGGCGGAACAGGTCAAACAAGTATTGCAGGCATACAAACTGCATTAGGATTATTAGGAACTCAATTAGCAATAGGATCAAACGCAGGCTCGAGTTCACAAAGTGCCTATTCCGTTGCCGTTGGTAATGCTGCTGGACAAATTAGTCAGAACACGAATTCAGTTGCGATAGGAAATGCTGCTGGATACAATACCCAAGGTATTGGTTCAACATCGTCTGGTGGATCTGTTGCAATAGGAGCGAATGCAGGTAATAAATTACAAGCAGTTGGTGCAGTAGCCATTGGAGCTAGTGCTGGTCAAAATGATCAAAAGGAATATGCAGTGGCAATTGGTTACGGTTCGGGCGTAACAAGTCAAGCAGGTTATACAATTGCTATTGGACAAAACGCAGGAGCAACGAGTCAAGAGATAGGTGCTGTTTCTGTAGGACCCAATGCTGGATATAATGCACAAAAAAATCGTGCAGTTGCAATAGGAGATAATGCAGGATATGATTTGCAAGCACAAAGTGCAGTTGCAGTTGGTAATAAAGCAGGAAGAGAAAGTCAACAAGAACTTGCAGTGGCGGTAGGGTATGAATCAGGGAGAGTATCCCAAGGACAAAATGCAGTTGCTGTGGGAAATCAAGCAGGAAAAACATCTCAAGGTATATACTCAGTGGCAGTTGGGGTTAATGCAGGACGAGATAATCAAAAAGAGTATTCAGTTGCAATAGGAAGTAGTGCAGGTCTTACTATGCAAGGGAAAGATGCAGTTGCATTAGGAGTTAATGCAGGACAAACATCCCAAGGTATTTACTCTGTAGCTGTCGGATCACATGCCGGGTTCACTAGTCAAGGAACTTCTTCTATTGCTTTGGGAGTTAATGCAGCAGGAGCTAATCAAAAAGATAATGCAGTTGCGATAGGAAATAGTGCAGGTTATACAACGCAAGGCATAAGTGCAGTAGCAGTTGGAGATCAGGCAGGGAAAACTAGTCAAGCTAATTACACTGTGGCAATAGGTGTTAATGCTGGTCGAGATAATCAAAAAGAGTATTCAGTTGCGATAGGAAGTGGCGCAGGATTAAATAGTCAAGAAGGTAATGCGCTTGCAATAGGCAGAGAAGCAGGTTATATTAGTCAAAAAGATGCTTCAGTTGCCGTTGGATGGAATGCTGGATATTTAAATCAAGCCCGCGCATCAGTTGCAGTTGGTCCAAATGCGGCTAAAGAAAATCAAGGTGTTGGTGCAGTAGCCGTTGGAGATCAAGCAGCTCAATTTAGTCAAAAAGACTATGCAGTTGCCATTGGTGTGACCGCAGGTCAAAATAATCAAGGCTTGAATGCAGTTGCCATTGGAAATGGTGCAGGAAATACGAATCAAGGTACCAATTCAGTAGCATTAGGTGTTGCTTCAAGTAGTACAGGTAGCACTGCAACTGCATTAGGTGCTATAAGTTCAGCGGCCCATACGAACTCAACTGCCATTGGTTATCAAGCAACCACTACTGGAGATAATACCATACAATTAGGTAATAGTAGTGTAACAAATCTTAACACAAGTGCTGGAGTAAATGCTAAATCATACTACTTAAATGCATCTAATTCAATGAATGCATCTACTAATACTACGATTGATTTATCTAACAATAATATTTTTAAAGTAAGTCTTGGTACAGATATTACTTCGCTTAGTTTAACCAATGAAAAACCAGGCACCTATATTATTGAAATTATTCAAGGGGGCACGTATAATATAACTTTCCCAAGTGCCTGGAGATGGGCCTCTGGTTTAATTCCTATCATTACACCCACTGCAAATAAAATTGATATAGTCACGCTTGTATATGATGGCTCAACCTATTTTGCATCTTCAGTACAAAACTTTTAAGATGAAATTTTATTTAGTTATACTAAGTTTTTTTTTAATAGCTGTTGCTAATGGACAAATAATGCCACAATCTTTTATTGCCAATAATAATGCGTATCCAATAAGTACAAGTGGCGCTGATGTAGCATTTAATTTTGAATCCGCCATCTCTTCAGCGGCAGCAAGTCCCTCTCCACCAATAAAAAGTGGTTCTTCTACCTATCCAGCAATAAAAAGTGATTTTTCGTTCAATTTTAGTAACACAACACCCTATACGTTACAATTTTTATTTAATAAGGTAGTTAGTAATAATACAACATTTGGATTCATTGGGTTCACAACAGCAACAAATGGATTCTCTTATGACCCTGCAAGTTTTTTATTTTATCAATTTGAGAATGGTGTAATAAGAAATTATGTAAAGAATGATTATCCAAGCAATGTTAATGTAAATAGTTTTGTTATTGGGCAAACTTATCAAGTTACTACAACTTATAACGGTAGTCAATGGAAACACTATGTGAATGGAGTTTTAACTAGAACAGTCACAAATAGTAGTACATGGAGCGGTACTGGAAATTTAATGTTAGGCAATACTGGAGGAGATACCAATATAATTTTAGACGAAGTAAGATTTTGGGATCGAGCTTTAACTCAGGATGAAATTTTAAATAATTATAAAAAGCCATTAATAGGAAATGAAAACGGATTAAAAGTCTATTATAATTTTAATAATCAGGGTAATCCATCAGAAAACAATTCAAATATTCAATACCTAAAAGATCTAACATCCAATAATAATAAAGGTACATTTTATAATATGTCTTTATCAGGCACACAAAATAATTTTATACCTAGTATAGCATATTACGATAGTATCGCAATTTCTCTGGATGCAAACAATTTAGATAGTTATCCAGGCACTGGAAATGCTTCCTCTCTCATTCCTGAAGGCAATGTATGGCATGATTTAAGTACTAAGCAAAGTTTATTTTTTTCTAATAATTTAAACTATAATATAAATGCTGCTCCAATCCTTAATGCAGATGGAGGACGTTCTTTATTTATAAAAAATATGTATGGGCGTTCAAATTTAAATACGGGTATTACAGGCAATTCGCCAAAATCAATCGAAGCATGGGTTAAATTTAATTCCCTAGATAATATTTCAGTTGCTTCAATTGGTAATTTGTCTGACTATAATCAATTTGAACTAGCAGCAGACAACAATAAATTAATACTGAATATTGGAGCAGATTTTTCAAGTAATCTTACTATAAGAAGCAATAGAACATTGTCTACTAATACATGGTACCATGTTGTGATTACTTGGTCTCGTAATTTTGCAAAAACAAGTACTTATAAATACGGTACATTTACCATGTATATCAATGGTATAAGAGACAATGATTTTTTTGCAGCAGGCAATAACAATATTGATATATTATCAGTTAGTTCCACAAGCACCCCCATTTATATAGGAACAAGTCTAAGGCCTTTTAATGGTAAATTAGGAATATTAAAAGTGTACCGAAAAGAATTACTTGAAACAGAAGTTTTAAATAGGTATAATTCAACTAAAAGTAGGTTTGGGTATTAATTTTTACTCAATTTTGTATTCTTAGAAAAATTTCTAATCAAATTTCTAAATTATAATATATCATTAAACTAGTTTAAGATTTTAAAAAGTATTAAACTAGTTTAATGAATACCTGTTTTTATAACTGTATTTTTAAGTTAATAAAATTACAAACAGGGAAGCCGAAAACTGTATTTTAGAGTAGGCGCAAATTATAGTTTATGAAAAATAAAATTGTATCATTCGCATTGTTATCATTTTTATGTTTAAGTATGGCTTCTTGCTATACCTTAACTTATGCTGTTGGAACTGGTACTCAAACTGGGGAAACAATTACTGAAAAAAATCATTATTTGGTTTCTGGACTAGCTACTATAAAAACTTCCGATCCTAGTAAAATGGCTGGAGATGCTAAAAACTATCAAGTAACCATCAAACATACATTCGTTGATGGGCTCATTAATGTATTAACTAGTGGCATATATACTCCAACTACAACAATTGTAAAGAAGTAGTTCTTTATTTTATAAAAATGATTTTATGATTAGATTTATTTTATTCAAAAAATCATTTTTTTGCTTATTGCTTGTTATTTTTTCGTTAGACTCACATGCGCAATCCGGTATTTTTTTCCAAGCTATTGCAAGAGATATTAACAAAAATCCTGCTACTGATAAGAGAATATATGTTCAAACTAATATTATTCATGCTTCCCCTACAGGGACTTTAATTTTGTCAGAAGAACATCAAACCAGTACAGATGCATATGGTGTTTTTAGTATTATGGTAGGGGATGGTTTGAGGGTTGGTGGCTCATTAACAGGCTTAAGTGTTATTGATTGGTCTAAAGGCCCATATTATTTAAATTTAAAAATTGCCATTACACCATTAGGACTGAGTGGAGTTTGGGATTATACAAAAGCATGGGTTGATTTAGGCAATACAATATTTGGTACAGTACCTATTGCATTATATTCAGTGAATACTGCTAAAATAGGCGAAAAATTAAATATTGTAGATACTGCTAAAATGCTTTCTGTTTATGCTAAAACACAGGCACTACAATCTTTATCGGCAGTTATTGATACTAAATTAGCAACAAATGATACTGCAGCTATGTTAGGTTTTTATACTAAGACTAATTACACTGATTCTGCATTATGGACGAAATTAAATGCTTCAGATACTATCAAATACACTAAGCAATTGTATAGTGATTCGGCATTATTAACAAAGATGAATGTGTTTGATACTAGCATATATGCCAAACAACTAAATGTAAATGCTGCTTTATCAACAAAGTTTAATAATACTGATACAATTTATTATACTAAAAAAAATTACGTTGATTCTGCTTTACTTACCATACCTTCTTTAACAAGCTTGACATCTTTGAATACAGTAGGAACTATTACATCTGGCATATGGAGTGCTACAACCCTTGATATCGCACATGGTGGAACAGGATTAACAACTGCTGGTTTAACTGGACAAGCATTAACTACAACAGCTGCTGGTACTTTAACATGGACGAATGTATCAACTTCTGGTGTTCATTCTATTGGGGAGGCTTATGGCGGAGGAATTGTTTTTTATGTATATGATAATGGAAAACATGGATTAATTGCAGCCACTTCAGATCAAATATTAAACACACGTTGGTATGGCGGTAGTTATACTAATACAAGAGCAAGAGCCGATGGAGTAGGTGCTGGTTTAAAAAATACTTCAATTATCATTGCCGTTCAATCAGGTACATATTCTCCAACGTATGATGGTGCATCATTTGCAGCTGCTGTTTGCAATGAATATACTGTAACCATAGATGGTGTTACTTATGGGGATTGGTATTTGCCTTCAAAGCATGAACTTAATTTACTTTTTTTACAAAGAGCTGTTGTGGGTAATTTCCCCAATATTAGTGGATCCTATTGGAGTTCTACGGAATACTTCAGATCAGATCTTGTAGGCTCTTATCAATTAGCATGGTACCAAAATTTTGTAACGGGTGCGCAGGCATATTTAAATAAGAAAAATACATGGTCTGTTCGAGCCATTAGAGCTTTTTAATAACTTAATAAACTCTATTGATGCTTTAATGCTTCACGTTTTGATAATGTGGACAATTGCGGATGAGCTTTCACAAATCTATTAACCCATTTTGCATCTGTATAAGCATAAGCTCTTAAAGCCCAACCAATTGCTTTGCGAATAAAAAAATCCTCTTCTAATTGACAATTTTCAATGTATTGGGTGAGTAGGGTAGTGTTGGTCTTTTTCTTATAAGTCAATTGAAATAGAATACTCATTCTTTGCAGCCATTTATTACTGGATTGATTCCATTTTGAACTTGTGACTTCAATTGCTTCTGGAAACTTAATAAAATATTTACTAATTACAAATGAGTTAGTGCTATCCACAGAATCCCACCAGCTTTGATGGGTGATCATCCATTCAATCAATGGTATTGTTTTTTTAGACCATAATTCATGATGGTGCCCTAAAAGTTCGATGGCAAAATAATGCAGTTCTCTTTGTGGTGCTGCAAAACAGTCCTTAATGATACTACTTAGTTCAGTATGGTCTTTAACGGGGTGTGCTTTGTAAAATTCTTTACAAATTTTTCGTCTAAGTAGTGTTTTGATACCGTAGAATTCAAACTGGTTCAATAAATATGCTTTTGCACCCTTTGCTATGGTCGCATCTGCATTGGCAGCATATATTTTTTTAATTTTTGTTAAATATAAATGCGCCATATTAAACTCCTACGACTCTTTTATTGAATGCGCTATTTCTAGCAGCTTCTAATACGCGAATGATATTGGTACCTTCTTTTGCAGAGGTTGGAACAGTTGCGTTATTTAAAATCGCATCCGCCATTTTTTCATAAAATATCCCGTAATTGCCAGGCACACTTGGAATCACTTTATGGGTGATGATGCCGTTCATATCTGTATATAAAGTTCCATAATCTTCAACCGCTTCGGCTCCCCAGTTTGGGCTATTTGTTTTTTTACCAGCAATTAAATCGGCTTCTTGTATGTCCGATCTTTTTTTAATAAAGCAACCCTTGGTTCCATAAATTTTATAGCCCGGGCTCTCAGTCATAAATAACATACCACTCGTTAAAGTAATACGGTGAGATGGGTAGTATAAGATCAATGTAAAATAATCGTCGATGATGGATACTTTTCTGGTGATTCGAATATCTGCAAATACAGCTAAAGGCATGCCTGATAATAAGATGGCCTGATCTACCAAATGAGGGCCCAGATCATATAATAAACCTGCACCTGGAGTGACTGACTCTTTATGTTTTTTAGGACTCAATGTAGTTCTATACCTTTCAAATGAAATTTGCACATCTTGTAAAACGCCAATTTCATCTTCTTGCATCAATTTTTGTATCGTAAGAAAATCTGCATCAAAACGTCTATTTTGGTAGACAGCTAATTTCAATCCTTTACTAGTAGCCAAAACATCTAGTTCTTCTGCTTCTTTAGCAGTCACCGTAAATGCTTTTTCTACTACCACATGCTTACCTGCAAGGAGTGCACTTTTTGCATATGCAAAATGGGTATCATTGGGACTATTCACAACCACTAAATCAATTGAACTGTCGGCTAGCAATTCCTCGTAACTAGAAAAGGATTTCGTGCCAGGGTAGGTAACTTCAATATTTTTAGTTGAACGCTCCCAACTCCCAACTAAATGAAAGTTAGGATTGCTTGCAATAAATGGTGCATGGAAGACTTTTCCACTCATGCCAAAAGATACAAGTGCTGCGTTAATCATTACCCTGCTACTTGCTTTCTGATGATATTCAATGCACCACCTGCTTTAAACCACTCAATTTGTTGTTGGTTATAAGTATGGTTGGCATGAATGCTATCGGTACTGCCATCTTTATGTGTTAACACTAAAGTCAATGGAGTGTCTGGAGCAAAATTGGTTAAACCAATCACATCAATACTATCATCTTCCTGAATTTTATCATAGTCTGCTTTTTTAGCGAAAGTCAAAGCCAACATACCTTGCTTTTTCAAATTCGTTTCGTGGATACGTGCAAAAGATTTTGTCAATACTACGCGTACACCTAAATGTCTTGGCTCCATCGCAGCATGCTCACGTGAACTTCCTTCTCCGTAGTTCTCATCACCCACTACAATTGTTCCAATACCAGCAGCTTTGTAGGCTCTTTGTGTATTAGGTACCGTATCATAATTGCCGTTCAATTGACTTTTTACATTATCTGTTTTATCATTGAAGAAATTCACAGCGCCAATTAATAAGTTATTTGAAATATTATCCAAGTGACCACGGAACTTTAACCATGGGCCTGCCATAGAGATATGGTCAGTAGTACATTTTCCTTTTGCCTTAATCAATAACTTCAATGATTTTAAATCAGTGCCTTCCCATGCTGCAAAAGGGTCTAATAATTGTAAACGCTTAGATGCTGGATCTACTGCTACCACTACTTGAGAACCATCTTCTGCTGGTGCTTGGAAACCTGCATCTTCCACAGCAAATCCTCTTAATGGTAATTCATCACCAGTTGGGGCATCTAATTTTACTTGTTCGCCTTTATTATTAGTAAGTGTATCAGTTAATGGATTAAAATTTAAATCACCTGCAATTGCAAGTGCTGTAATTAATTCAGGAGAACCCACAAACGCGTATGTGTTTGGATTACCATCCGCACGCTTTGCAAAGTTTCTATTGAAAGAGTGAACGATGGTATTTTTTTCTTTTTTCTCTGCACCTACACGCTCCCACATTCCGATACATGGTCCACATGCATTCGCAAATACTTTCGCACCAATTTGGCTAAACACGTCTAAGAAGCCATCTCTTTCAATGGTATATCTTACTTGTTCAGAACCTGGCGTAATTAGATATTCGGACTTCATGGTTAAACCCTTTTCTGAAACTTGTTTGGCTAAACTTACTGCACGGCTAATATCTTCGTAAGAAGAGTTGGTACAGCTTCCTATTAAACCTACTTCAATTTTGGTAGGCCATCCGTTTGCAGCAGCCACTTCCTTCATTTTAGAAATCGGAGTCGCTAAATCTGGTGTGAATGGTCCGTTTAAGTGCGGCTCTAAAGTGTTTAAATCAATTTCAATCACTTCGTCAAAATACTTTGTAGGATCAGCATATACTTCTGCATCTGCGGTTAAGTATGCTGCAACTGTGTCTGCTAAAGCAGCTACATCTGCACGTCCTGTAGATGTTAAATAACGGCTCATACTTGCATCGTAACCAAATGTAGAAGTAGTCGCGCCAATCTCGGCACCCATATTACAAATCGTTCCTTTACCAGTACAACTCATGCTAGTAGCACCTTCACCAAAATATTCAACAATCGCACCAGTACCACCTTTTACAGTTAAGATACCAGCTACTTTTAAAATCACATCCTTTGGAGCAGTCCATCCATTTAATTTTCCTGTTAATTTGATACCAATTAATTTAGGCCATTTTAATTCCCATGCCAATCCTGCCATGACATCACAAGCATCTGCACCACCTACACCAATTGCTAACATACCTAAACCACCAGCATTCACGGTATGCGAATCGGTACCAATCATCATACCACCTGGGAAAGCGTAGTTCTCCAAAACTACTTGGTGAATGATACCTGCTCCTGGTTTCCAAAAACCTAAACCATATTTATTAGACACAGAAGCTAAGAAATCATACACTTCTTTACTTTCTGTAGTTGCCACTTGTAAATCTTGTTTTGCTTCTACTTTTGCAGAGATCAAGTGATCACAATGCACTGTACTTGGTACCGCAACTTTTGGACGACCTGCTTGCATAAATTGTAATAAGGCCATTTGTGCTGTTGCATCTTGCATTGCTACACGATCTGGTGCAAAATCAACATAAGATCCACCTCTTTCGAAGCCTTCTAATTTTTGATCACTATGTAAATGGGAGAATAAAATTTTCTCTGATAAAGTTAAGGGACGGCCCAACATATTACGAGCTGCGTCTACTTTTGCTGGCATTTCAGCATACAATTTTTTGATCATTTCGATATCAAAAGCCATAGGTATCAATTTTAGGTGTTAAAACTGATGCAAAGGTAAGCGAAAATGACCCTCGGCGCAATCAAAAAATGCACTTTATGTCCACTTTTTTAGCTAAATTTGGATACTGCTTTAAACATTTAGAAATGCAAAAACTCAGAGACTTTTTAGAATTACACGCTTTTGGCGTTTGCTCAGCCATCGGGGAGCGATTGGGTATAGCTAGCTCTAAAATAAGAATGTGGTTTATTTATATCTCCTTTTTAACCTTCGGATCCCCTGTCATCATTTACATGGTATTGGCATTCTGGAGAAGCATGAAGCATTATATCCTTTTAGGTAAGCGCAATCCACTAAAGTACTAGATCACTGCCTTTCTTAAGCGCACTAATTTCTCTAATAAGGGTTCCAATAATTCCAATCTTAACATATTCGCGCCATCGCTTTTTGCATTGGCTGGGTTAGGATGTGTTTCAATAAACAATCCGTCTGCTCCTGTTGCAATAGCTGCTTTTGCAATGGTTTCAATTAAACTTGGATTGCCACCTGTGATACCTGAAGTTTGATTAGGTTGTTGTAAAGAATGCGTACAATCCATAATCACAGGTACATTATTTTCTGCCATAGCAGGGATATTTCTGTAATCTACCACCAAGTCTTGGTAGCCAAATGTATTGCCTCTTTCTGTTAACATGACTTTTTCGTTGCCTGCTAATTTAATTTTATCTACTGCAAACTTCATAGATGCACCACTCAAGAATTGTCCTTTTTTAACATTCACAATTTTGCCTGTTTGAGCAGCTGCAACTAATAAATCAGTTTGACGACAAAGAAAGGCAGGAATTTGTAATATATCAATGAACTGCGCAGCAATAGCAGCTTCCTCGTGTGCATGAATATCAGATGTAGTGGGTACATTATATGTTGCACCAACTTTCTTGATCAATTCCATCCCAGTATCATCCCCAATGCCCGTAAATGAATTCGCACTGGTACGATTTGCTTTTCTGTAGCTTGCTTTAAATACATAGGGGATGCCTAAATTCTTACAGATAGTAGATACCTTTTCTCCAATCTCCATCACCAATGCTTCATCTTCTACCACACATGGTCCAGCAATTAAGAAAAATTGATTGGGATCGTAAGTTTGTGCTTTGAATAAATCTTGTAAATAGTTAGGTATCATAAGGGATGTTTTGCAGGGACAAAGTTAAAGGAAATGAATGATGTACAGAAGCTCCATTTTGGGTCACCTTAGATGTTAAATCAAATGGATTTAATTGGTATCCTCTAATGTTTTTTCATGGGTGTATTTATTTTGTGTACTTCCATTTGAATTGTAAAGATAGGCCAGCTTGTTGATACGCATCCGATTTCATTGGAGCCATCTGCATTACTAAATTATTACTCACATCAAATTCTTTTAAGTGACCAGATACAGAAGCGTCCACCACATTGATACCCCAGGCTATTATAAACCACATAATAGATACGTCTCTATTTTTTCTAAATATATTTCGATAACTCTGAAGTGAACCAGCACTTAAATTTTTTAATGTAGGATCTATCTTACTCACATTGGAGATGTCACCATTGGCTTCTTGAATTCTTGCTTCATAGGCAAATTTTGTTTTTGCGTATAAATCGTTGTTGTAGATATAGGTGACAACAGGTACAGAAAGAACACCGTATACCAATGGAATTTTCCAATATTGTTTATTGTAAGCTTGTCCTAGTCCTGGTAAGATGGCAGAACGATTGGTTGCTTTTTTTGGGGAATGTTTTACGATATTGATTGTGCTATCTTGAGCCCACAAGGTTTGTTGTAAACACAACAAAAACAATATGGTATAGAAGCGTTTCATCTAACTAATACTTACTTGCATTGCGTCAAGGATCTTGTTCAAAGCATTTAAATCATTGTAGCTAATGGTAATTTTGCCCGATCCGTTTTTTTGGTGCTGTAATTGAACTTGAGTTCCAAAATGGTCCTTTAATTTATTCTCCAATCTCTGGTATACCGGCGATAGCTGATTTTGATGATTTGTATTGGTTGATTTATTTGAACCAGACGTTGGGGTTAAATTTTTAATCAGTGCTTCTGTTTGGCGAACTGTCAACCCTTTTTCAATAATTTCTTTCAATAAGAAAAGTTGCTTATCCACTTCTTTGCCAATCAATAATTTAGCTAAACTTACACTCAGGCTTCCGTTTCTAAGTGCAGCTTGAATTGCAGGCGGTAATTCTAATAAACGTATATAATTGGATACGGTGGAACGATCTTTACCCATTCGCTCGGCTACTTGTTCCTGAGTATAATTCAATTCGTCCATCATTCTTTGGTAACTCAATGCCACTTCGATTTCGTTTAGATCGACTCTTTGTAAGTTCTCTAATAATGCTAGTTCTAATAATTCTTTATCGTTGCCTAATCTTATATAGGCTGGAACATCAGTTAATCCAGCGATTTTAGCAGCACGGAATCTTCTTTCTCCTGCAATCAATTGGAACTTGCCATTGGTTAATTGTGCGACTGTAATCGGTTGGATTAAGTCATGCATTTTCAAAGACTGAGCCAATTCTTGCAAAGCCTTTTCGTCAAAGTCTTTTCTTGGGTTCTTAGGATTTACAATAATACTTGTCAATGCAATCCTGTTAATGGCTACAGCTTTTTCAATAGCAGCAGGTTGAACCTTTCCTGCAGGGTTTTTAAACTCTGCATCCATATTCTGCAATAAAGTGCGAAGTCCTTTACCAATTAAATCTTTGTTGGGTATGCTTTTACTCATTGTACTAATCTATTATTCTCTCGGCATTACTCATTTTAGTCATGCCATTTTTCTGTAAAATTTCTTTTGCCAAATTTAAATAATTCACCGTGCCCTTACTATCTGCATCATATAAAATAACTGGTTTACCAACACTAGGGGCTTCACTCAATCTAGTGTTACGATGTATAATTGTGGAGAACACCATTTCATCAAAATGCTTTCGAACTTCACTTACAACTTGGTTGCTTAATCTAAGTCGACCATCATACATGGTCATCAAAATCCCCTCAATCTGTAAATCAGGGTTTAATCTACTTTGAACAATTTTAATGGTGTTCAATAATTTACCTAAGCCTTCCAAAGCAAAGAACTCACATTGAACTGGCACAATCACACTATTGGATGCGACCAAGGCGTTCACAGTAATTAGGCCTAGGGATGGCAGGCAGTCAATGATGATAAAATCGTATTGGTCGTCTAGGGCGGTTAATAAATTTTTTAAAACGTTTTCTCTATTTGGGAAATTCACCAATTCGATTTCTGCACCCACTAAGTCGATATGAGAAGGGACAAGGTCTAGGTGTGGAATTTCTGTTTTCAAAACGACATCTGACAATGGGGTGCCATTGATCATCGCGTCATAAAGGCTGGTGTTGATATTATGCAAGTCAAAACCAACTCCAGTAGTGCTATTTGCTTGAGGATCAGCGTCAATTAACAGTGTTCTATATTCTAAAACAGCCAAACTTGCAGCAATATTAATTGCCGAAGTAGTCTTACCCACGCCTCCTTTTTGATTTGCTATACCAATAATTCTTGCCATATAAAAAGCCTCCTTAATTTGCTCCAAAAATACGGCATAAATAGTAACAATTAGGCTTAATTTTACACCTTAATCCGAACTATGAAGAACCCCGTTTTTGTATTCATCCTCATTACTTTCTTGATTTTGATTGATTTTTACATCTTTCATGTGTTAAAAATCATGCTTAATGGAGCAAGTGTAGGTATAAAAACAGCTGTTAGTTATGCTTATTGGTTTCTATGTTTTGCCAGTTTGGGTTCTTTTTTGCTCTTTCCTTTTATTGTGAATCCGTATTTTAGGCAATATATTTTTTCTATTGGGATTGGCTGGGTCATTGCCCAAATCACCCTTGTCGTATTTTTTTTGGTGGATGATTTAAGGAGGGGCGCTTTTTGGACCTTAGGGCAGGTGGCATCTACAGCTGGTGCAAAATTCATGAATTCAGAGCAAGGGATTCCTAGATCCGCATTTTTAAATTGGCTAGGAGTTGGGGTGTCTTCATCCTTATTTTTTTCATTATTGTATGGTTTTGGCAATAAATACAAGTACCAATTACTGCATAAAAAAGTAGCAATTAAAAATCTTCCTTCCGCATTTAAGGGATTTAAAATTATTCATATCAGTGATATTCATAGTGGTAGTTTAAAAGAAAAAGGGGCAGTTCAAAAAGGGATAGATTTAATTCAACAACAAAAAGCAGACTTAATTCTTTTTACAGGAGATTTAGTGAATGATAAGGCAACTGAAATGCAGGACTGGACAGAGGTGTTTGGTCAATTGACTGCATCAAAAGGCGTCTTTAGTACTTTAGGTAACCATGATTATGGGGATTATGTGCAATGGCCTTCCAAAGAAGCTAAATCGGCTAATTTGGACGCATTAAAAGCGGTGCATGCTTCCATGGGATGGAAATTATTAATGAATGAACATGTTGTTATTGAGAAAGAGGGTGCTCAAATTAAATTAGTGGGCATCGAAAACTGGGGTGCAAAAGCTCGTTTTCCTAAATATGGTCAATTGAGTAAAGCCCTTGAGGGTGTGGATCCAACTGATGTGATTGTTTTAATGAGTCATGATCCAAGTCATTGGGAAGCGCAAGTGATTCCTGAATTTCCACAAGTAGATCTAATGTTATCTGGTCACACACATGGGATGCAATTTGGGTTAGAAAATCCCTATTTCAAATGGAGTCCTGTTCAATGGGTTTATAAACAATGGGCTGGATTGTACCAACAAGGAGATCAAAAATTATACGTTAACAGAGGTTTCGGATTTTTAGGCTATCCTGGAAGAGTGGGGATTATGCCAGAAATTACAGTATTGGAATTGGTTTAATGCTTCACTTGTATAACAAAATTTAAATTTATACGTTCTATAATTATTGTTTCATGGGTTTGTTGAATCAATCACCTTTAAAATAAACATGATGAAAAAAATTATACTACTAGCTTCTGTCTTGATTACTATTACTGTTAATGCGCAAGAAAAAATAGGCATAGGCATTAAAGTGGGTCAAAATCTCACCAGTGTGAATTCGGTAGCGGTAGATAGACACACATCTTCTTATCATGGTGGGGTTGCTTTTCAGATTGGCCTTTCAGACAAAATAAGTTTGGTGCCAGAGGTGTTACTTTCTCAAACTAAATTATCTACCAATCCTTCTATCATTGCTGTTTTAGGGGATAGTAGGTATAAGCCAGAAACATATCATTTGAACTACCTGATTGTTCCATTATTGGTCCAAGTAAAACCATTCTCCTCATTGCTTTTACAAGCAGGACCACAATATGGTATATTAATAGACCAAAAGAAAGATGGTAAAGAAAATGCACAACTAGCATTTCAACAAGGCGAATTCTCCTTTGTGGGGGGCGCAAAAGTTGATCTTGGTGGCTTTTTTGTTTACGGCAGATATGTGGTTGGCTTACAAAATATCAGTCAATTACAAGATCAAGCAAAGTGGAGAACAACCCAATGGCAGCTTGGTATAGGGATGAGTCTATTTGGCTTTTAAAGCTTGTTTAAATTCGATAATCAATTGGTTTAATTGCTTTTGATCTGCAATTTGTTTTGCAATAAAACTATTGTCATTTATATCACCCACAATGGCGTCCATTTCGGCTTGGTTTTGGTAGACCATTTTTCTAAACGGATTCGTATAATCTTTTGCTCTGGAGCTTTTTATTTTTTGGGTAATCTCTTCTTTAATTGCTTGATAACGATCTAGCCATTCATTTATTTTTTTACTACTAAGACCACTTATGGTTGTTCCTTCAATTAACTCTAGACAATGTAAAGCGTGTAGATTTTTTTTAACTAAATACGTATCTGTTTCTTTTTTATAAAATTGATGCACTGCATCCCAACTGTTTAGTTTATCTGTTTTAATTTGTTGAAGCATGGATTGAACTGATTTAGTAGGGATCAGCTGTCCGCCAATATTGCTCCATTCAGTAGCTGCACCAGTTGTTTTGATTGCTTTAATCTTTGCGGATAAACCCTTTAATCCATTTTGGGTTAGTTTAAGCATCAATTGATCCATGCCATACATGAAAATCATTTTTTCAAAAATGGCAAAGGCGTCATAACATTTGATTAATCTAGTTTTACGTTTGCTATTTTCAAATCCTTCTACAAAAACGTCTAATTGGTCAATTTCTTTTTTTGTTTTTGTACTGAGTAATTTACAACCTAATTGTAATAATTGTGCTTCTGTAATTTGGATTGACTTCTTTTCTTTTAATAGTTGTGCTTTTGCTACTGCGATTGCAATAATTGTTATGCCTTTGATTAATTCATGGACACTGTCTGGTGCTAAATAGTCATATTCAAAATATTGATCTATATTTTTTCTATTATCTCTGTCTTGGTATTTCCAAGCATTTCTTGCTAACGCATAAAAATTGTATAAAAACCAATAGCCAGGCATCACCACCAATTCATCTTTTGTAAGATCATTGCTAATAAGAGAAAATGGAATTGGGATATTCAATTCATAATTATAATCCCCTTTGTTTAAAATGGTGAAACTTGGAAAAATAGAATTGTGCTTAATGCTCACACATAGTCCTGGCCAGAAGCCTCTGCCCATAATCACTTCGCCATCTGCCCCTCTGCTATTGTGGTTGGATCCTAATGTCGCACCAGCAGCAATATTACTTTGACCCATCACAAGCGCAGCACAAAGAAATGAATTGTTATGGTGCTGTTCGTGTGCTGGATAAATTAAAGAGTTCAATACCTCACAACAAGAGATGGTTGCGTTCGCTCCTAAAAAAGAGTTGATCAATCTTGCACCATATTTTAATTGCGAGTAATCCGACATGATAAAACGTACTGCTTTAATGCCATAGAATATTCTACAACCATATCCAATAATACCATTCACCAATTCTGACCCTTCTCCAATTTGCGTCTTAGCAAGTTCATTGGAGTTGATGGTCACATTTTTTATTTTATTGGCTCCTTTTAAATAGGCATCTGTGCCTATCCAAGTGTCTTTAATGATTCTACAATTTTTGATAACCGAACGATCTCCAATTTTTCCATAATAGCCTCGCTTATTATCAAATTGTTTTTCTGTCAGTTCAATGAATTTATCTTGTAGTACTTGATCCTGCCTATTTCTAGTCCATAAAAAGGCATCTGCAGCGCTCATGCCATTGAAAGGAAGGACTTTCCTGCCGGTATTTTCGTTGCATAACTCCAACCAAATTCTTACCGACTCAGGCTCGCCTTTTTTTAGAATGCCATTACCAAATTTTGCATGATTGGTTGTTACCAATTCATTGACGTTATTGATAATCACCTCGTCTCCAACAATATAATGAGATAGATAGTTGACATTGTGAATGGCGACGTTATTGCCAAAATCAGCGCTGATGATAGTAGAATTGTATAGTCCAACTGGCACTGTTAAATCACTAAAGCAAAGACAGGTTGTTTCTAAATTACCAATACGAACCAATCCAAAAAAAGAACAGTTTTTAACGAGTTCAGGATTAAATGCATTAGACACCAAAAGTTTCGACCAATCATCACTTGAATTTCCATTGCGCACTAAAATTTCAATCTCTAATGCAGTTAGGGAGCGGTATTTTATGCCACTTCTATTTTGTTGATTGCGTAAATAGTATTCGTCTTTTCCTTTTGGTAGGTCTTGTATAAAACCATAGCCTAGTTTTTGAATAGCTACTTTTTTTATTTCATTCATAGTGTTAACTAATTATTTAAACATGGTAGGATGCATTTCATCCCAACCAGTTGCTTTTTGATACTGATGTGCAATATTTAAAATGGTACCTTCGTCAAACAATTTTCCTACAAAACTTATGCCTGTAGGTAGTTGCCACTTTGCATCTAATCCTGTTGGCACACAAACCACAGGATGGCCAGTTAAATTCGTAATCGCCGATTGATTGCCGCCACCTCTAGATGGACAAATAATAGCATCGTATTGTGATATCACTTCATTGACTTTTTGCATGAGTATCGTTCTATGTCTTTGTGCATTGATATATTCTACGGCAGGTACAAACCTGGAGGTTCTAAATGAATTTGGCCAATCATTTTTTGTTTGTCTTGTTAATGCATCATCTAATCCTGAACGCGTCATATCGTCAAATTGTGCACCAGCTTCAGCACCAATTACAATGTCCATGATATTGAACTGGTAAACACCACTGTCTGGAAAGTTGATTGGAATTAATTCAATGCCCATTTTTTTGAATTGCTTCAACACTTCAAACTCTGAACGGTTGGTATCTTTAATTTTATCAAAATAATTTTTTGCGTAGGCAATCTTATAAGTTTTAAGATTCGTTTTTGGTGCGTAATTGAATGGCATATCAACTGCAGATCCGTCTTTGCCATCTGTGCCATGTAAATAATGAAACACAATGGCAGCATCATTGGCAGAACGCGTGATTGGGCCTACTTTATCTAAGCTATAGCTCAATGCCATTCCGCCAGAACGGCTGATGCTACCAAATGTAGGTCTAAGTCCAGTGGCGCCGCAAGTTGTAGCAGGAGAGACAATGCTTCCCCAGGTTTCGGTGCCTATCGCAAATGGAACCAATCCTGCAACAGTTGCAGAAGTTGAACCAGCGGATGATCCAGAAGATCCAGTCTTTAAATTCCATGGATTCTTTGTTCTACCACCAAACCAATAGTCGCCCATGGCAAGCGCACCCAAAGTAAATTTAGCCACCAATACAGCTCCGGCAGCTTTCAATTTTTCATACACAAAAGCGTCTTCTTGGATGACTTGATTTTGGTAAGGAGCAGCGCCCCAAGTGGTCTTGGTATTTTTTATTGCAAATAAATCTTTTAATCCATAAGGGATACCATGTAATTGACCTCGGTATTTACCTGCAGTGATTTCGGTATCTGCTTGTTTTGCTTGTGCGAATGCTAGATCTTCTTGAATACTAATCACACATTGTAAAGTGTCACCATATTTTTTAATTCTATCAATAAAAAATTGAGTCAATTCAACCGAACTGATTTTTTTATTTTTAATTAAATAAGCCAGTTGTTCGATTGAATAAAAAGCAAGCTCATTTTTATTAGCTGGTAAATTAATTGCAGTAGGTGCATCCCAAATAATTGGTTTTTGCACTTTGTTTAATTTCATGCCTGGCAGGATAGCAGTATGCCAAAGACTTAATGGGGTACTATTGTTTAATGACAATGCGTGCATGGCTTTATAGTTTGCCAAATTATCTATCACATCATTGAATAAGGAATCAATTTCAGGATCTGTAAATTGAAGGTCTATTAATTTCGCACTGCTTAGAAGGTCAGATTTGACAATCGGACGTTCTTGAGCAAATAGGGAAGTCGTAATAATAGTAACAAAAGGGATAAGGAGCAAAAAGCCAATCTGCATTTTTTTCATAAAAAACGATTTAGGTAATTAGCTCAAAGATAATATTACCTAGTCGGTTTTGAATTGGGAAATCGTCTTTTTTGTCCTCCATTTTGACCGCCTTCACGTGGCGCCCTGCCTCTGACGTTATTGGGTTTGCCCCAACCTGCGTCTTTTGAGGTTTTATTTGCGTGAAACTGCTGCATTGGGTAGGGATGGCTTTCAATCACAGGGATCGTTTTGCCAATTAGCTTTTCAATATCTTTCAAAAATACTTTTTCCTCATAATCACAGAAGGAATAGGCCGCGCCAGAGGCACCAGCTCTTCCTGTTCTACCAATACGGTGGACATAGGTTTCGGGAATATTCGGAATCTCAAAATTAATCACATGTGCTAATTCATCCACGTCAATTCCTCTTGCTGCAATATCAGTGGCAACTAATACTCTTGTAGATTGATCTTTAAAATTACTCAATGCCCTTTGTCTTGCATTTTGAGATTTATTACCATGAATGGCTTCTGCAGAAACATTGTTTTTTACCAATAGGTTCACCACTTTGTCTGCGCCATGTTTTGTTCTAGTAAAGACCAACACATTTTTGATATTTTGGTCTTTCAACAATTCCATTAGTAAGGAATTCTTATTGACTTTATCTACAAAATAAACAGATTGTTCAATGATTTCTACTGTCGACGAAACTGGCGTAACTGATACTGAGCTTGGTTTATTTAAAATAGCATTTGCTAAACTCACAATTTCAGTAGGCATGGTTGCAGAGAAGAATAACGATTGTCTTTTCTTTGGTAAGACTGCCAATAGTTTTTTGATATCGTGTACAAATCCCATGTCTAACATACGATCGGCTTCATCTAATACAAAAAATTCTACGTCTCTTAAACTAAGATGACCTTGATTCATTAAATCCAATAAACGACCTGGTGTAGCAATCACCACATCTACGCCATTTCTAAGTGCAGTTACCTGAGGTCCTTGACCTACTCCGCCAAAAATAACCGTACAATTTAAAGGCGTATGTCTTCCGTAGGCCTCAAAACTTTCGGCGATTTGAATGGCCAATTCTCGTGTTGGGGTAACAATTAATGTTCTAATTTTTTTACGCCTCTCTGCAGGTTTATGTTGTAACAATAACTGGATAATAGGAAGGGTGAAAGCGGCAGTTTTACCTGTGCCGGTTTGTGCGCAACCAAGTAAGTCTTTTCCATCTAATATAATAGGGATCGACTGTGCTTGAATAGGCGTTGGGGTGGTGTAGCCTTCTTCGAAAAGGGCTAATAGGATAGGCTCAATTAGGCCTAATTCTTTAAAATTCGTACTCATAATGGACTGCAAGGTACGATATTTTCAACGGAGCCTTAATTATTGGGTAAAAGACTGTATTTGCGCATCTGTTGATGCATCACTTTGAACCACAATGGAGGGAATAGTGAAAGGATGATCATGCCAGGATAACCTGTTGGCATTTGGGGCGCTTCATCCAGATTTCTCAAAATTTGATATTTGCGTGAAGCAAGATAATGATGATCACTATGTCTACTCAATTCAAATAGCATCAATCTTCCAATAATATGGTTACTGTTCCAACTATGATGTGGCTGCACTCTTTCAAATTGTTGTTCTTGGCCTTTTGCTCTTTGCAAACCATAATGTTCAATATAGTTTACCGATTCAAGTAAGATGGCGCCTAAAAAAGCAGCAAGTATAAAATAAGCAGTAATAGTGATTCCAAAATTTATAAAAATTAGGAGGACTAATCCTAATTGAATGATTTGAAACAACATCATTTCATTGAAGATGGCAGGTAAGAAACCCTTCTTCTTTTTTGCATCCTCGATTGCAATATGCCATGCACTTAAATAAGTACCAATAAAAGTTTGTATCCAAAATGCATACACCGTTTGTTTGAATTTAGCGGTACTAGGATCATTAGGAGTGGCTACATGTTTATGGTGTCCCTTATTGTGTTCAATAAAGAAGTGCATGTATAAGCTTGTAAGCAATAAAGATTTGGCTAAAAATTGTTCAAATTTGTTGGTTCTATGTCCTAATTCATGTGCGACATTAATTCCAAATGCACCGCATAACAAGCCCATCCCAATGATGCTACCCAAGGTATCTACATTTGATTGGCTGGAACCAATATGGGTAAAAAAAGTATACAATAAAAAATACTGAAGCGGCACAGTGCACCATAATACGATATCATACCATTGATTGGCTTTGGCCAATTGTTCTTCGGCCGCGTCTAAATTTGCTGGATTGGGTGCAATAAATAGTTCGGCCATTGGCACCATAAAAAATGTATAGATCAATGGCGTCCAACAATACCAACCAGATTTTGTAAAACTTAAATAGCCTAAGAAATACAATACAAAAGGAGTTGCGTATTTGAAAATTTTGATAAAATTTTGCATGACTAAATATAATAATAAGTTTCTGAAAACTTATTAAAGTACAGCAAAATTTTAGGTAGTATGATCCCTCCTAAAGGTTTTGTTTAACAATCTACCCTTATTAAAACTATTTCCCTCTATTCCTTCCTAGACTATTCTACGGTAACAGACTTCGCTAGGTTTCTTGGTTTATCTACATCAATCCCTTTAGCCACACCCACATAATAACTTAATAATTGTAAAGGGATGACACTTAATAATGGGGCAATGACTTCGTCGATTTCAGGTACAAACATGATATTGTCCGACATGGTTGGCAGGACGGTATCACCTTCGGATGCAACAGCAATAATTTGACCTTTTCTAGCTTTAATTTCTTGGATATTAGAAACTACTTTTTCATAGTAAAGATCCTTAGTTGCTACAAAAACAACTGGTAAATTTTCGTCCACCAAGGCGATTGGTCCGTGTTTCATTTCTGCTGCTGGATACCCTTCGGCATGGATATAGGTAATCTCTTTTAATTTCAATGCACCTTCTAATGCAATTGGAAAATTAAATCCTCTTCCTAAATATAAAAAGTCCTTAGCATCTTTGTATTGTTTTGCAATCGCTTCAATCTTTGTGGTATCTGCTAAAATTGTTTTTACTTTTTCTGGAACAGATGCCAGTTCATTGATTAAGTGTTCATAGCGTTCATCAGAAATGCTTCCTTTTGCCTTTGCAATTTTCAAGGCCATCATGGTCAAAACTGCTAATTGTCCTGTAAAGGCTTTGGTACTTGCAACACCAATTTCTGGTCCGGCATGGGTATAAGCACCAGCATGACTCAATCTTGCGATACTACTTCCCACTGCATTCACCACACCAAAAATAAACGCGCCTTTTTCTTTCGCACTTTCTAATGCCACCAATGTGTCTGCAGTTTCACCACTTTGAGAAATGGCTATAATCACATCACCAGGATGAATCACCGGATTACGGTATCTAAATTCTGATGCGTATTCTACTTCTACGGGGATGCGACATAATTCTTCAATCATATATTCTGCTACCAAGCCAGCATGCCAACTTGTTCCGCATGCCACAATCATAATTCTAGAAGCTTTTGTCAATGCTTCTAAATGATTGTCGACGCCAGCCATAATAATTTGATGCTGCTCCTGTAATAATCTTCCTCTTAAGCAATCAAAAATAGTGGCTGGTTGTTCAAAAATTTCTTTCAACATAAAATGGTCATAGCCGCCTTTTTCAATGGCCGCTAATTCCATATCTAGTTTTTGTATAAATGGCGTTTGCTTTTCGTTGCCTAAATTTTTCAATATCAATTCACCCTTTTTCACAATCGCAATTTCATAATCATTCACATACACCACTTCCTTGGTATATTCGATGATAGGAGAGGCATCACTCGCTAAAAAGTGTTCGTCTTTTCCAATGCCAATCACCAAAGGACTTCCTTTACGCGCAGCAATGATGGTTTCAGGATCTTCTTGGTCAATTAATAAAATACAATAAGCACCTACGATTCTTTTTAGCGCAATACGCAATGCTTCTTCTAAATTACTATTATTATTGTCTTGGATGTCTTGAATGAAATTCAATAAGACTTCGGTATCGGTGTCACTTTTAAAAGTATAGCCTTTGGAAAGTAGTTCCGTTTTAATTTGTGTATAGTTCTCAATAATACCATTGTGTAACATGGCCAATCTGCCATTGTTAGATAAGTGCGGATGTGCATTGCGGTCAGATGGTTCGCCATGTGTAGCCCAACGGGTATGCCCGATACAAATATGGGAGTGCATATTTTTTCCAACCACAGCTTCTTCTAATTCAATTACCTTGCCCTTTTTCTTATGCACTTGTAATTGACCATCTTGAATGATCGCTACACCAGTACTATCATAGCCACGATATTCTAATCGCTTTAATCCTTTTAATACAATTGGGTATGCTTCTCTATGACCTATATAACCTACGATTCCACACATATTTTGATGATTTGAACTTTATTCAATAATTTAAGCAAAATTAAACATTAATAATTTAATGTATGCATCACAAAGTAGATTTTGACGTCACTGCAGACTTTATTTTACAAAACGAACGCGTGTTATTGCGTCCTTTGGTGCAAGAAGATGCGGTTTTTTTATCGCCTTATGTCAAAGAAGAATCAACACTTTGGAAATACGCTTTAACACCTATCACAACTGATCAAGAATTTGAACAATATATTGCGACTGCTATTGAAACAAGACATTTAAAATCTGCTTATCCATTTATTGTCTTTGATAAACTACAAAATAAGTATGTAGGCAGTACAAGATTTTACGATATACAATTAAATAATAGTTCGACACAATTTGGATATACCTGGTATAGTGAAAGCACTTGGGGAACAGGTTTGAATGAACACTGTAAATTATTGCTCTTAGAATTTGCATTTGAAACAATCGGCTTTGAGCGTGTTGAATTTCGTGCAGACAACAGAAATAAACGAAGCATTGCGGCCATGAAAAAAATTGGATGCACTGTAGAAGGGATATTACGCAATCATCTACCAACTAGTGATGGCACAAGACGGGACTCTATTGTTTTAAGTATGTTGAAGGAAGAATGGCCAAGGATTAAAGCAGGGTTCCTTGCAAGAATAAAAATGCTAGACCAAAATAAATAAGGATTGCAGTGACATCTACTAAAGTGGCAACAAATGGGGCAGATGAAACGGCTGGATCGGCGCCTAATCTTTTTAAAACCATTGGCAGCATGGATCCAGTGATGGTTCCCCAAATCACCACACCCACCAAGGTTAATCCGATCGTGCTCGCAATTAAGATCCAATGTTCTCCATAGAATCCTGGAGCAATAAAATGCCAAACCATTACTCTAAAAAATCCAATTACACCTAATACCAAACCTAATAATAAGCCACTTAGAATTTCTCTTTTTAAAATTTTCCACCAATCTTCGATGGTGATTTCACCAATCGACATGGCCTGTATAATTAAAGTAGAAGCTTGTGAGCCAGTATTACCACCGCTGGATAAAATTAATGGGATAAATGTAGTCAACACAATTACTTTTGCAATCTCTCCTTCAAAATAACCCATTGCTGTTGCAGTTAACATTTCACCTAAGAATAATACCACCAACCAAGTGATTCTTTTTTTGAATAAATTAAAGATAGACATGTCTAAATAAGGTTCGTTCAATGCTTCAGTACCTCCCATCTTTTGCATATCCTCACTGAACTCCTCATTCGTTACCCATAAGATATCATCAATGGTCACAATACCTAATAGCACATCATTGTCATCGACCACTGGAATCGCGACTCTGTTATTCATTTTAAATACCTGACTCGCATGTTCTTGGTCGTCATACACATTCAATGCCACATACCTACCATCAATGATGTCTTTAATGATATCAGTTGGTTTTGCTAATAACAAATCTCTAATTCGAATATCATCCACTAAACAACCCAATTCGTCAATAATATAAATCACGTCAATGGTCTCTGAATTCTTACCATATTTTCTGATATTGTCTAAAACTTGAGCAACAGTATAATTCGGATATACATAAACATAATCGGGCGTCATCATACGTCCAACGGAGTCATCAGGATAACCTAAAAGCGAAAGAGTGATTTTACGTTCTTCAGGGTCCAATAATTTTATGAGGTCACGGATAGCTGCTTTCGGTAATTCTTCAAAGAAGTCAGTACGGTCATCTGGAGGCAATTCGTTTAAGATCTTCGCTGTTTTTCTTGCAGGGAGTTCTTTAATGATATCCTTCTGCTGGTTGATGTCCAATAATTTGAAGACACTTACTGCACGATGTACGGTCATAGTATCCACTATCAAGCCTTCTTTTTCGGGGAATTCATTCACAAGCTCCACCACATCACTGATGTTTTGCTCGTCTAAAAATTCCTTCAAAAGCGGCATGTCTTCTTTAGAGAGGATCTCTAAAAAAACTTCTGATAATATGATTTCGTCTTCTAATTCGGCTGACATGGCTGCAATTTACGAAATCATACTAGGATATGCTAACTTTATGCAATGATATTGCCAATTTTGTATATTATGGAGACCGCCCATCGAGGTAGAGGGGTTTTTACAACCGAGGCCATTCCTGCTGGAACAACCATTGAAATTGCACCTGTCATTGTGTTAAATCAAACAGAACGTGCGCTAGTGGATACCACATTATTACATGATTATATTTTTGAATGGGGGATCAATGAACAAGAAGCTGCGGTGGCTTTGGGCTATGTGTCTATTTACAATCATCATGTGGATGCGAATTGCAAATACGATATGGATTTTGAACATAAGACCATTCAAATTCAAACAAAACGTGCAGTTGCAGTGGACGAAGAATTATGTATCAATTATAATGGGGACGGCGTAACGGATAAACCAGTTTGGTTTGAAACGAAATAATATGCATTATTTCAATTGGTACACCCTTACATAATCAATCTCCATTTTTGCTGGGAGGACGGCATCATCCACGCCCTTTGCTCCACCCCAATTTCCTCCAAATGCAATATTCAGCAATAAATGCATGGGTCCATCAAAAGGCCAAGCGGCCTTTCCAGTGCCATTATTTTTAAAAGTATAATAAGCCTGATTGTCAAATAAAATAGTCACACTGTCTTTATTCCAAATCACAGAGTAGTCGTGAAATTGAGTATCAAAATCTTTCACAATGATGGTATCCGTTTTTTGATTACCAATCATATGGTTAAAACTTTTTGTATGCGTGGTGGCATGAATGAATCCAGGATTAAATCCCACATGTTCCATGATATCAATTTCTCCATCATCAGGCCATTTTAATGGGGTAGTAGACCCTAACATCCAAATAGCGGGCCAAGTACCTAATCCTTTTGGTAATTTTGCACGCACATCTATTCTTCCATAGATCCAATCTCCTTTTCCCTTTGTGACTAATCTTGCAGAACTATATTTTCGGTCCTCCATTATTTGTTGCTTCAATTCAATTGTAAGCAATCCATTCTGCACGCGTGCATTTCCTAGAGAATCCTTGGTATAATATTGCAATTCATTATTACCCCATCCCCATCCGCCCACATCATAATTCCATTTTGTTGGATCAGGTAAGCCTGTGTAATTAAATTCATCGGACCAAACCAATTGCATCTTTCTCCCTTTGCTAACTTTAGTAGTTTTGTCAATTTGTTGACTTTGTGCAGACAAACTAGCAAAAACAAGTAAACATAATAGAAGGGAGGATAAGGATCTAGATAGCTGCATAAAAGGATTGTTCGAGTTTAAATACGTGTTTACTTGTCTAAATTAGGTATTTTATGCTGTTTTAGTTGGGGATTTTATAAAAGGGGCGTAAATTTGCGAAATGTTATTCAACAATCATATCCATCATTTTCATCTGCTATCAAATAGGTAAGCTGTAGATGTTGGTATGTATCAATATTAAACAAAGGGCTTACTACATAGTAAGCCCTTTTAATTTTTATAAATAGTATATGCGATTAAAATTAGCGATTCAAAAATCAGGGAGATTAAATCAAGATTCCATGCAACTTTTAAAAGAGTGTGGCATCGATATTAGCAATGGCAACAATCAATTAAGAGCAGAAGCAAGTAATTTTCCACTAGAAGTTTTCTTTTTAAGAGACGATGATATTCCACAGTATGTGCAAGACGGTGTAGCAGATATTGGATTTGTGGGAGAGAATGTGGTGTATGAAAAAGAAAAAAAAGTGGAAGTGGCTTATGCGCTTGGCTTTGGAAAATGCAGATTGAGTTTTGCGATTCAAAAAGGAGAGCAGTTCACTGGTCCACAATTTTTAGCTGGCAAGAAAATTGCGACTAGTTATCCGGTATTGGTGCAACAATATTTAGATCAACACAAAATCACAGCAGAAATTCATGAGATTAGTGGAAGTGTTGAAATTGCTCCTGGCATTGGACTAGCCGATGTGGTTTGTGATTTAGTAAGCAGTGGATCTACCTTATTCATGAATGGATTGAAAGAAGCGGAAACAATTTTAAACTCACAAGCTGTTTTGGTTAAACGAAATAATCTTCCAGCTGAATTGGTCCCTATATTGGAGCGCTTATTATTCCGAATAGAGTCGGTTAAAAAAGCAAAGAAGCATAAATATGTTTTGTTGAATGCACCCAATGCACAACTAGACAAAATCATTGCGGTGCTGCCTGGTATGAAAAGTCCTACCATCGTTCCATTGGCAACAGAAGGTTGGAGTAGTGTGCATACAGTGATTGAAGAAGCAGATTTTTGGAATTTAATTGAACAATTAAAAGCAGTAGGTGCCGAAGGTATTTTGGTAGTGCCTATTGAAAAAATGATTTTATAAGATGCAAGTTTTTGAAGAACCAATGAAACAGGACTGGGAAGCATTGTTGACGCGCCCAAATTTTGATGCAGCATTATTAATGCCGCAAGTACAATCGATTTTAGATGCAGTGGCTATGGAAGGAGATGCAGCTTTGTTTAGATTTAGTGAAACATTTGATCAAGTACAATTAAAAACGATTGTTATTGATCCTGCTATGATACAAGCTGCGGAAGCACTGGTTGCGCCTGTATTAAAAGCTGCTATCCAATCTGCTAAAGTGAATATTGAGATTTTTCATCAAGCACAAATCAAGAGAGAGGAAAAAATAGAGACCATGCCTGGTGTATGGTGTTGGAGGAAATCTGTTGGGATCGAAAAAGTGGGTATTTATATTCCTGGAGGCACAGCGCCTTTATTTTCTACTGTGTTGATGCTAGGTGTACCTGCAAAACTAGCAGGATGTAATGAAGTGATTTTATGTACCCCTCCTAGAAAAGATGGCACAGTGGATCCTGCTATTTTATATGCAGCGGGTCTAGTAGGCATCCAACAAATTTATACCATTGGAGGTGCACAAGCCATTGCTGCAATGGCATACGGCACAGCAACTGTGCCTAAAGTGTTTAAAATATTTGGTCCAGGCAATCAGTATGTCACAGCGGCTAAACAATTAATACAACAACAGGGTGTGGCCATAGATATGCCAGCAGGACCAAGTGAAGTTTGTGTTTATGCAGATGAAACAGCGATCCCTTCCTTTGTGGCGGCAGATTTATTATCACAGGCAGAACATGGTGCAGATAGTCAAGTATTATTAATCGCAAGTAATAGAAATATTATAGACCAAGTGCAAATGGAATTAGAACTACAATTAGCTGAATTACCAAGGCAGGATTTTGCCATAAAAGCATTAGGCCATTCAAAAGCAATAGTGGTTGCCTTAAGAGAAGATGCCATTCAATTGATCAATGCCTATGCCCCAGAGCACCTTATTTTATCGGTGGACAATGCTTTGGTGGTAGCAGAAAAAATCATCAATGCTGGTTCGGTATTCATTGGCAATTATTCGCCAGAATCAGTAGGGGATTATGCTAGCGGAACCAACCACACTTTACCCACCAATGGCCATGCAAAAGCCTACAGCGGTGTGAGTGTAGATAGTTTTGTAAAAAAGATCACTTTCCAGCAATTGACCGAGATGGGATTGAAAAATATAGCACAAACTGTGATTCAAATGGCATCGGGGGAGCAATTGGAAGCCCATGCACAGGCGGTGGCAATTAGAGTGAAAGAAATAGAATCAAAAATGTAATTTTAAGGACGAATTAAATTTGAACCATGGCATTTGAATTAGATAAATTGGTTAGGCCTAATATAAAAACATTAAAGCCTTATTCTTCTGCAAAGGATGAATATAAAGGTGCCGCTAAAATTTTATTGGATGCCAACGAAAATAGTTTGGGTTCACCATTAACGAAATGGTACAACAGGTATCCTGATCCTTACCAAAAACAACTCAAAGAAAAGCTGGCCTTTGTAAAACAAATTGCAGCCAATCAAATATTTATAGGTAACGGTAGTGACGAATGTATTGATATTTTATTTCGAACTTTTTGCGAACCCGGGAAAGACAATATCATTATTTGTCCTCCAACTTATCCTATGTATGAAGTAAGTGCGAATATCAATGATATTGCAGTACAGAAAGCACCATTATTATCGGATTACCAACTCAATGTGGCGCATATTGAACAATTAGTGAATGCGAACACTAAAATTATTTGGATTTGTTCACCTAATAATCCAACAGGTAATTCTTTAGACAGAATTGATATTGAAACCATTTTAAATCATTTTGATGGCATTGTGGTGATGGATGAAGCCTATATTAATTTTTCAAAACAAAAGTCATTTGTTCAATCACTGATAGATTATCCAAATTTAGTGGTCTTACAAACATTGAGTAAAGCCTGGGGCTTAGCTGGCCTGAGATTAGGTATGTGTTTTGCGAACCCTGAAATCATTGGGTATATGAACAAAGTGAAAGCGCCTTATAATATCAATATTGTAACACAGGAATTGGCATTGCAAGCTTTAGAAGAAGTGGGCCAGGTGAATGATATGATCAAATTGTTGGTTGATATGCGTAATGCATTAGCCCAAGTGATTGCATCTATGCCAAATGTGATTCAAGTATTCCCTTCGGATACCAATTTCCTTTTAGTTAAAATTCCGCATGCAAGAAAATTATACGAATTCTTAATGTCTAAAGGCATTATTGTAAGAGATCGATCTGCTTTAGAATTATGTGAAGATAGTCTTAGGATCACAGTTGGTACAGAACAAGAAAATACTTTACTGGTAGATGCGATGTATGAATGGATAACCAATACTTTTGAATAACTTTAAACAAACATATTTTAAAATAAAATCAATCATCATGTATAAATTAAGCAACTTTTTATTGGCTTGTGTATTTGCTTTGTCAGTGAACGCACAAGAAAATGCTGGATTAAGATTACCTGCGGGATTTTCGGCTACTTTATTTGCAGATCAAATTGGTACTGCAAGACATATCACTATCAATGACAAAGGGGTATTGTTTGCAAAATTGAATAATGCAAATAAGGCAGGCCAAAGTATTGTACGTATGGAAGATGCCAACGGAGATGGTATTGCAGAAAAAATAAGTGGATGGGGAAAGTATGGCGGAACGGGCATCTATGTGAAAGGGAATCAGTTGTATGCTAGCTCAGATGACGCAGTGTATTTATATCAATTAGATGCGAATGGAGAAGTGACCAATCCTGCAGCGCCTAAAACAATCATTCAAAATTTACACAGCAGAAGACAGCACGCTTCAAAATCAATCACTTTAGATCCTCAAGGCAATATTTATGTCAATATTGGTGCTTACTCCAATGCTTGTCAAGAAAAAGATAGATCTGTAGGATCGAAGGGCATGATGCCTTGTCCAATTTTAGATTCTGCTGGTGGTATCTGGAAATTTGATGGCAGTAAAGAAAATCAATCTTATGCAGAAGGTAAAAGATATGCTACAGGATTAAGAAATGTCATTGGCTTAGATTGGAACAATACCACCAATAGTTTATTTGTAACACAACATGGCCGTGATCAGTTGAATACTTTTTATCCAACCATGTATACCGATGCTCAAAATGCAGATTTACCTGCAGAAACAATGTATGAAATGAAAGAAGGGGACGATGCTGGATGGCCTTATGTGTATTACGATCCATTTCAAAAGAAAAAAATACTTTCTCCAGAATATGGTGGAGATGGAAAGTTAGAAGGTGGCAAAAATGCACTCGATCCTTTGGTTGCTTTCCCTGCACATATGGCGCCAATGGCATTGTTATTTTACAAGGGCAATCAATTCCCTGCTAAATATAAAGAAGGTGCATTTATTTCCTTTCATGGTTCTTGGAATAGAGCACCATTGCCTCAAGAAGGCTATTTTGTTGCTTTTGTGCCATTTAAGAATGGCAAACCTGCTGGCGAATGGGAAATTTTTGCCAACGGATTTGCAGGAGCAGATAATAATAAAAGTCCAAGAGGTGCGAAAGCAAGACCATGTGGTTTAGCAGAAGGCCCTGATGGAAGTTTATATGTAAGTGATGACAGTAAGGGGGCGATCTTTAAAATTAGTTTTAATAAATAATGATGAAAAAAATGCAATTTAAAATAGTCAGCTTGATTGTTGTAGCCTTGTTTTATTGTGTTCAGGCAAATGCACAAAATATGCAAAAGGGTAAAAAAATTTATGAAGCTAAATGTCTTGCTTGTCACCAAGCAGATGGAGGTGGCGTGCCAAACATGAATGCACCACTTGATGCCGCTTCCAATGTAGTTGGAAAAGATATCGCAAGACTGGTGCGCATCATCCGTTATGGATACAACGAACGTATTGCACTAGATGGGTTTTATTATAGCAATGCCATGACAGCTAGCCCAGACTTAAAAGACAATGAATTGGCAGATCTGTTGACCTATATTAGAAACAGTTGGTCCAATAAAGCAAGTGTAGTTACGATTGCTCAGGTGCAGGCAGCTAAAAAGAAGAAATAAAAATAAAAGTAAAAGATGCGTCCAATTTTATTCATTGACAGAGACGGGGTGGTCCTAAAAGAACCATCAACTGATTTTCAGATAGATCATATTGATAAGACCATTTTTGTACCTGGCGTAATTTCCAACTTACAAAAAATAGCCAACGATTTCGGCTACTATAAAGTCATGGTGACGAATCAAGATGGCTTAGGTACGGATACTTTTCCAACATCCAGTTTCCAACCTATTCAGGATTTAATGGTACGCACTTTAAAAGGGGAAGGCTTTGTGTTTGATGAAATGCAGATTGATACCACATTTGCTAAAGACAATACCCCTACTAGAAAGCCAGGCACTGGACTAGTGCAGCATCTAATGGATGGATCAACATTTGATTTAAGTAACTCTTTTGTGATTGGAGATCGTTGGTCGGATATTGAATTGGCAAAAAATATAGGATGTAAAGCCATCTATTTAAAATCCAGCCTACATGATTTAACTCCAGATCAGGAATTAGCCTTGAGACCTTTTATTGCTTATGAAGCAAGTCATTGGGATGAAATTTATCAATTTTTGAAACTAGGATTGAGAACCGTCCTCCACGATAGAAATACCAAGGAAACAAAAATTCATATTGAATTGAATTTAGATGGAAAAGGTGATGCAACAATCCACACAGGGCTTGGTTTTTTTGATCGTATGTTAGAACAAATTGCAAGACATGGCGCATTGGATATGAAAATTCATTGCGAAGGAGATTTGCACATCGACGAGCACCACACCATTGAAGATGTGGGCATAGCTTTAGGAGAGGCTTTTGCAAAAGGATTAATGGACAAAAGAGGGATGGAAAGATACGGCTTTGCTATTCCAATGGATGAGGCAGAAGCGAAAGTCTTGATTGATTTTGGTGGAAGAAATTGGATCGTTTGGGACGCGGAGTTTAAACGAGAAAAAATTGGAGAAATGCCAACCGAGATGTTTTTTCACTTTTTTAAATCCTTTAGTGATGCGGCGAAAGCCAATATCAACATCAGTTGTAGAGGAGAGAATGAACATCATAAGATTGAGGCCATCTTTAAGGCCTTTGCTAAAGCCATCAAAATGGCTGTCAAGAGAAATCCTGCCAGCGATGCTTTACCTAGCACAAAAGGGGTCTTATAAACCTAATAATCAATAGCCCTTTGCCTGAGGTTTTTTTGGTTTAAAATACCGAAAGCCTTAAATTTGCAGTCTAATGAAAACAATAAACAATTTTTGGTGGTGGCATACAAACTCCGTTGGGGTATTGTAAGGTCGTGACCGTAATTGTCAAGCTATACATCAACCCCGACAGATTCTGTCGGGGTTTGTTTTTTTAACGAATGATTTAACTAAGCTACTAAGATGAAAAAAATTATAATACAAACAGAGGTGACTAGCATGTTAGCCGATACATTTACACCTGTTGGCATCTATCTTCGTTTGAGAGATCGATTCAGAGATACGATTTTATTAGAAAGCACAGACTCGCATGCGGCTGAAAATAGTTATTCATTCATAGGAGTGAATGCGATTGGGGGGATTGAAATATCTAGCTTGAATGAAATAGAATATAAATATCCAAAGCAAGAGCCTCAAAAAGAAGTCATTCAAAATGTGCAGGATGCGCCTGATCGAATTTGGTCCTACATGCAACATTTTGAGATGCAACCATCCACACAAAAAGAAACCGCTTTTGCGCAGGGCTTATATGGCTACACCACTTATGACGCCATTCCATTTTTTGATAAAATTGAATTTAAGGAAGGTGCGCCAGTAATCCCATTGATGCGTTATCGTTTATACCAATACGTCATTGCATTCAATCATTTTAAAGACGAATTATACATCTGTGAAAATAAAATAGAGGGCATCGACTCTGAATTAGACGCATTAATATCCAGTATCAAACATAAAGATGTACCTCAATATCCATTTAGTATTGTGGGGGCTGAATCATCCAACTATACCGATGAAGCTTATCGATTGGCTGTACAAAAAGGGATTCAACATTGTATGCGTGGAGATGTGTTTCAGATTGTGTTGAGTAGAAGGTTTCAACAACAATTTGCCGGAGATGAGTTCAATGTTTATAGAACATTAAGAAGCATCAATCCTTCCCCTTATTTATTCTTTTTTGATTATGGGGATTATAAACTAATGGGTTCTTCGCCAGAAGCACAAATCATTATCAAAGAAGGTAAAGCGGTGGTACATCCTATTGCTGGTACATTTAAAAGATCTGGTGATGAAGCCGTAGATGCGGAAAGAACAAAAGCTTTATTGGATGATCCAAAGGAGAATGCAGAACATGTGATGTTGGTTGATTTAGCGAGAAACGATTTAAGTAGGGTTTGTACCGAAGTGCGTGTGAAACATTTTCGACAAGTGCATTATTATAGTCATGTGATTCATTTGGTGAGTGAGGTAGAAGGTAAGGTGGCCAAAGAAGCCAACCCATTTCATTTGATTGCAAAAACTTTTCCTGCAGGTACATTAAGCGGTGCACCTAAATTTAAAGCAATGCAATTGATAGATGGTATTGAGCCAACTAAAAGGTCTTTTTATGGAGGTTGTATTGGTTTTGTAGGCTTTAATGGTAGTTGCAATCAAGCCATCATGATTCGCACTTTCTTGAGTAGGCAAAATACATTGACCTA
>JBILCS010000038.1:0-16106 GCA_044353005.1 Sediminibacterium sp. | reverse complement strand
TTTCTTAAATTTATTAAATAACTTTTTCTTAGTATCGTCATGCTTACTAGTAAGTGCTTCTGATATAGAAATAAATTCAGCTTCATTTTTAATATCCACTTTCTGAATTAAATAATCCACTAAGAACTGATCTTTCAATTTAATGATGGACTTTAAGCAATCTATACTAGGACTTGCAATTAATTCATTTTTATAGAAAGTATGGCAATGCGCTAATAGCAATTCTTCCTCGCCACCAAAAATGATTTTTTCTTTAGGAAGCTTAGGTCTAATAACAATATTTGGACCAACCATTTCTAGAATAAAATATTCGAATAAATTGGTCACTTTAATCATTTCAAAAGCCTTGCAGATTAATTCAACATCTTGTGCTTCTAAATTGGATGCCCCAGACAATTCCAATTGTGCAATTTCAGGAACTGGAATTTTAACAGGGAACTGTGCCAAGAAAGGCAATGATTCCTTAGTAGGTACTTTTTTATTGAATAAAGTTCTAAATAAGGTACTAATTTGGGTATACTCCTCTGTAGACAATCTATTCCACTCAGGTTGGTAAAATAAGTCTTTAGATAGACTTAAGATATCCAACTGTTCTAACTGCCATAAAGTATTAGAAGCATTGGGTGAAGCCGAAGGCATAGGGGTGTTAAGATATGTAGGAGCTACTTGTTGAATCTCCTCAGGAGCTTTAATATCAATTTCTAACTTCGTACTTGTTGCAGTATTAGTTTCTGGATAAGTTTCTGGATACGTACTAGAGGCAATTTTTAAGCTATTGCCAGAATTAGGCGCAGCAGGAGTAGAAGCATCTGGATTCCCCGTCTGAATATTTACATATGTTTCACCTGTTCCATTTCCACCCATGGCAGCGGCATTATTAGCTAAATTGCCCAAACCATCGGCTACTTTAGAAAGGGTAGCTTCCGTAGCCACTTCTTGTTTTTCTTCCACTTCTACAAATTTTACTGCCGAAACCCCAAAAACCACAGCTTCGATGGCTAAACCACCAGTAATCAATAAGTCTTGAGCAGGCCATTCCAATAATTTGGCAATTACGCCAATTAAGATAACCACAGCAGCGCCGCTGTAAAACAGGTTAAAAATGTCTAATTTCTTTTTTTTCATAAAAGTAGGTTGTTGTATAACAGCCTACAATATCGAACTCGGAAAATAGGTATCCAAAAAATGAGGGCAAATGGAGAAAATTCGATGTTGCAAAATATGATTCATTGATAATCAATAATTTATAAAAATTATTTTTTATAAATTAGATTAAATACTGAATGAAAAAGGTATAAATTCAGCAATTCATTTGCCGAAAACAGTATAGAAACGACTAAGTAAAACTAGAAAATAACTTAACTCGGAATAATCGAAGTAGTTAAAAGGTCGGATGGGTTACCACCGTGAAACTTCTTAAAGGGCTTATTTAAATGTTGCCTCGAATTAAAGCCAGCTAATTTGGCTAGTGCATCTATGGTATAATTTTGATATACCTCGTCTTGAACAATTTCAAAAAAGTAATTGACCCTAAACTTATTGATTAAGTCGTTAAAACTAAGATCATATTCATCTTGTACAAATTGTGATAATATAGCAGGCTTTACCTTAAGAATCCCCGAAAAATCCTCCAAAGAAGCCTCTGTTTTGGTATAATAGCGTTGCTCTTTAAAGTATAAATTAAATTGGATTTCGTTAATTTCTACGTCTACTTCTTGATTGAATTTATGACCAAGTGCTAGTTTTTTTGCTGACTTATTAATAAATGCAGGACGTTTTAAGACAAATAATAAAACACTAAACAACATAAAAATAGTTACACAATTAATCCAGAAAGGACGGTTATCCAAGAAAATAAGCGCAATATTAGCAATGAGCATAAAAACCATTAATGCCACAATATACCAGGTCCACGCTCTAATTTTGGCAAAATAAATATTATTCAGGTTGGTCTTATTATAAAGTACATACCAAAAATATACCGTGTGAAAAGCTATAATAGAAATAATGAAAAAACGAATTAAATTCAATACTGGCTTCATTTCTATATTTAAGTGACTGTCAACCGATTGAACTAAGAAAACATCTAATGTAGGGTTAGATGGGATAAATTTATTATTTAGTAGCATGAATAAAATACTAAACCCAAGTATACATAATGAAAAACCTATTGTCCTATATCTATATTTTGGGAAGTAAAGTGTCGTAAGGATATTCAAAGTAGAAAAAACAAAAAGAGACTTAAATACGGACACATAAAAAACATAGTCTATTGCAAATAAAGCATTGATCAATCCAACCATCCCAATAGAGAAGGTTAACAACAAAAAGTAAAATTTGAGATCTGGTGCATTTTTAAATTTCACCAATAGGTCCACAAATACAATGAATGCAATAAAAGCAATGGAAAAATAAAGGTTAGAAAAAATTGGCCAAATCATGTATCAAATATATACAATACATTGACTATCTACCAGCCAGAAATAGCCAAAATCTCGGCAGTATGGTCTTTAGTATCTGGTTTTTCAATAATATGCTGCACCATGCCAGCTTCGTCAATCAAAAAAGTGGTTCTTGAAGTCCCCATATAGGTCTTGCCCATGAACTTCTTCTGGCCCCAAAGATTGTATTTGTCTACAATTTTCTTGTCTTCGTCCGCGATTAAAGAGAATGGAAGCTCGTATTTATCAATGAATTTTACATGAGAAGCCACTGAATCTACGCTAACGCCTAAAATAGCGATCCCTTTCTTAATCAATTTCTTATAATTATCACGCAAATTGCAAGCTTGTGCTGTACAACCTGGTGTATCGTCCTTTGGATAGAAGTATAAAACCAATTTTTGACCTTTAAAATCGGCGATTGAGACCGTTTTGCCGTGTTGATCGGCTCCTTTGAATGCTGGTGCCTTAGCCCCTTCTTTAATAACTGCCATAACATGTTGTATTGTGGTGAAGATACGAATTAAAAAGGAGAAAATTGTTTCACTTAAAATGGACCGAATGCAACCAAAAATTAATAGATTTGCCCAATTTATATTTTTGTAGCCATGCCAAGAGATATTACCATCAAATCGGTTTTAATTGTAGGTTCTGGACCCATTATTATTGGACAGGCCTGCGAATTTGACTATTCTGGATCACAAGCCGCTCGTTCATTGAGAGAAGAGGGGATCAAAGTGATTTTGATCAATAGCAACCCAGCTACCATCATGACAGATCCAATGATGGCGGATAAAGTCTATCTATTACCATTGACGATTGAAAGTATAGAGCAAATATTACAAGAAAATCAAATCGACGCAGTCCTGCCGACCATGGGAGGACAAACTGCATTGAACTTGTGTAAGGAAGCAGACGAATTAGGTATTTGGAAACAATATAATTGTAGAATGATTGGGGTGGATGTAGCCGCAATCAATACTGCAGAAGACAGAGAATTATTTAGACAATTGATGGTGAAAATTGGCATTGCAGTGGCGCCAAGTAGGGTTGCCAATAGTTTTTTAGAAGGAAAAGAATTTGCACAAGTGATAGGATTTCCATTGGTGATTCGTCCATCTTTTACTTTAGGAGGAACAGGTGGCGGATTTGTACATGATGCAAGTGAATTAGATGCAGCATTAGAAAGAGGATTGAAAGCTTCTCCAATGCACGAAGTATTGGTAGAGAAAGCAGTGTTAGGATGGAAAGAATATGAATTAGAATTATTGAGAGATCAGGCGGATAATGTGGTGATTATATGTACTGTAGAAAACTTAGATCCAATGGGTGTGCATACAGGAGATTCCATCACAGTTGCGCCAGCTATGACATTGAGTGATACCGCTTTTCAGGACATGCGTAATAAAGCGATGTTGATGATGCGCAGCTTAGGTAATTTCTCTGGTGGTTGTAATGTACAGTTTGCACAAAATCCAATCACGGAGGAATTGATTGCAGTGGAAATTAATCCACGTGTATCAAGGTCTTCTGCATTGGCATCCAAAGCAACTGGATACCCGATTGCAAAAATTGCAGCAAAATTGGCGATCGGATACCATTTAGATGAATTAAAAAATCAAATCACACAAACCACTTCTGCTTATTTTGAACCAGCATTGGATTATGTGATTGTAAAAATACCACGTTGGAATTTTGATAAATTCAAAGGCGCGAATGATACATTAGGATTGCAGATGAAGAGTGTGGGAGAAGTGATGGCGATTGGAAGAAGCTTTACAGAAGCCATTCAAAAAGCATGTCAGTCTTTAGAGAACGAAGCAATTGGACTAGGCTATTACGGTAAGAGTTTGATGAAGAACGAAGAATTGATGGAGTATATCAAGACTCCAAAATGGGATCGTATCTTCAGAATCAAAGATGCATTGATGCAAGGCTCTACAGTAAGATCTATTGCAGCTGCAACAGGTATCGACAATTGGTTCTTATACCAAATCAGGATCATCTGCGATATAGAAAAAGAAATTGCGAAGTATGAACTTGCAACTTTACCAACTGAGACATTGAAAGAAGCAAAAAAGCACGGATTTAGTGATTTACAAATTGCTAAAGTTTTACAAGGCAATGTTTCTGACGACGAGGTCTATGAAAAAAGAAAAGCATTGGGCATCACTAGGGTGTACAAGATGGTGGATACTTGTGCTGCAGAGTTTGAAGCAAAGACACCTTACTTCTACTCTACTTTCGAAAACTAGGAGGACCACATTAGATTGAAATTTAAAATTCAAACTAATGAAAAGAAAAAATAATTTATTTCAAAGTATAACCTAACTAATATGAACGCAACAGACATTCTAGTACAAAACGAAAAAGAAACAAGAGCGGGATTTGGAGATGGTATTTTAGAAATCGCTAGAGAAAATAAAAACGTCGTGGTCTTGACTGCAGACTTAGCAGGTTCTTTTAAATTAGGACCATTGATGAAAGAATTACCAGAGCGTTTCATTGAAGTAGGTATTGCAGAAGCCAATATGATTGGTATTGCAGCAGGCTTAACCATTGGTGGTAAAATCCCCTACACGACTACTTTTGCTGGATTCAGCACAGGTCGTGTATATGATCAAATTAGACAAAGTGTTGCTTACTCAGATAAGAATGTAAAAATTTGTGCATCGCATGCAGGATTGACTTTAGGAGAAGACGGTGCAACACATCAAATATTAGAAGACATTGGTTTAATGAAAATGTTACCAGGCATGACCGTGATTGTGCCATGTGATTATAACCAAACCAAAGCTGCAACAAAAATGATTGCTGGCTACGAAGGCCCAGTTTATTTAAGATTCGGTCGACCAAAATGGCCCAACTTTACCAAAGAAGATGGATCTGATTTTGTAATTGGTAAGGCACAAATTTTAGCAGAAGGAACAGATGTAACAATTGTGGCATGTGGACACCTTGTATGGAAATCGATTGAAGCAGCAAAACAATTAGAAGCAGAAGGGATCAGTGTAGAAGTGATCAACTTGCATACCATTAAACCATTTGATGAAGCAGCGATTATTAAGAGCTTAAAAAAAACAGGTTGTGTAGTCACTGCCGAAGAACATAATGTGATTGGAGGTATGGGAGATGTGGTAGCGCAAGCAGCAGCTAAACATTATCCAGTGCCTGTTGAATTCATTGGCACACAAGATACATTTGGAGAAAGTGGAACACCTACTCAGTTGTTAACTAAATACGGATTAGATGCAGTGAATATTGTTGCTGCAGCAAAGAAAGTAATGAGCCGTAAAAGCTAAAATTTAAATTTTAAAAAAATATAAATTCTAATTTTTTTGCTACTCTAATGATTTTAAAAAAACCCGAAGTATGCTTCGGGTTTTTTGGGTTTATAAAGTATTTGATAGAAATTTAAATACTTTATAAAGAACCCTCTAATGATTTTAAAAAAAACCCGAAGTATGCTTCGGGTTTTTTGGGCTAAGGCGCTAGTCTTACTTTCACCCAATGTCCATTATCATGTAAACTGTATTGAAGGCGATCGTGTAAACGAGAGCTGCGTCCTTGCCAGAATTCTATTTCTGTTGGGTGAATGATATACCCACCCCAATCTGGAGGCAAGGGAATAATACCTTCTTTAAATTTCTCTGTATTTTCTGCAACAAGATCTTCTAAGAATGCCCTGTCAGGAATGATTCTACTTTGTGGCGAGGACCATGCACCCAATTGGCTACCAATGGGTCTGGAATGAAAATAGTTTTCGCTTTCTTCAGCACTAATTTTTTTGATCGTCCCTGTGATGCGCACTTGACGTTCTAATTCTTTCCAGAAAAAATTCATAGCTACATGAGGATGGGCATCTACCTGCAACCCTTTTGCAGAAGCATAATTGGAAAAAAATACAAAACCTTCTGGGGTATAGCCTTTTAACAACACCACACGAGAAGCGGGTGCACCATTGGCTTTGACAGTAGATAATACAAAAGCGTTCACTTCGTCAATATTGCTTTCAATGGCATCGTTCCACCAAATAGTGAATTGATCCATTGGATGTTCCATACTGGTAGCTTCATCCAAAGAGGCTAATTGGTAGTCGCGGCGAATATCTGCAATGTCTCTATTCATAAAATAATTTTAAATCAAGATTAAAATTTATTGCTGACTAAGATTGATGGATTTAGTAGCATATAAAATATTTACAACCGAAAGTAATAATAACATGCCCACCAATTGATGCAATTGTGCCATCCATTCAAAACTTCCCCATGTTCCAGGAATGATATTTTTACTAGTCAAGACAGAAAAAATACCTAACAACACTTGCAGCAACACTAAATACAAAGGCATCATTTTTACATTACTCCAAAATTGATTCCCCTGAATTTTGCGCATTTGAGCGACCCAATAAACAACCACTGCTAATAAAATATAGGCCAAGCCACGATGCACAAAATGAATCCAAGTGGTATTATCAATTGCATTTAAAAAGAAGTTTTCCTTACCCATTAAATGTGTAGGCACCCACTCCCCATTGATGGTGGGCCAAGTGCTTGCCACATTTGCCGCTTTATGTCCTGCCATTAATGCACCATAAATGAATTGAAAAAACAATAAGCCAAGTACTACCCAAGCCCAAACACGAAAGCCTTTGAAACTTATTTGTGCTTCCATGCTTAAATGTGTTTTATGCACCGGTATTGCTTTTAATGAAAGGGCAAACCAATACGTATAAGAAAGTAAACCCATCGCAAAAATAAAATGCAATGCCAAGCGTGTTGGTTTTACATACACCGCATCGCCTTCTAATCCACTTGCTACCATGATCCAACCAATGGCACCTTGTAACGCCCCCAATAAAAATAAAATCACCAAGGGACGAATCATTTCAGGTTTAAAATATTTTTTTAGGATGAAATAAATAAACCCAAAAGCAAACACTAAACCAATGGTTCTTGCCCATACACGGTGAAACCATTCCCAAAAAAAGATAAACTTAAAATTATCAATCGTAAAGTCAAAATTCAATAATTGAAACTGTGGCGTCGTCTTATATTTTTCAAACAACAACTGCCAAGCAGCTTGATTCATTGGAGGTAAAGTTCCAGTGACTACGTCCCATTCTGTAATAGACAAGCCACTACCAGTTAAACGCGTAATGCCCCCCAACGCAATTTGTGCAATGGTCATGGCCACGCCAAGGATCAACCAATTGGCAACAGCGCGGGATTTCTTGTCTTGTAATTCCATAGATAAATTAACTTCTAACTACTTCAATATTGTATAGGACCTAAGCATTTAATACTTATACAAAGTTACTAAGTAAATCCACAAGGATGTCGAATTCAAAGCAAGAATCACCGTCATAATTAAGATTGATTTTGGTTTGTGAAAAAGAATAAAGGGATCTACTAAAGATCTTGAACAAAATTGATCAAGGATCAAGTGGACAGTGTCAATTGACTTTGATATATTTGAACCTATTAAATGAATAGCATTGCCAAAACTCCTTAATTACTATCAAGCCGAGAAATTGGAGGCTGGCTGCGACGAAGCGGGCAGAGGTTGTTATGCCGGACCGGTCTTTGCCGCAGCAGTGATTTTACCAAGGGATTTTTACCATCCGCTTATTAATGATAGTAAGAAATTGAGTGAAAAACAAAGAGCCATATTGGCTCCCATTATTAAAGAAGCAGCCATCGCATGGGCGATTGGCTCACAGACCCCAGTTCAAATAGATGAGATCAATATTTTAAAGGCAAGTATAAAGAGCATGCACCTTGCCCTGGATCAATTAAAAAAACGCCCGCAATTTATTGCGGTGGATGGAAACAGATTTTATCCTTATAAAAAAGTACCGCACCAAACTATCATTAAGGGCGATGGGCTATATGCCCATATAGCCGCTGCCAGTATCCTTGCAAAAACCGCTCGTGATGCGTATATGATTGAGTTGCACAAAAAGTACCCGCAGTATGGATGGGACCAGAATAAAGGATACGGCACTGCTGCGCATCGCGCAGCCATCGCCCTTCATGGGCTTTGTGATGAACACCGAAAAAGTTTTAAGATTTAATTGACTTAATTGAATTTCCCAAAGGATCAACTTTACTATTTAGGACTAAAAGTCCCAAATGCCTGCACCTTGGCGAATGACTTCGTAATGATCCGTCGTACAATCCACCACCGTCGAGGGCGTTACGCCTCCTATTCCACCGTCAACCACCATATCAATTTGATTACCCCAGTTCTCATAAATGATTTCGGGATCGGTGTACTCTTCTACTTCCTCCCCCGGAAAACTCGTCGATAAAATTGGATGCCCCAATGTTTTGATGATAGAGAGCGCAATTAAATTATCTGGAATTCGAAGCCCAATATTTTTTTTCTTAGACTGTAAAATTTTAGGCACTTCTTTACTAGCAGGTAAAATAAAAGTGAATGGCCCAGGCAATGCTTTTTTTAAAATACGAAACAAACTATTGTCAATACTTTTTGCATACAAACTTAAGTCACTTAAATCGGCACAAATAAAACTAAGGTTTGCTTTCTCGGGATCTACTTTTTTTCTGGCACAAATTTTCTCAATCGCATCCTTATTAAATATAGAACAGCCCAACCCATAAATCGTATCTGTGGGATAGGCAATGATACCGCCAGATTGCAGACAATCCGCTACCATAGCTAGTTGTCTAGGTTGAGGATGGGTGGGATGAATTTGTATTAGCATAAAGTTGACAGGTATAAATACCCATTTAATTACCTTAAAAATAGCTTTAATTTGGTAAAAGAAAATAATGTTTCCTATCGTCTACTTAGAGGAGAAAATATTGATCCGAAACGCAGTGGTAGCTTCTATCGAACAACAGCAAGATTGTAAAGTTATCTTTCATACCAGCGCTGTTGAAACTATGCAGGCCTATATCAACAATACAAAGGAACGCATTGCACTCTGCATTTTATCCGATGACTATGGACACCAAAACTTACTAAACCTCATTCAAGTTATTCGCGCATGCAATAGTTATACCTATATTTTATTAAAGTCTAACGAAAAGAAAATGAATTCCATTTGTTATCTCATGAAGCATGGACTTAATGGTATTTTTTTTACAGACGAACCAATGATTGATTTAAAACAATGTGTGCAAAGAAAAACTAAATTCAATTTATCTGCAGACAAGTGCAAGCTCATTACAAAAAATGTATTGCAAGGCATTGATATCAAAGCGCTGAACTATAATAAAAATCCATTAACGGAGAATGAAGTAAAATTTATACAAGCCTGCACCAAGGATTATAGCTACGAGGAGATTGCGGCGCACTTGCAAAAAAGTGTGTATACCATTTACGGTTATCGAGACCGGATATTTAAAAAGTTAGCAGTAAAACAAAGGACCGCCATGGTGATGACAGCCCTTAAAAGAAATTATATCGATTTGTAAAATTGAAAACGAATTGAACTTAAACTTTTATACTACTTATAAAATCTCCCAAGTTTCTTTACCACGAATTAATTTATCTAAATCGCCCATGCCTTTACTGGTCATGGCTTCCTCTACTTGTAAAGCCATCATATCTTCGTAACAAGGACGATCAGCGGTATAGAACACACCAAAAGGACGCGGAAAATAAGCAGCAACTTCGCTAGGATTATCAAACAAACGCACTAAGACCTGTGCTTTATAAAAATCTTTTTCGTCGTGGATCCATAAATCATCTGCACTGTACTTTTCGCCAATCGTTACCACTTCTGGACGCAATCCATCAAAGCGAATACCCATTTCATTGTTCGCACCAAAAGTCAATGGCTTGCCATGCTCCACAAATAAAGCGTGTAATGGCTTTGATGCTTTCTCGGTGAAAATTTCAAAAGCACCATCATTGAAAATATTACAGTTCTGATAAATCTCTAAGAACGAAGATCCTTTATGTTGTTGTGCACGTGTGATCATTGTTTGTAAATGCTTAGGATCACGATCCATGCTACGCCCAATAAAACTTGCATCCGCACCCAATGCCAAAGCAGCAGGATTAAATGGATGATCAATGCTACCCATAGGGGTACTCTTAGTGATTTTATTTAATTCAGAAGTGGGTGAGTACTGACCTTTTGTTAAACCATAGATTTGATTATTGAACACTAAAAAGTTCACATCAAAATTTCTTCTCAACATATGAATGGTATGGTTACCACCAATACTTAATGCGTCCCCATCACCAGCTACAATCCAAACACTTAGTTCGGGACGAGCTGCTTTTAATCCACTCGCAATTGCAGTGGCACGACCATGAATAGAGTGCATCCCAAAAGTATTCATATAATAAGGGAAACGGCTACTACAACCAATTCCACTAATGATCACAATATTTTCCTTAAGTACACCTATTGTAGGCATCACTTTTTGTACCTGTGCCAAAATAGAATAGTCCCCACAACCTGGGCACCAACGTACTTCTTGATCGGTCGCAAAATCTTTTGCGGTTAATGTAGCTGCTTGGGGAAGTATAGTTTCAGTAGACATAATCAAATATTAGGGGCAAAATTACAAAAAATAGCTCGTTTCTTATCTAAAAGCCGCTTATTTCACCTTTCTGCCCTTCCAGGAATAGGTTTTTAGCTGCCCAAATAGGCCAGCAGCAATATTGTAGACAATATGTATGGGTTGATAGAAAACAAAAAAGCGCAGTTCTGGCTGCAGCTTAAAAAATTTAGCCACAGGATCCAAGAAGAACAATTCAAAGAAAGTTTTAAATCCTAACGCAATAATCAGCGAACTCCAACTACCCATCAATGCTAACAATATGAAACTTAAATTAAAAAGGTAAACCAATGTCAATACCACAGTAATAGACCGATCATCATAATATCTTGCCTTACTCGCCCAACGAATTCTTTGCATGATAAAACCATTCCAAGTATCCATTGCAGCGGTCAACACAATGGCATCGGGATGAAATAAATAACCCACCGGTTTGTGCAAAGTCTGTTTCATCTTATGCATTAAAAACATATCATCACCGCTCGCAATATGGTCCACACCTTGGTAACCACCCACCGCAATGAATGCCGTTTTTTCAAAACCTAAATTAGCGCCATTGCTCATAGAATGTTTACCAGCGCCCACTGCAGCGGCCGTGATACCTTGCAATGCTAAAAAATCTAATACTTGAAATTGATTTAAAATACCTACAGTTTTAATGAACATGACCGGCGCCGCCACAAAACAAGGTTGGTTTTCTTGGATATACGCGTTGTATAAATGCAACCATTTTATAGGTACAATGCAATCCGCATCGGTGGTCAAGATCCAATCCCCTTTCGCCACAGCCACCGCAATTTCAATAGCCTTCTTTTTATACGCTAAGGTCTCCCCTTCTTTACAATGATCTATTAATTTTAATAAACGCACTTGTGGAAATTGCTGACTCATAGCTTGCACAATAAATGCAGTATCGTCTTCGGAAAAATCATCAATCACGATAATTTCAAAAGCATTAACAGGATAATCCTGTGCCAGGATGCTATCCACACAAGCTTTGATATTTGCGGCTTCGTTACGGGCTGGAATAATAATAGTGAATTGGGTGGAGGACTGCTCGGGGCTAAGTGCTTCTATTTGATTTAATTGGAATAGACGCATTTTGCCAAACCAATAACGGTAGGCCAATAAGATGGCAGCATACAAGACAGTTAAGATGGCTACAACCCAATCTAATAGATATTCCATAGTGCAAAGTTAAAGGGTAAATATTTGGTAGAATCCTTAAAATCGTTGTACATTTGAATTAGTTGCATAACTAACTATATGTCAAACAACCAATTTAAACGAGGGGAATTATACAGCGTCATCAATGGCATGGCAACGACCGCTGTTGCCAGAAGGTTACAGAAAAATTTTCGCATCGCAGGATTAGAAATTACCATTGAACAATGGTCCATCTTATACCATTTATGGAAAGAGGATGGCTTGAGCCAACAAGAATTATGTACCCGCACATTTAGAGACAAAGCAAGTATCACTAGATTGATTGACAATATCGAAAAATTAGGATTGGTAGAAAGAATCGCATCTAAAGAAGACCGAAGAGTGAACTTAGTGTATTTAACAGATGCAGCCAAACCCTTACAGGAAGCGACTTATAACATAGCCAATCAAACCATGAACGAGGCATTACAGGGCATTAGCAAAGAGGAGATAGAGATTGTGAAGCGAGTTTTTCAGCGCGTATATGAGAATAGTAAATAATTAAATTATATTTTATGGCAACGACAATCCAAGGTGGAGAATGGATCATTAAGGAAGTAAAAGCAGCAGATATTTTCATTCCAGAAGAATTCAACGAGGAGCAATTGATGGTACGTGACATGTGTACCCAATTTTTAGAAACCGAAGTCTTACCTGTCGTAGAAAGAATGGATAAATTAGAGCCAGGTTTGATGCCAGGCTTACTAGCAAAAGCAGGCGAACAGGGCTTATTAGGGGTTTCCGTACCAGAACAATATGGTGGTATGGGAAAAGATTTCATCACATCTACTATAGTTGCAGAATACCTTGGAGGAGGCTATTCTTTCTCTGTTGCCAACGCTGCGCATACTGGTATTGGTACCCTACCGATTTTATATTTTGGAACCGAAGCACAAAGAGCAAAGTATGTTCCTAAATTGGCAAGTGGTGCATTCAAAGGTTCTTATGGATTAACAGAACCTAATAGTGGATCAGATGCATTGAGTGCAAAAACAACTGCAAAATTATCTGCTGATGGCACACATTATTTATTGAATGGCCAAAAATGTTGGATCACCAATGGTGGATTCGCTGATATCTATACTGTATTTGCAAAAATAGATGGCGAGCAGTTTACTGCATTCATTGTAGAGCGTGGCATGGAAGGATTCACACTTGGACCAGAAGAACATAAAATGGGTATCAAGGGATCTTCTACAGTGCAATTGTATTTTCAGGATTGCAAAGTACCAGTAGAAAATGTATTGGGTGAAATAGGAAGAGGCCATATCATTGCATTCAATATTTTAAATATTGGAAGATTAAAATTAGGCGCAGCAACCATTGGCGGAGCAAGAAGAGCATTATCAACTACTTTAAAATATGCCAAAGCAAGGGAACAATTTAAATTGCCTATTGTAAAATTTGGCGCTATTAGACATAAGTTAGCAGAGATGGCCATTCGTTTATGGGTAGGAGAAGCAGCATTGTATAGAGTGGCGAAAAACATAGATGAAAAAGAACACGAATTATTGGCAGCAGGAAAAGATTTATCTACTGCATTATTAGGTGGTGCTGAAGAATATGCAATTGAATGTGCCATCTTAAAAGTCTACGGATCAGAGGTGTTAGATTTTGTAGTAGACGAAGGCGTTCAAATACACGGAGGCAATGGATACAGTGATGAGTATGAAATTTCAAGAGCTTATCGTGATAGCAGAATCAACCGAATCTATGAAGGTACCAATGAAATCAACCGTTTGCTGACAGTGGATATGGTATTGAAAAGAGCAATGAAAGGGCAATTAGATTTAATGGGACCAGCAATGAACGTTCAAAAAGAATTAATGAGTATCCCAGATTTTAGTGATGAAGCCGATGCCCCATTTGCAAAAGAACATCAAGCAATTGATAATTTTAAGAAATGTATTTTAATGGTAGCGGGTGCTGCGGTACAAAAATTAATGATGACATTAAGCAAGGAACAAGAGATCTTAATGAATATTGCGGATATGTCTATTGTGACTTACCACGCTGAATCTGCCTTATTAAGATTAGAAAAATTAAGTAAAACAAAATCAGAAGCAGAACTAGCAGTTCAGACTGCCATTGTTAAAACGTATATCTATGACGCCGCAGACGCCATTAACAAAGCAGGTAAAGATGCGTTGAATAGTTTTGCAGACGGAGATGAATTACGAATGATGCATATTGGTTTAAAGCGCTTCACAAAAGTGGATCCATTTAATACCAAGGAAGCTAGAAGAACCATCTGTGCACAGTTGGTAGCAGACGACGGATATAAGTTATAAGTATAGGTTTTGAATTGAAAGAAAGTGCCGCTCAAATGAGCGGCCTTTTTTTTACCAACTTAAGTTAGCTATTATATTGTTAATCAATGAAGTAGAAGGCCGAATTGTATTAGTGGCAGTAAAATATGCGTAGAATTAAAAACGATTGATACTTCATTAAAATAAAAAATAGCCTGTGAAATAAAATAATTAAATTTAATTGCTAAATTATTGATATGAAAAAAAAAATAAAATTATTACTAGTTACACTCGTATTTACTATTTCAAATAATGCGATGTCCCAAACTGTCAAACCAATCATATGTAAAACTGGGGTGTATATTAAAACTATAAAAATCAATCAAGTTGATGAAAATTTCGACGTTCAATTTTATTGGTGGACCCGAGTTGACTCTATAGACATCAATAAAGATTATTCTTTTATAAAGGAAATTGAAGTCATAAATGCAGATGTAAATAGTTTTGATATAGTTGAAACAAAAATAGATAGTATCAATAAATCCTATTTTGTTACTGGATATGCAAAAGTAACAATACCATATAAATCTGCATATAGAAATTTCCCTTTCGACAAACAACAGCTGTCAATTTCGTTTGAAAATAAGAACAATAATATTACTAGTATAATTTATATTCCAGACAATAAAACACCAAGTATAAATAAATTAAATGATAACAATATAGATATACTTAATGGCGATCAATATAAAGTTGATAAACTTGGGGTGTCTAATTTTGAACATTCTTATAATTCAAATTTCGGTGATCCTGAAATTCATAATTATGAAACTTACTCAAGAATTTCTTTTGATATATTTATTGAAAGAAACCCATTTGGCATTTTAGCTAAAATATCACTTCCCCTTTTTGTTGTTTTATTTTTAGCCTATTTAGTATTTTTTATTCCTGATTATGAAATAGGAACAGCGTCTGCATTAACTGTTACTGCATTATTGGCGGGCATTGCATTCGAATGGACAATTAAAGATTCACTACCAAAGGCTTCCTATTTGACACTGATAGACAAGCTGTTTTATTTAGTGTACTTTTTTATATTTTATGCTATGGTGCAGACTATCATAACCTTTAATCTATCAAAAGGATCTGAAAAAAATAAATTACTATCATCTAATATTGAAGAAAAATCAAAATATATTTTCCCAATATTATTTATCATTATGTGTTCCTTACTTTTTATGAATGTTAGAAACACTTAGCTTGTAAATAGGCGACCAGGGTAGATCACTCAACTTTGTCTTTTAGCTAACTACCTCATGGAGGTTCTAGCCCTCCCCCTACAGCAAAAAAAAAGAAACAAACTATGGTATTAACCATAGTTGTTTCTTTAGTGCTTAAAAACCCTCTTCTAGATCTATTTTGATTTGATATTCAAATTTGCTTTATCCATTTTGCTTTGTAAATAAGGAATACCAAACATATGTGTCCATCCAAATATGCGCAAGCCATTGGTAATTTTCCAGATCGCTTCTCTTCTGAAACTTTCTTTATCATCAGGTAGATGACTCACTTTCTCTAAAGCGTCAGATAAATCTTTTTGATTTTTATACGCATTAAAATCGAGTGGCAACTTATCTGTAATCAAATTTTGTGCACGCTTAATACCT
>JBILCS010000103.1:0-4860 GCA_044353005.1 Sediminibacterium sp. | reverse complement strand
ATCCGGCTTATGAGGTTTGTAGTTACTTTTTTAATTGAATAAAAAATGAATTCATATGACGATTGAACAGATTAAGCGTATGAAGGACCAAGTCAGTGTCCTGAGGAGGTTTCTTTGACGTTGAGAACCGTTTACAAAAAATACATTTAGACAAACAACTTTCCTTATCTCCAGGTTTTTGGGATGATAACAAGCGTGCAACCGCCACGATGAAGGAGATTAAATTAAACGAATATTGGGCAGGCTTGTATCAACATGTGGAGACAAGCGTAGAAGATTTTGTGGTGCTTTTTGAATTCTGGAAAGGGGGCGATGCCACAGAAACCGAAACAAAAGCCGCTTATGATATTGCACTTATTGCCATTGAAGAGGCAGAGTTTAAAAGCACACTCAATCAACCCGAAGACGAATTACCTGCCATATTACAAATTAATCCAGGCGCAGGAGGCACAGAGAGTCAGGATTGGGCAGAAATGCTTTTAAGGATGTACACCATGTATGGAGAGAAACAAGGTTGGACAGTCCATTCTTTAGATTATCAAGAAGGAGATGGCGCTGGTATAAAATCTGCCACCATTCAGTTTGATGGCCCATTTGCGTTTGGTTTTTTAAAAGCAGAATCGGGCGTCCATCGTTTAGTTAGAATTTCACCATTTGATAGCAACGCAAGACGTCATACCAGCTTTGCATCTGTATACGTATATCCATTAATAGATGATACCATCGAAATCATAGTCAATCCTGCTGACATTGAATGGGAGTTTTACCGAAGCGGTGGAAAGGGTGGACAGAACGTCAATAAAGTAGAGACTGCTGTAAGATTAAAACATGCTTCTGGTATCATTGTGGAATGTCAGCAATCAAGAACGCAAGGTGAAAACAGAGAAATTGCAATGAAGATGTTAAAGAGTAGATTATATGAGGCCGAAATGCGCAAAAAGCAAGAAGCTTTAAATGCATCCAATGCCACTAAGAAAAAAATTGAATGGGGTAGTCAAATTCGTTCTTATGTATTTCATCCATATAAAATGATCAAAGACCACCGAACAGATTTTGAAGTTGGAAATGTGGGGCCTGTGATGGATGGTGAAATAGATGGATTTATTAAAGCTTATCTTATGTTTGAAAAAAATGATCCTTCTTAATTATAAATCTAAACTTATTTAGTTGCCACTAGGAGATAGGATGTCAAATTTTGACAAAGGTTTTAGATCAATCAGCCATTTAAAATTATTCAGTTTTAACTCCGATTTAGGTAAGTCAAACAAAGGAGTCATTTTCCCTGTCAATTGATTGATAAAAACAATTTTTACTGGTTCATCATTATTAAAATCAATTGTAATGATTTGCGCATTGGAATGATTGACACCTATAAATTTTTCTTCATAGTCTGTAGCGAAATAAATATTTTCTGCGCTGCCCTTGGTTTGCATTTGGTGTATTTTACCATCTATAAAATCCACGACAATCGAATTGCCTTTTAATTGATTAAAATAATCTGTACTGTCAACAGGACTAATGGCCATTGCATTGTTTAAAATTCTTAGTTGTTCTGCCTTTTTATTATTCAAATGCATATAGATTGTGTCTCCAGTAATCTGGTTCTCATTCACCCAAATTATGGGTGCATTATGTAGACGTATGGTAGAGTCGGCTAGACTATAAAATAAACTATCTGCAACACCTTGCAAAGAATCGGAATAAATTTTCACATGATGAAAGGCTTCAAAATATTTATTCAAACTAGAATCCTGTATTACTTCTTCTTTAGCACGTGCTTTTGGTATTTTTCTTTTTAGATCACTTAATCTACCACTATACAAAGTATCAGCACTTACATATAATGTATCATTAGGTTGTTTGATCATTAGGGTAGGTAATTCTGTAGCAAGTAAAATATCTTTTTTTCGATTGGTTTTTATATTGTTTGCCAATAAATCAAAACTTAAACTATCCTTAGACTTGTACAATGCATTGCCTCTAAATTCACCTAGTCCAAGTGAATCATCAATGGCCATCTCGTCTGCAATGAAAAAATAACTACTATCGTCAATTGAGGAGCGTTCATACAGATACCCTTTTCTAGTACCTAAATTGTAATTACCATTCTTTGTTTTAATGATTCTTGAACCACTTATAATTTTAGAAGGGCTAATGAAATTGGCTAATTGGGAATAGGTATTGTATTCTAAGGTATCTGTAAAGATGCTATTATCAGGGTCGATTAAAGAAACTTTATTTCTAAAAAGTACATCTCTTGTGATTCCATAATAAACGCCTTCTGTACTTTTTAAAATCGTTTTATTACGGACTAATTTTCCACCTTTTTTATACACGCCTATTTTAATTGAAACATCATAATCTAATGAGTCAGTGGTTAAGGTGCCACGACCATCTGTTAATTTTACATGCTTTCTTAATTTCGCTTTCTTTGTATTGCCATCGTAGATCAAATAATCAGCATAGGTATGGACAGAGTCCGCATCATTGATATGCACTTTACCAAATCCTTCTAAACTATTTTTTGTGGTATTCACAATAATACTATCTCCAAATAATAAAGTGTTACCCTGTTTGATTTTCACATGTCCAACAAGGATCAAAAAATCCTGACTATCTATTTTTTTGATATTGTAAGATTCAGCAGATAGAAACTCAATTAATTTGCCACTGTTCTTGACTAGTGTTGTGGTATCCTGACTATTGGCATGAAAAGACAAAAGGATGCCAAAGCTCAATATGATATAACGCACATATTTATTCATGATCCAAAGTATCCGATAATGGTTTAGTCAAAGGCGTTCTTTTATCCTTTTTGCTAAATACAGATATGTTGATGTAGCGTTTAGGATGCAATTTAATATCATCTACTAAGGTATTGACGCTTTTCACAGTACTTTGTAGTTGTGTATACATGGCTGGGTCGTTCAACAACTTAGATGCAGTTCCATTACCATTGTTTAATTGGTTGATTGTTGTATTTAAGGCAATCAAAGTTGTTTGTATAGTTTTAATAGTTGTATATAAATCAGCATCATTGATAGATTTAGTGGTGCTATCTAAATTCGATAATATATTGGATATCTTTTGATTGTTTTGATTCAAATTAGATGTAAACGAGTTTAAATTATCTGCTGTTTTTGCAATGGATCCATTTTGTTGATTCACCATCCCTTCAACAGACTGGATAGATTTATTTAAATTAATAGTAGTTGCTGACAAATTTTCAAGGATCACCTTAAAATTTTGTCTATTCCCATCATCCAATGTTTTATTGACATTGCCTAGTACTTGCTCCAAAGCGGTAATGGTGTTTTTGATCTGTTCTCCAAGTGGAGACAAGGTATTCATGATGTCACCTAATAAACTCGTTGCAGGGGCAGACTGAATGGTATCACCACTCATGATCATGCTGGTACTTTTACCAGGAATAATATAAATAGCATTGGTACCTAAAGGATTCTCTTGTATCGTGGCAATGGAGTTCTTTGGAATTTTATACAATTGATTCAACTTAATACAAACAACCAATTCTGATAAATTGTCATTTGTATTTTCTATTTCAAAAACTGTACCTACCTGAAAGCCATTCACAAAAACTGGGTTAGATACAATCAAGCCCTTTGTATCTGCATATTTCGCATATACAAAAGTACCAGATTTAAAAAACGTTTTTCCTTTCAGAAAATTGAATCCAAAAATAATTAAGAAGACTGCAATTACAGTTAAAGCACCTACTTTAGTTTCATTTGATACACGCATAGCATTCCATTACTTGATTACGGTACAAATTTAGCTAAAAATTAGGCTAATTCGAATTTCCTTTCTGCTGATTCTCTAAAGAATTCTTATACCGTTGTAATGCCTTGGTGATGGCTTCGCAGAGTTCGTTTTGGCCTAATTCACTATTTAAGTACTCTTCCTCCTCTGGATTGGAAATAAAACCAGTCTCAATTAACACAGCAGGCATGGCAACTGCTTGTAATACCCAAATCCCGGTGGGTCTTTGTTTTGCCTCTCTACTTACCCTTCCAGAAGCCTTAAATTCTTCTTCGATCGTTAAAGCTAAACTTGCAGCTCTTTGAAAATATTGTTGTGCTAAGATACTCGCCATCATTTTTTTAGTTGGATCAATTTCTGATTCGTATTCTTTAATTTGTTTCAAAGACACGGAGTCTAATTGCTCAACCACGTCATCTACCATTTCGCTTGCCACTTCTTTTCTAAGGTCAGACTTGCCAACATTGTAGATATAAGTTTCTGTACCTATGGCAGTACTAGGGATATAAGTGGTTTTGTAGATGGGCACATCTCTCGTTACTTTTCTTTTTTTACCTTTTTTCTTTACGGTATATGTTTTTTTAGTGTAACCTACCACTTCTCTTACTGCTTTTCCTCTTGCTGCATTGGTATGGATACAAACAAATAAATCTCCCTTGGCAGCGTTGGCGATTTTAGCTTTCTCTACCACCGAATGGTAGATATCGGTCGTTCTTGTCATCACCACTTCCACATCTGGCATGGCTTGTTTGATAAATTCTTCTAATTTTAAAGAGATAGCCAAAGAAACTGCTGCCTCGGTAGAGTATTTACCTTTCGAACCAATATCTGTACCTCCATGACCTGGGTCAATGACAATACGTTTTAATGATTTTGTTGGGGTTTGGGCCTGTAGGCTTAGCCCAAGACCACTAAAAAGGGCAATTAGACTAAAACTAAATGCTAAAATCATTCTATTTTGCTTCATAATCAGTTCCTTAACATTGTTTTACTTTATTTTTGCTGGAGTGAATCTAGCAGGATACAATTATAACGCAAAAACATCCCTTTCTATTGTTAAAAAGCTCATTTTAACGATAT
>JBILCS010000109.1:0-3544 GCA_044353005.1 Sediminibacterium sp. | reverse complement strand
CTTATAATTTTTAAGCAATCTATTTTCAAACATTTGAAATTTTTCTGGCGTCATGATTTGGCGTAGCGTGCTTATTTTAAAGTAGCCAATGCTGCTCTGATTCTAGCCCAAGCTTTTTCAATGTTTTCCATGCTATTTGCAAAAGAGAATCTTACACAATGCGGTTCGCCAAATGCATCGCCCATTACAGAAGATACATGCGCCGTATTCAATAAGAACATGCTAAGATCTGAGGCATTGGTAATGGTTTGCTTGCCATCAGATTTACCATAATAACTACTTACATCTGGGAATACATAGAAAGCGCCTTCTGGTGCAAAACATTTAAATCCAGGCATGGCATTGACCAATGCTAAAGTTGCAGTTCGACGACGTGTAAATTCTTCTGTCATTGCGATTGATGGTTTTAAATCGCCCACTAAAGCAGCCACAGCAGCTTTCTGGGTAATAGAAGAAGTTCCAGATGTAAATTGACCTTGTAATTTTTCCATCGCTTTGGCTAAAGTAATATTGGATGCGGTATATCCTAAACGCCAACCAGTCATTGCAAATCCTTTACTCAATCCATTGATGACAATCACTTGGTCTTTGATTTCAGAAAATTGTGCAATGCTTTCGTGCTTGCCAATAAAGTTGATGTATTCGTAAATCTCATCCGATAAGATGGTGATTTGAGGATATTTTTTAAACAAGTTGGCCAAGGCTTCCAATTCTGCTTTGCTGTATACTGCACCAGAAGGATTACATGGAGAAGAGAACATGAACACTTTTGTCTTTGGGGTGATGGCTGCTTCTATTTGTGCTGGCGTAGCTTTGAATCCAGCTTCTACTGTGGTTCTGATTTCAACCACTTTACCACGTGCAATTTTTACCAACTCAGAATAAGTTACCCAGTAAGGTGTTGGGATAATCACTTCTTCACCTTCATCTACTAAAGCCAATATTGCATTGGCTAAACTTTGCTTCGCACCAGTGGATGTGATGATTTGATCGGGGGTATAATCTAAATTATTATCTCTTTTTAATTTACTACAAACGGCTTCTCTTAAATCTAAAAAACCTGCAACTGGGGTATAATGACTCCAGTTATCATTGATGGCTTTGATGGCTGCATCTTTAATATGCTGCGGCGTGTCAAAATCTGGCTCACCTAAGCTTAGGTCAATTACATCCACACCTGATGCCCTTAATTCACGACCTAATTTGGCCATTTTTAAAGTTTCTGGTTCACTAAATCTGTTTAAAAGAGAAGATAATTCCATGAGTATTATTTGTAACTCGAATTTCGCAAATTATTACCAAACAGCCATCCTTTTTACCTTGCATTTAGCATTAAATTATGCCCCAATTGTGCATATCTACTGTAAACTCACTTACTTTTGTTTTACTTATGGAAAAGTTCATCTCTGTATTTGATATGTTTAAAATTGGTGTAGGACCTTCAAGTTCTCATACACTAGGGCCTTGGTTGGCGGCAAAGCATATGATCAAAAGGGTGAGTGCGGTATCTGATATCAAAAATATCAATGCATTACATGTCTACCTTTATGGTTCTTTGGCTAAAACAGGAAAGGGACACGGAACAGATACAGCTATTTTAATGGGCTTACAGGGCGAAGATCCTGTTACAACAGATACGCGGTTGATTGCGCAAAAAGTACTAGCTATTAAAGAACAGCAAACTATTTTATTAGATGGCGTAAAGTCTGTTCAATTTGATTACAACAATCATTTAGTTTTTTTAAAGGATAAAAGTTTGCCCTACCATCCCAATGCCATGCAATTTGTGGTTGAATTAAAAGATGCGGTAAAAACCTATACTTATTATTCGGTTGGAGGTGGATTTATAGAAACAGAAGCATCAGAAGATGGCTTAGAGCTGGGGCATTTAATAGAAGATAAAAAGGAAACCAATATCGAAGTTCCATTTAATTTTTTTTCAACCAATGATTTAATTCATTGGTGTATTAAAACTGGTTTACCAATTTCTGATATTGTAAAAGAAAATGAAAAACAATTACATACGGAGCAAGCATTAGAGGAAGGCCTGGATCGTTTATGGAAGACGATGTTAGATTGTATTTATAAAGGGGTTCATGCAGAAGGTATTTTGCCAGGTGGATTACAAGTACACAGAAGAGCGCATGATTTGAATGCTAAATTATTAAAGAAAGAAATTCAAGCGAATCAATCCAATACAGAAAGTAATCTTGTAGTAAACGATGAGGTAACAAAAAATATTGAGCAGTGGATGCAACAAATACAAATTGGTGGAGGTGACTTTTCTTATATACTAGATTGGGTAAGTTGTTTTGCATTGGCCGTGAACGAGGAGAATGCAAGTTTTGGTAGGGTAGTGACTGCACCAACTAATGGTGCTGCTGGTGTGATACCTGCTGTATTAATGTACGCGATAAATTTTTGTAATAAAGGAAGTCAGCAAGACATTCATCGTTTTTTATTGACTGCCAATGCGATTGGTATTTTATTTAAAAATGGTGCGACCATTTCTGCTGCGATGGGTGGATGTCAAGCCGAGATTGGTGTATCCTCTGCGATGGCTGCAGCAGGATTGACAGAATTATTAGGCGGTAATCAACGACAAGTTTTAATGGCAGGAGAGATTGCTATGGAACATCATTTAGGATTAACCTGTGATCCGGTGGGGGGATTGGTTCAGATTCCATGTATTGAACGCAATACAATGGGTGCGATCAAAGCCATTACTGCTGCGCAATTGGCATTACAAAGTAAACCAGATTATGCCTTGGTTAGTTTAGACAAAGTCATACACACAATGTGGCAAACAGCTTTGGATATGAATGTAAAATACAAAGAGACTGCAGACGGTGGATTGGCCATGCAGATTCCAATTGGATTAGCGGAATGTTAAATTAAGCTTCGATAGTTGCTTCATCTACCAAACTAAAATCTTGAATTACATTGTATAAGGTACCTCTTTCGATTGGGGTTCTTTTTGCTTGTTTGATAAGTCTTACCAATTCCAAAGTCGTCATAGCAGGATTTTGTTCTTCGCTACCAGCCATGGAATAAATCTTAGTCGTATCATCAATCGTTCCATCAATGTCATTCACGCCATAACTCAATGTCAATTGAGCTACTTGACGACCTAACATGGGCCAGTAAGCTTTGACATGCGGGAAATTATCCAAGTACAATCTTGAGATGGCATACATTTTTAAATCTTCTAGCATGGTTGATTCTGGAACATCATGCATTTCGTTGTCCTTGTTTCTAAATTTAAGCGGAATGAATGTGTTGAAACCTTTAGTTTGATCTTGTAATTGTCTTAAGCGTTCCATATGGTCTACACGGTGCTCGTATTTTTCGATATGGCCATACAATAAAGTGGCATTGCTATGCATGCCAAGTTCATGAGCTGTTTGGTGAATTTCCAACCATCCATTGGCATCTACCTTATCATCACAAATAATCGTACGAACATCTGGATGAAAAATTTCGGCACCACCACCAGGTAAAGAATCCAATCCTGCTTCATGTGCTAAACGCATCCCTTCTTGAA
>JBILCS010000102.1:0-4942 GCA_044353005.1 Sediminibacterium sp. | reverse complement strand
CCATACTTGAATAAAATCTGGCAAGTCCGAAAACAGATGAATTGAATTATACATTTGTTCTGCTCCTTTATCTTGTGTGCCCACTAGTCCAGCAGCTTTTTCTAATAAATCTGGGCGACCAATATCTCCCACAAATACAAAGTCGCCTGTAAATAACATCACTGGCTCTTTGCTAGCAGGTGTGTCAGTTAATAAAAAACTGATACTCTCTGGCGTATGTCCTGGTGTATGTAGCACTTCAATTTTTAAATTTCCAACCATCAATTCTGTACCATGTTTTAAACCTTCGTGCGTAAACTCATATTCCCAGCCTGTTCCACCTTCATCTGATAAATACATTTTAGCGCCTGTTACAGCTGCAAGTTCACGAGAGCCTGTTAAAAAATCGGCATGGATATGAGTTTCAAAAATATGCGTGATTTGCATATTATTTTGTTTTGCAATTTCTATATACGTATCGATATCGCGCTTGGGATCGATGACTGCTGCTACGCCTGCTTTTTGACAGCCGATGAAATAACTAGCTTGTGCTAAAGTTTTATCGTAAACGTGTTGAAAAAACATACTACTATTATTTATTGATATGAATATTGTGTTCTATTTGTTTCTAGAAAACCTGATTAAGGTATTTTAGGAAACAAAGTTGCGAATTATTTATGCTACTTTCTGTGACATATATCACAAATCTAACTAATCGAAATTATTTAATAGCCTGTCTTTAAATAACTCCATCCTTCTTCTTGTTTTATAACTAATTCCGCCACACCAGATGGCACAGAACTTACAGAAGGAATAAGCATCTCCTTTTTTATACCATATTTATTCATCGTGTTTTCACAAGCATTAAAAACAACGCCAAGCTTAGTCATTGCCTCAACATCAGCGACTAAGTGGGATTTTGAAGCTACTAAAAAATTTAAAGCCTTACCATGCACCACTACTTCTATTGAAACATTTCCGGGCCATACTTTTTGGAAATTTCGAATATTACCAAGCATGCTAGTCCATACAGCAGTGTCGGCAGTATTTAATTGCATCACCACTTGGTGCAGCTTTACTTTTTTATCTTGAGCTTTAACCTCTGTACTTGAGCAGATTAAAAGACCCAATACAATAATATGTAAATATTTCATAGTAATTGAATAATGATAAATATAATTTCAACTCAAAATACAACATTTATAACATAGTTCTAGTCCCTTAGTCAATAGATTAGATTTATTGAATCCGTATCAATTTTTTGATAAAATAATTGGGTGGGTGACATTTATCACCTACCTTTTATTTTTATATTAGCACTTTTGTGTCAAATAATACATCATGGAAATTATAGGCTATTTGGCTTCAATTTTAATTGGCATTTCTCTTGGTTTAATTGGCGGCGGAGGCAGTATATTAACTGTTCCGGTTTTAGTGTATCTTTTTCATGTAGATCCAGTTCAAGCAACAGCTTATTCTTTATTTATAGTGGGCGCAAGTAGCCTTGTTGGTGCTTGGCCTAAATACAAGCAAGGATTCGTGAATTTAAAAACAGCGATCATCTTTGGTATTCCTTCTATTGCAGCCGTATTTGCCACTAGAAAATTTATAGTGCCCGCTATACCTAACGAATTGGGTGAATTTGCAGGAATAGCAATCACAAAATCTTTATTGATGATGATGTTGTTTGCTGTATTGATGGTGGCTGCATCTTTCTCTATGATTCGCTCTAAGAAGAACAAAGAAACAGAATTAGAAGGGGAACAAAAATTCAATTACCCATTGATCATATTAGAAGGTGCCTTAGTTGGTGTACTAACTGGACTAGTGGGTGCAGGGGGTGGTTTTTTAATTATTCCAGCTTTAGTGATGTTAAGCAAACTTCCGATGAAGCAAGCGGTGGGCACTTCTTTATTAATCATTGCTGCTAAATCTTTGATTGGTTTCACGGGTGACCTGGGCAATAGAACAATGGATTGGACCTTATTGTTAACTGTTACTGCACTTGCCATTGCAGGCATTTTTATAGGCGACAAATTAAGTAAGCGCATAGACGGCAATAAATTAAAAACCGGTTTTGGTTGGTTTGTTTTAGTGATGGGCTTATACATCATCGCGCAACAATTATTTTTTCCTACGGGAGGCGGACACTAATCCTACAAAATTGAACTTATGATAAAGCCATTGCTCTTTAGTATGGCGAGCGTTCTTTTGCTAATAGCTCAAGCAAATGCGCAACACCAAGAACTGAACGAAGACCCAAAATTGTGGGGTAAATCAAAAAAAGAATTAGACAGTGCTAATTTATTGTATCGTTTTCAAATGGGTACAATGCATGGTCATTTAAGAACTTTTTATAGCAGCACATTTAATAAAAATAGTCAAGCAGAATATGCTCAAGCGATTGGTGGAGGTATTCAATTCATATCTAAACCATTGTACCATTTTCGCGTAGGCGTGAGTGGATTTTTTGTGTATAATGCAATCTCCTCAGATTTAACAAAACCACATCCGCTGTCAAATACCCTTAACAGGTACGAGCTTGGCTTATTTGATATCACCGATCCGGCCAATAAAAATGATATTAACAGATTAGAGGAATTGTATATTCAATATCAAAAAAATAAAGTCACAATTACCCTTGGTAAGCAACTTTTAAATACACCGTTTATTAATTTACAAGATGGAAGGATGCGTCCTACCGAAGTGCAAGGCGTTTGGTCACAATATAGAAATAAGGAAAATAAATTTTATGCTGGATGGTTAAACCGCTTCTCGCCAAGAGGCACTGTAGAATGGTATAAAACAGCTGAATCCATTGGTCTTTATTCAGTTGGTGTAAATATAGATGGTACTAAATCTGGCTATAAAGATGCACTTAAATCTAAAGGGGTTGCACTGATAGGGGCTGAGATGGGATTGATAAAAAATCATAAGATTCAATTTTGGAATCAATATGTTGAAAATATTTTTAACAGTAGTCTAGTTCAAATTGATAAGCTACCAAAAGCTTCTAGTCCATATTATTATGGCCTACAAATGATTGGACAACTTGTATTGAATGAAGGAGGAAATTCAGATCCTACTAAAACTTATTTTAATCCAAATCACTCGTCATTTGTATTTGGTGCAAGATTGGGGAAACAGCAAGGACAATGGGATCATTCTATCAATTTCACTAGAATTACTAAAGATGGTCGCTACTTGATGCCCAGAGAATGGGGACGAGATCCATTTTATACTTTTTTATTGGGGGAGCGCAACGAAGGGATGGGAGATTTAAATGCCTATGTAATTAAATCAAAATTTACAGCCAAGGCAATTCCACTAATTTTAAATATGGGTATTGGCTATTATGATTTGCCAGACATCATGAATTTTGCCATGAACAAATACAGCTTTCCAGCCTATATGCAATACAATCTAGATGCACGTTACGCATTTACTGGATTTTGGAAAGGCTGGGAGGCGCAAGTCATTTATTTTTATAAGGATGCTGTAGAAAATACTTACAATAACCCCAAATATTATATCAACAAAGCAGATATGGGGCATTTTAACTTTATCTTGAATTTTCATTTTTAAAAGTTTAGGGCGAATCAAGTCAAATTGTGATAAAAGTCACTTAATTTATTGTGAATTAAGCAGATATTCATTCCACAAAGAATGCCAAATGAAAAATAAGAATGCCGATCGCAGAAGTTTTCTAAAAAATGCAGCTGTACTAGGCATAGGTATCCCTAGCGCAATGTCCATTAGTAGTCCTGCTAGTGCCAACGAAAATAAAAGCGTTCATAGCCTAGATAAAAATATTGCAAAGAATGGTGTTGACACCCCCTTAAATAATGAATTTAGCATTTTCATTACGACAGATTTACATGCACAAATACATACACACGATGAGTTTTTTTGGGAAGACGGTAAGGCTGTTTATAAAAAACGTGGTGGTCTTGGTGTTTTAAAAACAATGATAGATAAGCTTAGGTTAAAATATCCTCAAAACATATTATACGACGGAGGTGATTATTTTCACGGGCATGGAGTAGCCTCTTTGTCAGAAGGAGAAGCCTTGATTCCATTAATGAACGCATTTAATTACGATTTGATTTTACCTGGTAATTGGGAGGTAGTTTATAAAAAGAAAAAGATGCTCTATGATATGGGGCATTCTACTGCTGCAAAAATTTGTGCCAATATGTGGCATAAAACAAATGATGCAGATAATGGTTTATTAATCTACCCTCCTTATTGGATTAAATATATTGCAGGCGCTAAAGTGGGCTTTATTGGTTTTACAGATCATTTGGTGCCTAAACGCCAATCTCCTGCGTATAGCGAAGGCATTAGATTTACGCATGCTACTGATAATGTTGCTAAGTATATTCAATACTTAAAAGAAGTAGAAGGATGCGGAATCATATTTGTGGTAACACATATGGGGCTTGCACAACAAGTAGGACTAGCCAATGATGCACGTGTGGCAGGTGCTGATTTTATTTTAGGCGCAGACACACATGAACGTGTGAGAGTACCTATACAAGGCAAGTATACTAAAGTGGTGGAATGCGGCGCCTTTGGTTCTTTTTTAGGCAGATTGTCTATTCAAGTCAAAGATGGTAAAATAGCTACATACGAATATGAATTGATGGATGTAGATCCTGCTTTATATCCTGCAGATAAAAATACATTAGCATTAGTTGAACAAGCTGCAGCGCCTTATCAAAATGAAATGTCAAAAGTGATTGGTTATAGTTCAACGCCACTAGTTCGTTATTTTGTTTTGGAAACACCCATGGATAATTTAATTACCGATGCAATTATGTGGAAATTCAAACCAGATATTGCATTAAGTAACGGATTTAGGTTTTGTCAACCACTTGCTGTTCCAGAAAATAAAAACCAAGTAGCTATTACCAATGAGTTTTTATGGAATATGTTGCCAGTAGACTCTACTGCAAAAACA
>JBILCS010000101.1:0-5051 GCA_044353005.1 Sediminibacterium sp. | reverse complement strand
CTATGCAACATTTAGAACAAGGTGGTACGATCATTGGCAACGAATTGACAAGAACAACAGGACGTTTAAACGTAGACCAACAAGCTAACAACTGGCTAGATTTAGGAGTTTCTTTGAGCTTATCAAGAACATTTAATAGACGTCTACCTGATGATAATGCGTTTTCAAACCCATTACAAGCGATTGCTTTAATGCCAATGACGCCGTTTTTAGATCCAAATACAGGTTTAGATGCTGGTACCCCTCCAGGTGATGTAAATGTCCCAGTTTACTACAACCCTATTTTATCTATTAAGTATGGTTCATTTACACAAGATGTTTACAGAACTTTTGGTAATACATATATAAAAGCAAAATTATTACCTGGTTTGACTTTCCAATCTGAATTTGGTTTAGATTATTTAAGTCAAAATGAAGAAAGTTATTTCAGATCTGAAACGATTAAAAACCAAACAAGAGCTACAAATGGTTTAGGTACAAATACAGGTGCATTCATTACAAATTATAATACCAACACTTATTTCAATTATGCAAAAGTGGCTGGTGTTCATAACATCAATGCAACATTTGGTATGCAATACCAACAATCTCAGTCTAAATTTAACTTTACAGAAGGTACAGATTTTCCTTCTAACTCTTATATTAAAATTGCAAGTGCTGCCAACAAAACTGGCGGTAGTTCATCTCAGTCTGATTTCAGATTCTTGTCTTATTTCTTAAGAACAAATTATATTTTCGACGAGAAGTATATTGTTTCTGCAAGTGGTCGTATAGATCAATCTTCAAGATTCGGTAAAGATTCAAGATCTGGTTTCTTCCCTGCAATTTCTGCTGGTTGGATCATGTCTAATGAGTCTTTCTTGAAAAACTTTGAAGCTTTAAGTTTCTTAAAGGCAAGAGCTTCTTATGGTATCGTTGGTAACGCTGAAATAGGCAACTTCCCTCAATTAGGCTTATTTACTGGTGGTGCTGGTTATACAGGTACCGGAGGTCAACGTCCAACTCAATTAGCAAATAGCCAACTTCAATGGGAGACCACTGCTCAGTTTGATGCAGGATTTGATTTTGGTTTCTTTAATAATAGAATTACGGGAGAGGTTGATTACTACGTAAAAAATACAACAGACTTATTGTTGAATGTAAATATTCCTGCAACTACAGGTTTTAATTCTGTAGTAAAAAACTTAGGCGCTTTAGAAAACAAAGGTTTTGAATTTGTATTGAATACACAAAATACTGTGGGTGCATTCAAGTGGAATACTAGCTTTAATGTGGCATTCAATCAAGGTAAAGTAACTGATATTCAAGGTCAAGTAATTGAAGGCGGTATCAGTAGTATGAATAGAGTTGTTGAAGGATATCCAATTGGCGTATTCTTTACTCCAGAATTTGCTGGTGTTGATCCTGCAAATGGAGATGCATTGTTCTTTAAGAATACAAAAAATGCAGACGGAACTTTGGACAGAACAACAACTAATAACTACAACGAAGCACAAAGGATTGTTGCGGGTGATCCAAATCCAGATGTAATTTTTGGTTTAACAAATAACTTCTCTTACAAAGGATTTGACGCAACGATTTTCTTTAATGGTGTTGGTGGTAACCAAAATAACATTTACGGTATGGGTCGTTATTCATCCGCAAGTATGTTGTATGAGGATAATAATACCATTGACCAATTAGGTCGTTGGCAAAAGCCTGGTGATATCACCAATATTCCTCAAGCAAGATTGTTTACAGTAAATGGTTCTCAAGCAAGCAGTAGATATATTGTGGATGGTTCTTATATCCGTTTAAGAACAGCATCTTTAGGATACACATTCAATTCAAAGCAATTGTCTAAGTACAAAATTGATAAATTAAGAATCTATGTATCTGGACAAAACTTGTTGACTATTACAAAGTATCCTTATTGGGATCCTGAGGTAAATGCGGATTCATTTGATTCTAATATTGCAAAAGGTAATGATTTTTATACACCGCCTCAACCAAGAACATTCTTAGTTGGTGTAAACATTAGTTTCTAAACTTAATAACAATCAATTTTATGAAAATATTTAATTTAAACATCAAAGACTCAATTTTCGCTTGTGTTGCTGTTGGAATGATAGCAATAGGGTGTGAAAAAAAGCTTGATGTACAACCGTTCCAAACTTTATCAGAAGATAAAGCTTTATTAACCGAGAGTGATGTATCTGGTACCTTAGTGGGTGCTTATGATGCAGTATCAAGCGCTGCTGCTTATGGCGGCGACATGATGATCTTGAATGACCTAATTGGAAATAGAACAAATATCAATTTCAGAGGTACTTTTCAGGCATTGACTGAAGCGTATAATACTAGCATGATTTCAACGAATTCATTTGCTGCTGCAACTTGGAGTTCTGCTTACAATACGATCAACGTATCTAATAACGTATTAGAAAACGTAAGTAAAGTAACTTCATCAGATACAAGAAAAAATTCAGTAGAAGGACAAGCCTTATTTTTAAGAGCTTCGATGTACTTTGAATTATTGAAATTGTATGCGAAACCATTCAACGATGGTGATCCTGCTACGAATCTAGGCGTGCCATTGGTTTTAACAGCAACAAAAGCTCCAATCACTGATGCAGATTACAAATCTAGAGCTACTGTGAAGGCTGTATACGATCAGGTAGTTGCTGATTTAATCAAGGCAGAATCTTTGATGCCTTCTACAAATACCAAATTTGCAACAAAATGGGCTGCTGCTGCTCAATTATCTCGCGTTTATTTAATGCTAGGTAACTACACAGAAGCTGCTGCTGCTGCAAACAGAGTAATTGCAGGTAGCGGTAAAACAATGACTTCTGAATTTAGAAACAATTGGTTTACTTATATCAATTTTGGTGGTGTAACTCCAAATGAATACGTGTTCTATATTAAAGTAACCAATCAAGATGGAGCCAACTCATTCAATACTTACTATGGTGCCCCATTGGGAGCTTTCCCTGGTTCTGCAGGTCGTCGTGACATGAGAATTCAAAATGCACATTTAAATATCTATGAAACTGGTGATATTAGAAGAGCTTTCTTTACAGGTTCTTCAGGTACAACTAGATATACTTTAAAGCATTTAGATCGTTTTGGTGATGTGCCAGTTATTCGCTTAGCTGAAATGTATTTAACTAGAGCAGAAGCTAATTTCAGACAAAACACAGCTGTAGGTGCAACACCTTTGGCTGATGTGAATTTAATAAGAAAAAGAGCTGGACTTGCAGACTTAACTGCAGTAACCCTTGATGCAATCTTAAGAGAGAGAGCTTCTGAGTTAGCCCTTGAAGGAAATAACTTATTTGAATCTCAAAGATTAAAGAAGTCTATTGCTACTACAGCTTGGAATTCTCCAAAGTTAATTATGCCTATCCCTCAAAGAGAGATGGACGTGAACAAGCAATTGGTTCAAAACGAAGGTTATTAATCCAACTAGGATGATATAAAAAAAAGACCCCGAATTTTCGGGGTCTTTTTTTTATAACTTAATCTCTTCCATCTGATCATCCAAGAATTTGTATTCCACTAAATGACTTGTATTGGAAGCCTGAGATTGTAATTTTAAATTGTACTTCTTTTTCCAGCGCTTGATGATGCTATTAAAGATACCTTTTGTGAGGTGTGAATGAATGATAGGGTGCACTAGTATCGTCAGCTTATGATGACCATGTGTAGCCAAATAAGCTAACTTCTTTTCCATCTCATCTTCCAACAACAAAGAAGCAGTAATGGTCCCTGTGCCTGAACAAGCAGGACAGTCTTCGGAGGTATTGATATTGACTTCTGGTCTGATTCTTTGTCTGGTAGCTTGTAAAAGTCCAAATTTAGAAATCGGTAAGATGGAATGTCTAGCCCTATCTGTTTTCATGTAACCTTCTAAGGCTTCTTGTACTTTCTTTCTGTTTTCTGGCAATTTCATGTCAATAAAATCAATGACAATAATTCCGCCAATATCTCTAAGCCTTAACTGCCTTGCGATCTCCTCTGCAGCCTCTAAATTCGTTTGTAAAGCATTTTCCTCTTGGTTATTACTAACGCTCTTAAATCCGCTATTAACGTCCACTACATGGAGGGCTTCGGTATGCTCTATGATCAAATAAGCACCACTATTTAAATTAATGGTTTTCCCAAAAGAGGATTTCACTTGCTTGGTGATACCATATTGATCAAAAATGCCGATATCTCCACTATGCAAACTGATAATATTTGATTTGTGTGGGGCGATTCTTTGTAAGTAGCTCAAGGTGATATCATAAATCTTCTTATCATTCACTACAATCTTATTAAAATCTTCGCTTAAAAGGTCTCTTAAGATACTAGTCGTCTTACTTTCTTCATTCATGATACGCGTTGGAGCCACTGCGCCCTTTAAGTTGGACTGGATATTTTTCCAGTTGGTCTCCAAAGTCAGTAAATCCTCATGCAGTTCTGCAGTCGTCTTGCCTTCGGCAGCTGTTCTAACAATAACACCAAAGTTTTTTGGTCGAATAGACTCCATCATTTTTTGAAGACGCTTGCGTTCATCCGAGGAATGAATTTTCTTAGAGACAGCAACAATTTCATTGAATGGAGTGAGCACCACAAAACGACCGGCTAGTGAAATTTCACAAGTTAATCGAGGGCCTTTTGCGGCAATAGGTTCTTTTAAAATCTGCACCAATACATTGGGCTTGCCGTTTAATACCTCACTGATTTTTCCTGTTTTTACAATCTCAGGTGCCGATTCAAACTTAGAAAAATCAAATTGATTATGTTGGTCGTTCATCGCGTCATGCGTGAACTTAATAATGGATTTGATGTAAGGACTAAGGTCGGTATAGTGCAGGAATGCATCTTTGTCAAATCCCACATCTACAAATGCGGCATTCAATCCTGGTATAATCTTTTTCACTTTTCCAAGATATAGATCACCCACTGCAAAGCGGGCGTCAATCTTTTCATTGTGTATTTCTACCAATTTCTTTTCTTCTAAAAGGGCAATTTCAACCCCATCAGGAGAACTATTAATAATTAAATCTTTGTTCACGAATAGCAAC
>JBILCS010000037.1:0-16979 GCA_044353005.1 Sediminibacterium sp. | reverse complement strand
GTGATTAAAATAATAGCAATAAGCATGGTGAAAATATGCTCCACTGCCCAAAATCTAAGCAGTTTATCCTTCATGACTTCGGCCATCCCCATGGTTTTGATGAAAAAGAAACCTACAGAACCAAAAAAGTACTGATACAACCCTAAGACTAAAGTACTATGGGCACTGATTAACAATACTTTACTCGCTTTTAAAGCATCTTTCTTAAGTAATAATTGAACAATTGCGACAACAATTGCAATTAATACCACCCATCTAAGAAGGTTGTGTAAATGTAATAAACCTGTTTCCATAATAAATTGATTTTAGATTTCAGCTAAAATACAACTAATCTAGGTATTCTTGTTAATAGACCCAGTCCGCCACAAATAAATTGGTATCCCTCGTGCCTTTGTTGTTTCTGTTAGATGCAAAGATGATTTTTTTGCCATCAGGGCTAAACATTGGGAAAGCGTCAAACCCTTTATCTCGACTTATTTTAACTAATCCAGATCCATCAAGGTTGATCAAGTACATGTTAAAAGGGAATCCTCGCTTGTATTCATGATTGCTACAAAAGATGATCTGTTTGCCATCAGGTGTAAAATTAGGTGCCCAATTTGCTTGTCCTAGGTTGGTGATTTGCTTGGCGTCTGACCCATCCACATTCGCAACAAACACTTCCATATTAGTGGGTGCCACCAAACCTTCTTTCAAAAGACTGCTATACTCTGCTATGTCGGCGTCTGTTTTTGGACGACTCGCTCTCCACACAATTTTTTTTCCATCAGGACTAAACCATGCACCCCCGTCATAACCTAAAGTATTGGTTACTTTCTTTTCTTTACCAGTAGCGATGTCCATCACATATAAATCTAAGTCCCCATCTTTATCGCTGCAATAAATCATTTTCTTTCCATCATATGATAAAGTGGCTTCTGCATCATAGCCTTTTGCAGTGGTTAATTTTTTAATGACTGCACCATTGGTATCCGCCATAAAAATGTCATAAGTGTTGTACAAAGGCCAAATATACTTGTTGCCATATTTTGCTCGATCTACTGGCGCAGGACAGTCTGCACTACCCTCATGCGTAGAAGCGTATATAATATGTTTTCCATCTTTCATGAAATAGGCGCATGTGGTCCGGCCCTTACCTGTACTAACTAATTTATATTTGAATGGATCTACTGCATTCAATGGCAGGTTACCCATAAAAATTTGATCACAAACAATCCCTTCTTTAGGATTTGTTTTTTGAAAAATAATCTGCTTACTATCAAAACTCCAATAAGCTTCTGCATTGTCCCCTCCAAATGTCAATTGTTGTACATTTTTAAAATGCGTTTCTCCTTCAAATTGGACTGTATCTTCTTGCGCCATACCACTGAATCCAAAAAATAAGCCCAGTAAGACGTTGATAAATTTTTTCATATTCATTTCAATTGGCCGCAAAAATAGCGTTAATCATTAAAGACAAGATGGCAAATTGAAAGAATCAGGAAATTTGGAATTTTTTTTGACGAAAAAATGACAGTTCCCTAAAAAAATAAGAACTTTGAACAAATCCAATTTATGGCAATCATTGCACCTTCCCTATTAGCCGCTGATTTTTTAGAACTAGGTAAAGCTTGTTCGATGCTCAATGCTTCTGAAGCTGAATGGTTTCACTTGGATGTAATGGATGGTGTTTTTGTTCCAAATATTAGTTATGGTATACCCATCATCGAACAGATAAAAAAAACAACAAATAAAGAAATGGATGTGCACTTAATGATTGTACAACCAGAAAAATATATTACTGCATTTAAACAAGCAGGTGCCACTATCTTAACTGTGCATTACGAAGCCTGTCCTCATTTACATAGTACTTTACAACAAATTAAGGCACAGGGCATGAAAGCTGGTGTAGCATTGAATCCACACACGCCTATCGAAGTTTTGAAAGACCTGATTTTTGAGATAGATGTGGTTTGTATAATGAGTGTAAATCCAGGTTTTGGCGGACAAAAATTCATTGCACATACTTACGAAAAAGTAAAAGCTTTAAAGCAATTGATTGTACAACATAATGCATCTACTTTAATAGAAATTGATGGTGGCGTTACTTTAGAGAATGCCGCAAAATTAGTTGCTGCTGGTGCGGATGTTTTGGTGGCTGGGACCACTGTGTTTAAAGCAACAGATCCTATACAAATGATCGCTAGTTTAAGAAATTGTTAAGCCCCAATTCCCACAAGGAGTAATCCACATAGTGTGCAAATGTTTGACTAGGTTAATGCATAGCTGTATGTTAAATTGTGTTAGGTAGAAAATAACCCTTCTCCTTAACCTCTAAAAACTACTACATTGACTGAAACCATTATCAACCTAGAATCTGTTAATCCAATTGATTTTTTTGGTGTTAACAATAACAAATTTGATCTTTTAAAAAAGAAATTCCCACTCCTTAAAATTTTATCACGCGGCACCCAAATAAAATTAAGTGGTGCTCCAGAACAAATTGATATTGCAAAAGAAAAAATTGAATTAGTCATTCAATACATGCAACGCAATGGCCATTTGAGTGAAAATTATTTTGAACAAATATTAGGCGGCGATGATGCCGAAGTGATTGATAATTTTGTGGATCAAAATCCAAATGAAATATTAGTCTTAGGTCCTAATGGAAAAACAGTAAGAGCAAGAACTGCCAACCAAAAAAAGATGGTTACATCGGCAGATAAAAACGATATCGTGTTTGCCATTGGGCCCGCAGGAACTGGTAAAACTTATACAGCTGTTGCCTTAGCGGTTCGTGCATTAAAAAATAAATTGGTTAAAAAAATAATTCTTACAAGACCAGCAGTGGAGGCTGGAGAAAGTTTAGGCTTTTTACCTGGAGACTTAAAAGAAAAGATTGATCCTTATTTACGTCCTTTATATGATGCATTGGATGACATGATTCCCGCAGATAAATTAGCTTATTATATGTCATCTAGAACTATTGAAATTGCCCCACTAGCTTATATGCGTGGTCGTACTTTGGACAATGCCTTTATTATTTTAGATGAATCTCAAAACGCAAACGATTTACAAATTAAAATGTTTTTGACACGTATTGGTTCCAATGCAAAAGCAATTATTACTGGTGACCCTACTCAGGTCGATTTGCCTCGTAATCAAAAGAGTGGTTTAGATAAGGCAGTACGCATTTTACAAAATATTGAAGGCATTGCACATATCCAATTAGACGAGGAGGATGTAGTACGTCATAAATTGGTAAAAGCAATTATCAGGGCCTATGATAAAGAGCGTGAAAATGAAACAGAGAACTCCTATCATCGTTAGATAATTTGACATAGGGTATTGATTTTAGGTTTAATTTAAATCTAATATTTAATATATAAATATTTTATATAATATATAAGCCATTGATATGCCAAATTGTGATATAATGTTAAAAAAAACACAAAACGATTTGAATAAATATTAGTTTCTTTGCAATACTAAATAAAACAACAACTATGCTTAGTAAAAAATTACTACATTTTACAATCGCCATGCTGCTTTTGCCAGTATTGACATTTGCTCAAAATACGACTGGTAGTATTAGTGGATCTGTAAAAGCTGACAACGGTGAAGTCCTTGTCGGTGCTACAATTAGTGTATTGCACATACCTACTGGTACTGTGTATAATGCACAAACAAGAAAGACTGGTTTTTTTGATGTAAGTAACGTGCAACCTGGTGGACCTTATGCCGTAACTATATCTTATGTAAACTATCAATCAGAAAAGAGAGAAGATATCTATGTTGCCTTGGGTGATGCAGTTAGATTAGATATTATTTTATCCTCTAAAATTGACAAATTAAAAGATGTCACTGTATCTACCTCTAAAAGAGGTTCAGATTTATCAGTTAGAGGTGGTACACAAACTATCATTGGTCGTGATAAAATAGACAATCTTCCAACTGTAGGTAGAAACGTTCAAGATTTCTTGCGTTTTACACCAACTGCAAAATTTGTTGGTGGAAATGGTGATTTAGCTGGTGTATCTATCGCTGGTCAAAACAATCGTTTTAACTCTTTATATATTGATGGTGCTGTAAACAATGACCAATTTGGTTTGAGTGCAAGTGGAACCAATGGCGGACAAACAGGCGTTGGTCCAATTTCAATAGATGCGGTAGATCAATTCCAAGTGATGGTTTCTCCTTTTGATGCATCTATCGGTAACTTTACTGGTGGTGGTATCAACGCGACTACAAAAGGTGGAACAAACAAAGTAACTGGAACAGTTTACTCATTTACACAGAACCAAAACTTAACAGGTAAAACACCTACTGGTCCTAAAGAATTAGCAACAAAGTTAAATCCTTTCACAGCTAGAACAGTTGGTGGTAGTGTTGGTGGTGCGCTTGTAAAAAATAAATTATTCTACTTTGTTAACTTTGAATCTATTGAAAACGAAAGACCTCAACCTTTTGATATCAGTGGTTATAGAGGCGCTAGCGGAAAAGCAGATATTGATAAATTAGCTGATTTTGTAAAAACAAAGTACGGTTATGATGTAGGTGGATACCAAGACAATGCTGCTTCTACAAGTGCAAAAAGATTAGCGACTAAATTAGACTGGAATATCAATTCAATGAACAAATTCAGTTTATCATACCGTTATAACGAAACAAATTCATACGCAACTTCTTCTTCTAGTTCTTCTAGAGTGAACTTCTATAACAATGGTGTTTTATACCCTAATAAAACAAATTCATTGTCTGCTGAATTAAAAACAGCATTTAAAAATGGTTCTAGCAATAAAATGTTATTTACTTACACAGATGTAATGGATGACAGAAATCCAATTGGTGCCAAGTTCCCACGTGTAACTATTTTAGATGGTACTGCTGGACAAATGATTTTTGGTTCTGAAGAATTCTCTACAGCAAACTTATTGAAGCAAACCAACTGGAACTTCTTAGATTTCTATAAATTCAACGTGAACAAAAATGCATTTACAGTGGGTGTGGATTATGAATTGAGTAAATCTTACAACGTATTTATTCGTCAAAACTTTGGTTCATATCAATTTGCTTCATTATCTGATTTCTTAACAGAAAAAGCACCAATTCGTTATGACCGTTCATTTGCTTTATTAGATCAAACAACAGGTGATAATACAAAATCTGCAGCTAGCTTCTATACAGGTAGAGGTAGCGCTTTCATCAATGATGAAATTAGATATACAGATAATTTAACTGTGAACTTTGGTATTAGAGCAGACTATACTAAATTCTTGTCTACTCCTATAGAAGATATGTATTTTAACTTCAACACTGTTAAATTGTATGATTTTAATGGTGCAAGATCTGGTACAATTCCTGATCCTAAAATCTCTATCTCTCCAAGAGTTGGATTTACTTATAAAATGCCAACAGAAAACATTACAATCCGTGGAGGATTGGGTATGTTCACTGGACGTGTTCCTTTAGTATGGCCTGGTGGCGTATTCAACAACAATGGTCAATCAGTAGGTGGACTTTCTATTTTCACTGCATCTGATATCGCTAAATTCGGTATCAAATTCAGACCTAACCCATTAGGACAATATACTGCTGCTGACTTAGGATTAAGCACAGCTGCTGCAAAAGGTCAAATGGACTTAGTTTCTAAAGACTTTAGATTACCAAAAATCTTCCGTGCTTCTTTGGCAATTGATAAAAAATTAAGAAACAATTGGTCAATCACTGTTGAAGGAACTGTGAGTAAAAATATCAATGAAATTTATTACAGAAGATTGGATATTCAAAAGCCAGTTGCCCAGTTATCTGGACCAGATAATAGATATATCTATGATTTAAAGCGTATTGGTTACCCAGCTGGATCAGGTATTACTGCTGGGTCTAATCCATATACTGGTGTATTCTTGTTAGAGAATCAACCTTACTACCGTCGTACCGGTTTTGCCTATAACTTTACAGCGTCAATTGACAAAGCTTGGTCAGATGGATTCTCATTCAACGCATTCTATACTTATGGATCTTCTTTTGTAACACATGAGCCAACTTCTAGCCAAAATAACTCTCAATGGAGATTTATGGAGACTGTGAATGGTAGAAATGATGTACAGAGATCAAGATCTGACTTTGACTTAGGTCATAGAGTAAGTGCTTTCGTTGCTAAGAAATTCACTTATGCAAAAGGTGCTTTAGCTTCTACTTTTAGCTTAGTGTACAACGGACAGTCTGGTAACCCATTCAGTTATGTATATGCAACTGGTCCTGTTAGAGATCAAGGTACTTCAGAATCAAATGATTTAATCTTTATCCCTACTGCAGCTCAAATTAGTGCAATGACTTTTTTACCGGCTACTACTGCAGCATCACAAAAAGCAGCTTTAGAAGACTATATTGCTCAAGACAATTACTTAAGTAAAAACAGAGGTAAATATGCTGAAAGAAACGGAGCAAGATTACCATTTACAAATATCATTGATGTGAAATTTGTACAAGATTTCAACGTAAAAATGAACAATAAGACATACCAATTCCAATTAACATATGACGTGTTTAACTTCACCAATATGTTAAATAGAAATTGGGGTAGAACCTACTTTATGTCAAATGACCAATATAGTTTAATAAAGTATGAAGGAGCAACTGGTTCAACTACGCCTAGTTACAGTTTTACTCCAGTTAGAAATAATACTCCTTGGGGTATTAGTTCAAGCACAGCACCTAGCTACAGTGCTCGTTGGGTAAGCCAATTAGGTTTACGTTTCAAGTTTTAATTGAACAATTTAAGGACCTAATTTCGGTCTATATCAATGCCCTCCAATTTGGAGGGCATTTTTTTTGACATGGTTTTTGTAAGATCTTAATTTTATTTGTAGTTTTAAGCAGTATGGGCCAAAATTTAACGCAGTTTACAATAGGTATTGAGGAAGAATACATGGTATTAGACCCTGCTTCCAAGGAATTAAAGAGCCATCAGCAGGCGATTGTAAATGAGGGAGAGAAAGTATTCAAAGATAAGATCAAGGCAGAAATGCATCAGGCGGTGGTCGAAGTAGGGACAGGTATTTGTCAAAATGTAGAAACCGCATTTCAGGAAGTGTTTGAACTAAGAACTTCTGTGGCTAAAATTGCCAACGAATTAGGATATAGTATTGGTGCATCAGGTACCCACCCTTTTAGTTTATGGGAAACCCAATTGATATCGGACCAAAGCAGGTATCAAGCGCTTTTAAACGAACTACAGCAAGCTGCTAGGAGTAATTTGATTTTTGGTCTACATGTGCACATTGGCATGGAAGATCGCCGTATGGCCATTCATATTGCCAATACAGCCAGGTATTTTCTTCCTCATATTTATGCATTGAGCACCAACTCCCCTTTTTGGGAGTCAAGTAATACAGGCTATAAATCTTATCGCTCTAAAATATTTGACAAATTTCCTAGAACAGGTATTCCCGACTATTTTGAAAGTATCGAAGCCTATGAAAGTTTTATTCAATTATTGATTAAAACCAATTGTATTGATAATGCAAAAAAAATATGGTGGGATTTAAGGGTACACCCTGTGTACAATACGATTGAATTTAGAATTTGTGATGTACCCATGACCGTGCAAGAGACGGCTACTATTGCTGCATTGTTCCAGGCTTTATGTGCTAAAATTTATACACTCAGAAGACAGAATATTAATTTCATCAATTACCAACGTGCATTGATCAATGAAAATAAATGGCGTGCAAGTAGGTATGGGATTGATGGATTACTGATTGACTTTGGTAAAGAAAAAGAAGCACCTGTAAAGGAGTTGATTAACGAATTACTTGAATTTGTAGACGGTGTGGTGGATGATTTAGGAAGCAGGAAGCATATTGAAAAAGTGCATGACATTTTTACCAATGGAACTGGTGCAGACAGACAATTAAAAGTGTTTAAGGAAACTGGCAGCTTAGTTGAAGTGGTTAAATATATTGAGGGAAGCTTCTTGCAACATTAAGTAAATACATTTCTACTAATTGATTATCTTAGAATCTGTTATTCCCCCACTTTAAAATCGAATAGTGTGGCTGTAAAAAGTCCACGTTCTCTCTTTTTAAATACGACATCCCAATCGCCTTTATACCTTAAAATTTTAGGCACTAACAATCCGTTAGGAGTATAAGTCATTTCAACCTCCATTTGTACATTAAAATCATAGACACCCGCTTTGTAGCTTAGGGAATAATTACGACCTAAAACCTCCAATGTGGTTGGATTAAACCAAGTGATCATTTGATCTACAACCACCCTATCTTTTGCAAAAAAACCAAGATCTTCTTTGGGCTTGATCTCAAATACATAAGCCAATTTGCCATGGTAGTCTACATAATCCAATCTATAAGTATACAACTCATGTGCGTTATCGTCGTATAGATCTAATTTATTTCCAATCATGGGTATGCCAGGAATTTTTTCACCTGGATTGAAAAATAACATCTTCAATTGCTCCTTCGCTTTTTCAATACCAGACCCTTGAATGGTTCTTTTTTTGCCTTTTACAATATTGGTTTCGCCACAAATTTTTCCTTTTGTGAAAAACAAACTTGCGTATAAAGAAGGTGTGACATAATTATATTCACCTTTACTATCTCTTAACTTCCCAAATGTTTTTTCTTCTATTACATCCATTGTCCTACAGCCCCCTATTTTATTTTGACGTGTTCGGCTATCTAAAGATGCTTCCATCTTTTGATTTTTATCATACATCTCGATATGATTGAAGGAGCTGTATCCTATCGTCCTTAAGGTTTTGAAGGCTTTATAAAAACTAGTATCGCGCTTAATTCTTTCTAAAATGTCTTTGTACTCAAAATTATTTCTAATGATGACATCCGCTAAAGTAAAAGTTTTATTTTCAAAACTTAACGTGGTATCCTGTGCCAAAGAATGACCCACTATGCTCATAGAAATTAAAAATAAGAATGAACGCATATTTATTTGATTTGAGTCATTTTATAATCCACTTTTACTTTGCCTTTATGAATGTCATTCAATTTGCCCTGTAGCATTTTCTTTCTAAGAGGTTTAATATAATCAATGAATAACTTACCCTCAATATGGTCATACTCATGTAAAATGACACGAGCTGTCATGCCATCAAAAGTATCTGTATGTGCTACAAAATTTTCGTCCATATATTTAAGTGTCACTTTCTCGTGTCTTAAAACATCTTCTCTAATTTTTGGGATACTCAAGCAACCCTCATTGTAGACCCATTCATTTCCACTTAATTCAAGAATTTCTGCGTTGATGAATACACGTTTGATACCTGGGGCATCTGGATAAGCTGCATCCCCTGGCTCAGCGTTTTCAAAAATTTGTTGGCTATCCATCACAAATAACCTAATGGCACGATTGATCTGAGGTGCGGCAAGGCCAACCCCATTACTATCGTACATGGTTTCCCACATATCTTCGATCAGCTTGGTCAAATTGGGGTAATCCGCATTGATTGGCTCACCCACTTTTCTTAATACAGCAGCACCATAGGCTACAATTGGTAAGGTCATAGTAGTTCAATTATGGGTGCAAAGTTACAATAAATAGGTCGTAAATAGATTCAGCTTTCTCTAAGGCAATAGATCCTTATGATTGAGGTATTCTTGAAGCAGGATGGTCGCAGCAATTAAATCTACATTTTGCTTTACCTGACGATCCTTCTTTTTCATCCCCATTTCGATCATGGCCCGTACAGCTGTTTTTGAACTAAATCGCTCATCCACCGTTTGAATGGGTATGGTAGGGAACTTTTCGGTGAGTTCAAGAATGGCTTTTTTGACCAAGGGTGTGGCATGGGTTGGTGAAGCATCTAAGTTCAATGGTTCCCCTATCAATATTAATTCAACTGGTTCTTTGGCAATATAATCTGTTAAAAAAGTGTACAAACTTTTTGTATCCACTGTGATCAGTGAAGTCGCAATCATTTGAAAGGGATCGGTCACTGCCAATCCACATCGCTTTCCCCCGTAATCTATGCAAATGATTCTTGCCAATTGAAAGGTGTTAAAAATTTAAAATAATTGCCGCAATTACAAAGATACTAAAGACAATGCTTGCAATCCCATTTGCTGTCATGAAAGCCAGATTGACTTTGGATAAATCGGTTGGCTTTACAATACTTTGTTGATAGACAAGCATACTATTAAACAAAATAACTCCAATTAAATATAACCAATGAAAATCTCCCAAAAAATAGGCAGTCCACAAAAAAACGCTAGAGAAAAAATGAAAGACTCTAGCCATTTTCAATGCCTTATCGCCACCCCAATGACTTGGCATGGAATAAAGCGAATGTGATGCATCAAATTCAGCATCCTGTAATGCATAAATAATATCAAAGCCACTCACCCAAAAAATAATTGCAAAAGAAAAAAGCAATGGAAGGATATCAAATGTTCCAGTCACCGCTAAATACGCACCAATAGGCGCTAAGGAAAGCCCTACCCCTAATACCAGATGGCATAAATAGGTAAAACGTTTTGTATAACTATAAAATAAAATCACAAATAAGGCTACGGGTGAAAGGTAAAAGCAAATTGAATTAATAAAATAAGTCGCAATAATAAAAATGAGTGCATTCACCACCACAAAGCCCAATGCATTTTCTGCTTTTATAATCCCCGAAGGAATTTCACGAATGGCAGTCCTTGGATTCAGCTGGTCAAAATGACGATCTAAATAACGATTGAACCCCATGGCAGCCGACCTAGCTGTGATCATACAAACTAGCACCAAGAAAAAACGAATGACAACTTCTTTAGTTTCTAAATTTATATTATTACTATTCAAAGCAGCGATACCCAACACAAAACCAATCAACGCAAATGGCATTGCGAAAATGGTATGTGAAAACTTCACTAAACTCAAATAATTTTTAACTGTACTCATGTTTTTAAATAATCCAAAATATTACACTATAAAAAACGAATTTACTTTCTTACAAACTCCCATAATACAACAGCAGCAGCCACAGAAATGTTCAATGAATGCTTCATGCCCCATTGTGGTATTTCAATCACCCCATCACATACCTGAAGAACTTCATCACTAACCCCATCCACTTCATTACCAAAAACAAATGCAGTTGGCGTATTCGTATGCACATAATCATTGAGCAACACGCTACCCTCTGTTTGTTCAATGGCAAGTACTTTATACCCTCTTTCTTTTAAAGCCAAAACAGCATCCACGGTATGTTCATAGTACAACCAATCCACTGAATCGGTAGCACCTAAAGCTGTTTTATGGATATCGCGATGCGGTGGCTGAGGCGTGAAACCACATAAGCAAATACCACTAATTAAAAACGCATCTGCAGTCCTAAAGACGCTCCCCACATTGTGCATGCTACGGATATTGTCCATCACCAACACCAATGGCTTTTTATCCGCCAGCTTAAAGTCTTCGACCGACTTTCTCCCCAATTCATCCATGCTTAATTTACGCATAGTGCAAAAGTAAGCTTTTCAAATATTAAAAAATTATGTAGGTTTGTCACCCATGGCAAAATCAAGTTCAGAAACTCCTCTAATGCAACAGCATAGGGCTATTAAACAAAAATATCCAGACGCTATTTTACTCTTTAGAGTGGGTGATTTTTATGAAACTTTTGGAGAAGATGCGGTGATTGCATCTAAGGTCTTGGGCATTACTTTAACCAAAAGAAACAATGGCGCTGCCTCCTCAAGTGAGCTAGCTGGTTTCCCCTATCATTCATTAGATACTTATTTACATAAATTGGTAAAAGCGGGCCATCGTGTTGCCATCTGTGACCAATTAGAAGACCCAAAAACGGTGAAGGGGATTGTGAAAAGAGGTGTGACAGATATGTTGACGCCAGGTATTGCCACCAACGATAAATTATTAGAGCATAAACAAAATAATTTTTTAGCAGCTTTATTTGTAGAAAATGAGCAAGGTGGTATCGCATTCTTAGACATCACCACTGGTGAGTTCTTAATTGCAGAAGGTAATTTGGAATACTTAGATAAATTATTGCAAAGTTTACAACCTGCAGAAATCCATTACCCAAAAAATTATCAAAACGCATTTAAAGACCAGTTTGGTGCTGGATTTTATACCTATGGTTTAGACAGCTGGATTTTTGATGAAGCATTTGGCACTGAGCTTTTATTAAAACAATTTCAAACTCAGAGCTTAAAAGGTTTTGGCATTGAATCCCAAAAATTAGGCATCATCGCAGCAGGCGCGATCCTACATTATTTGAAAGAAACTGAACATCCTCATCTGCAACATATCCATACCATTGGCCGCATAGATCGCAATGAAATTTTATGGATGGATAAATTCACCATTCGTAATTTAGAATTAATTGGTAACGGTGCAGGACAAAAAGGTTTGATAGATATCATGGACGCCACTAAGAGTCCGATGGGTGCGAGATTATTAAAACGTTGGTTAATTTTCCCATTACAATCTTTGGAACAAATTAATCAAAGACTAAGTGCAGTCGCCTATTTTTTAGATGCTAAAGAAATAGCGAATACCCTCCATGAAACCATTGAGTCATGCGGCGACTTAGAAAGATTAACGAGTAAATTAGCAAGTCGAAAAATTCAACCAAGAGAGCTAGTGCAATTGGAAAAATCATTGACTGCTGTTGCTGCTATTAAAACAACATTAACGCCAAGCTCGAACCCTTATTTAAAACAACTTGCAAGCAACTTAGTGGTTTGTCAAAAGACGATTGATGCGATACAATACCATATCATGGAGCAGCCACCTGCCACCATCATGAAAGGCGGATTTATAAAAAATGGCGTATCCACCGAATTAGATGAACTAAGAAATATATCCAGTGGCGGTAAGGAATACCTCACTCAATTACAAAATAAAGAAGCCGAAATCACAGGTATAAGTTCTTTAAAAATTGGCTACAACAATGTGTATGGATATTATTTAGAAGTGACACATGTGCATAAAAATAAAGTGCCGGTTGATTGGATTCGCAAACAAACTTTAACCACTGCCGAAAGATATATTACACCAGAACTAAAAGAATACGAAGAAAAAATTTTAGGAGCCGAGGATAAGATTTTTGCATTGGAACAAGAGTTGTACCAAAATTTATTAGACCTCATTTTATCCGACCTCAATGCCATTCAAACCAATGGACAGTTTGTAGGAGTGATAGATTGTTTATTGTGTTTCGCAAGCATCGCTAGGCAACATAAATATTGCCAACCCACTATGACGGACGATGGTATCTTGTCTATCTCAGATGGTAGACATCCAGTGATAGAACAAACCCTTCCTATTGATACACCCTATATTGCAAACCATACTTTATTAAATCCTTCCGAAGAACAAATTATTATTCTTACAGGACCCAATATGAGCGGAAAGAGTGCGGTATTAAGACAAACTGCATTGATTACTTTAATGGCGCATATGGGCTCCTTTGTGCCTGCTACTGCTGCATTGATCCCATTAACGGATAAAATATTTACACGTGTTGGCGCAAGTGATAATTTAAATGCAGGTGAGTCTACTTTTATGGTGGAGATGATTGAGACGGCGAGCATCTTAAATAATTTAAGTGCAAGAAGTTTGATTTTGTTAGATGAAATTGGAAGAGGTACATCCACTTATGATGGCATCTCCATTGCTTGGAGTATTGTGGAATACTTGCAAAAATCTGTGCATCGTCCAAAAACATTATTTGCAACGCACTACCATGAATTAAATGATTTGGAAGGTCAATTGTCCCGTGTCCACAATTACCATGTAACGCATAAAGAAGTGGGCAATAAAATTATCTTCTTACGCAAGTTAGCCAAAGGCGGTAGTACCCATAGTTTTGGTATCCATGTAGCAAAGATGGCTGGTATGCCCAATGAATTAGTCGATCGTGCCAATACGATTTTACAAGAAATGGAATTGAAAAATAAGGAGCAACAAAAAACTAGTCCTACAGTGCAAGCAACAACAGAAAAATTTCAACTATCCATATTTGATGCACATACAGAAACTTTTGAAAACATCCGTTCAATATTGGATGCGATAGACATCAACCAACTCACGCCTTTAGATGCGCTTCAAAAATTACAGGAAATAAAAAATAAAATCAAGTAAACAATTAAGCGCAACTAAGCTTCTTCCCAGAAGCCCATCTTGCTATATTTTTCAATTCTATTTTCAACCCTTGTTGCAGGCGCGATATCTTTAATTTCGTCTAAGGCTTTAATAATTTGTTTTTTAAGCATCTCAGCAGCCGCTTCATAATCCCAATGCGCACCACCCAATGGCTCCTGCACAATCTCATCTACCAAGCCAAAGCCTTTCATATCATTTGCTGTCAATTTCAATTGCTCTGCAGCCAATTCTTTTTTATCCCAACTTCTCCAAAGAATAGAGCTGCAACTTTCTGGAGAAATCACCGTATACCAGGTGTTTTCCATCATCAAAGTCTTGTCTCCAACCCCAATTCCTAATGCTCCACCACTCGCCCCTTCTCCAATGATCACGATGACAATAGGTACTTGTAGACGGATCATTTCATAGATATTGCGGGCAATAGCCTCTCCTTGGCCTCTTTCCTCTGCTTCTAGCCCCGGAAATGCCCCCGGAGTATCAATTAAACAAACGACTGGTTTCTTGAATTTTTCGGCCAATTTCATTAATCTAAGGGCCTTTCTGTATCCTTCTGGGTTCGCCATCCCAAAATTACGCATCTGTCTAGCCTTGGTATTGCTTCCTTTTTGTTGACCAATCATCATCACGGTTTGGCCATTGAATTCGGTAAATCCACCTACCATGGCTTTGTCATCTTTTACATTTCGGTCTCCATGTAATTCGATGAATTGATCGCACATTAAATGGATATATTTTAAAGTATAAGGTCTATCTGGATGACGGCTCAATTGCACACGTTGCCATGGGGATAAGCTTTCTGTGATTGCTTTTCGCTTTTCAACGATGGATTGCTCTAACTGCGCAATGGTTGCAGATAAGTCTATTTTAGGGTTCTTTTCGGCCAATTTTTTGGTTGCATCTATTTGCTCATATAAGTCCTTAATTGGCTGCTCAAATTCTAAAAACTGTCTATTTGGATATACTGGCATAAGCTTAGTTTGGAACGTAAAAATAATACAACCTTTTTTAATAAAAGATTTGTTTAAAAAACTTCTTTACCCTTATCTTTGCAACCCGGAAATAGGAAACTAGATACGGAGTTCTTGGATCGGTAGTTCAGTTGGTTAGAATGCCGCCCTGTCACGGCGGAGGTCGCGGGTTCGAGTCCCGTCCGGTCCGCTTTTTTGAACATAACCCATTGATTTTCAATGGGTTATTTTATGTCTGTAGCAGAATGTGTAGCAAACGGGTTCTTTCTAGCTTATATTTTCATCAGTTTAGATAATTAATTATTTAACCAACTTTGTTTTATTTTTAATTGCATCGTCCCAATTATAAAAAATATCCCACCAATTTGTAAGTGTGCTATTATTATAAGGTATGGTATTATTTAATCCTGGAATTGATTGCCACCAATATATAAACCATTTTACTTGCGCATCATTATCATAATTTGATACGCCAATTATATTTGTTGCTGTCATTGGGAATGAGTACTTTTTTCCTAGCCAAGTATCAACATTAACATCGATATAAGTTCCACCAGAAGGTTGATAACTTGCAATGTCTGATTTAACAGCTACTTTGTTACCATAATCATAATCTGATGTTGCGTTTGGAGGCCAATGACAATTGCCAAGTCTAAATTCTTTCTTTGTAGATGTTGGTAAAAAAGCATTATTCCAAATTAAATCTCTATCTATATGTGATAATTGAGCTTCAATTTGATGGCCCCTATTGTGTAAATCAGTGTCTGCTCCCCTATGGGCGTTGAATCCATATACTACATAGGTCTTTGAATAAATTGGTAAATCATTATTAAATCTTGAACTATTAGAAACGTCACCAGTTATTGGACTCGACATATTTGATTCTGGCATATTATACCACAAAGATTTATCTGTTGGGTTTGGCTGTTTCAAAACGGATGGATAGCCATCCTTTGGAAATGCAGTAAACCAAACTTCTTTAACTCCATTTTTTTCTACAAATTCTTTCATATTAATCTTATTGAATAAAGTATTCCAATTTATAATTTGAGTACCATTACGATCAGGATCTTTTGCGTAGTCAACTTCATAAATATTAATATAGGCAACAACATCAATTGAAATGTAAGGCTCAATTTTATTTGTTGAATAGTCTCTAAACCTTGTACCTTCTTCAATAACATTTTTCTCAATGACTTTATCACCAAAAATTTTATTTTTCGATCTTTCTAATGTTGAATTATAAACATCATAATACCCATCAGGAGCTTTTAGCATATCTAATAAAACTCCATCAATAGTTGGCAAATAGTTTATTATAACAACTGGAACTATTATTTTGCCTTTCCCGTTTGATTTTAATTTAGGATCAACTGTCAGATATTCAATTTCTGACACATATATGTTGTCTTTTACTGTAAAATTTTTATAAGTAATATTTAAAACTGCCATACCAGATTGGGCTCCGATAATAGATTTACCATTAATAGTAACATTACTTTTATCACTTAAGACGTTTACACTATCTGATAAATCTTTAGTGGTTTTATCACTATAATACCCAGTAATTGTAAATTTAAAGCTCTTAGATATTATTAAAGTATCTGTCCTTCCTGTAATTTTTATGGAATCTAAAATGATGGCGATAGGTTTCTGTGTAATATTAGTAGGACTTTGAGTAGTCAACTCTGTTTTACTGCAAGCAAATGCTAATAGAACACCCAAAGCAAAGATTCCTCTTTTCATAGTTTAAATTTTAATCAATCCTTTGGGGGTATTATGAAGTTATATAAACTGTAGCAGAATCTGTAGCTACTACCCCCTATTTAACTCCATTTGGGGCTGTTATGACAAGAAAAATATAATTGTAACTCCTTTATATCT
>JBILCS010000100.1:0-5122 GCA_044353005.1 Sediminibacterium sp. | reverse complement strand
TGGTAATTACGAATTTAAAATTAGACCTAATCAAGCATATGATTTAGTGACATTAGATGATGAAGGCAATCGTTTTCAACAAACCATTACTTCAGATGAGTATCAAAAACAAAATAATGACTATGTTAAAAACATGGCCGTAATTAATATTCCATTGAGTGAAAATGTGAAGCAAGCTAAATTTGCTGCTGCTGAAGCATTAAGAAAAGCTGAATTAGCAGTTCAGACAACAAAATTTGTTAGGGCAATTGATTCATTAAAATCCTTAACTAAATTTTATGTTGAATTACACCATCCATTTGATCAAGTATATATAATTGAGCAAGATCTCCCTGAATATTATAAAGTGATAGAATTAGTTAAACGTCTTAAAAATAAGAAAATTGTGATTGTCTCTGCTGCGGATTGTAATGGAAGTTTAGAATACAATGAAGATTTATCTACTCGCAGAGCCAATCGTATTTATCGTACTTTATCTAAATTATCTAATAATGATGTGGTGATTCAGAACGTCGGAGAGCGTGAATTGTTAAAGGATTGCTCTGATGCTAAGAAAGATATTGCTGCTCAGGTTGTCAATCGATACAGCTATATATTCATAATTGACAAAAAGTAGTTAAATTTGATAACCAATTATTTAAGATTTTAAATTAAAAAGTATGAAAAAGTTCATTTTATTTGCAATTGTATGTTTGAGTTTTGTTCAGCTAAGTGCACAAACAAAATCAGCTAGTTCCACAACACAAGTTCAAAAGGACATCAATAAAGTATTAAAGTTCACCAATGATAATTACAATATGGGTAATATCCCTTATGGCAAGCCTACTGAATTTGTTGTTACCATAGAGAACATCAGTGCGGCTCCGGTAACTTTAAATAATGTACAAGTGAGTTGTGGTTGTACTACACCAAAATTTCAAGCAAATGCTGTGATTGCTCCTGGTCAAAAAACAAGCGTTACTTTGGGTTTTAATGGAGCTTCGATGGGTAATTTTTCAAAAACTGCAACGATCTTTTTAAGCGATAATTTAGTCAAGACAGTGAGTTTCTCCGGAGTGGGAGTGCAGTAATTGTTCTTATAATATATAAATATTCTAAAGGCTACCTAATTGGGTGGCCTTTTTTGATTGCCGTCGTTACACTCCGGCATCCTTTTAGGGAGCCCTAAACGAATTCAAAACCTGCGGCTTCGCCGCTGTTTTTTGTGCCCATCATCTTCGCTCAAGCAAGCTTGGCTCGATTCTGAGCACAAAAAAACCACGTAATGACGTGGTTTTAAATTCGTTTGGCGGAGAGAGAGGGATTCGAACCCCCGGACCTGTTACAGTCAATAGTTTTCAAGACTATCGCAATCGACCACTCTGCCATCTCTCCGCGGCAAATGTAGGAAGGGAAAAGCAATTTTGCAAAAAAATGCCCAATTTATTCATGAATTCGATGGTTCTAATTACTTGACTACCATGTATCTTTACAAAAAAGGACCAAGTGAGAGAATTAGCTGCTTTAAATCAATTTTTCTGGAAGTATAGATTTCGTTTTTTTGCAGGAATGCTATTGGTGATTGCGACCAATTATTTGGCTGTTTTAGCCCCTCAGATTACCGGTTATGTAGTTGGTTTGGTTCAAGCAAAATTACCTGGAGGAAAGCCTGTTGCTGGCGCATCAAATGACTTAATTATCAGAGCCATTGCTGGTATCAGTGAAGCCAATCAATTGAGCTTTGGCTGGTTAATCACTTTTTGCAGTATCACTATTTTGATACTGGCTATTTTAAGGGGTGTGTTCATGTTTTTTATGCGTCAGACCATTATTGTCATGAGTAGACATATTGAATATGACCAAAAAAACCAAGTGTATGAACATTACCAAGCATTGGATACCGAATTTTATAAAACACATAGTACAGGGGATTTAATGAGTCGTATTACAGAAGATGTGAGCCGCGTGAGAATGTATACCGGCCCTTCCTTAATGTATTTAATCAACTTAATTTCTTTGATTGGTTTTTGTTTGTACAATATGTTCTCAAAAGATATTCAACTGAGTTTATATGTACTTTCTCCCTTACCTATTTTAGCAATCACCATTTATTTAGTGAATAGCATTATCAATAAAAAGAGTGAGGAGATCCAGGGTCAATTATCAGATTTAACCACCAACGCACAAGAATCTTACTCTGGCATAAGAGTGATTAAATCTTTTGTACAAGAAAAAGCGATGTTGGGCTTCTTTAAAACCAATAGTGAATTGTACCGTAAGAATGCAGTTAGCTTGGCTAAAGTAGAAGCTTTTTACACGCCTACCATGGCTTTGATGATTGGATTGAGTACTTTGTTAACCATTTATTTAGGCGGATTACAAGCCATTAAAGACCCAAGTCAGATTGGAACAATCATAGAGTTTGTCATCTATATTAATTTGTTGACTTTCCCGGTGAGTGCGATTGGTTGGACCGCGAGCATGATTCAAAGGGCTGCAGCTTCCCAAAAAAGATTGAATGAATTTTTATCTATTGAACCCACCATCCAAAACAAGGGTACCCAAAAAATAGACAAGATAAAAGGGGATATTCAATTTAAAAATGTTGATTTCGTCTATCCTCATTCTGGCATTAAGGCTTTGAATAATTTTAATTTAAATATTCAAGCTGGACAAAAAGTATTGATACTGGGAAAAACAGGTTCAGGAAAATCTTCCATCGCCCAAGTTTTAAATAGAATGTACCATGTCAATGCAGGTCAAGTATTGATAGATGACAAGCCAATTGAATCAATCGATTTTTTAGCTTTGAGAAAAAAAATTGGGTATGTCCAACAGGATGTGTTTTTATTTAGTGATACCATTCAAAATAATATTCAGTTTGGAGTGGCATCCTCTGATGAAACCATTCAAGCTGCTGCAAAATCGGCACATATTTTAAATGAAATTGAACAATTGCCAGCAGGATTTAAGACGATGGTAGGGGAACGTGGGACGACATTAAGTGGGGGACAAAAACAAAGAATTTCTATCGCTAGAGCTTTAATAAAGAAACCAGACTTATTTATTTTTGACGACTGCTTGAGTGCGGTGGATGCCAATACCGAAAAGACAATTCTGGCTAATCTTAGTCATCTGATGCAAGATAAAACGGCCTTATTTATCACCCATCGCATCTTTTTCAATTTCCATTTTGATCTCATTATCTATATCAAAGATGGCCATATAGCTGAATCAGGTACACACGAAAGTTTGTTAGTAAAACAGGGCTTATATGCCGAATTGTATCATACCCAATTAAGCCAAAATCAAGAATAAGTTAGATTTTCCTTGATTTTACGAATTTTAGTTAAAATTTCAATTTTTCATAAACATTTTATATTTTAGCTAAAGATTATAATTAACTAAAATTGATATTGTGGAATACGAAAACAACGACAAAAAAATTGAGAGTGTATTTAGTTCAAAAATTCGTGCTGGAAAAAGAAGAACTTATTTCTTTGATGTAAGAGCTACTAAGGGCAATGATTATTTCTTAACTATTACAGAGAGCAGAAAACGTTTTGACGACAATGGGTATGATCGTTCTAAAATTTTCTTGTACAAAGAGGATTTCAATAAATTTTTAAAAGCGATGACAGAATCTTTGGATTATGTGAAAACAGAATTGATGCCTGATTTTGATTTTGATGCATTCAATCATGAGTTTGATCCAGAAAATCCACCACAATATCCTAATACTTATCCCGCAGCTTCAGAACCAATAGTAGAAGCAATGCATCATTCATTTTTACCTGAAACGCCTGTATCAAAAACAGAAACGCCTGTATCAATACCAGAAGTAATCGAACCAACCATTACTCCACAAACAAGTGGAGATAATTTAAGTGGAGAGGAAGTAGATAAATGGTAAGATCAATATGGAAAGTGCTAAAAACTATAAGGTTTTTAGCATCCAGATACTACATCCATCATGACCAGAATTGCCCAATGATTTTGTCAATCTGTTGTAACCCAATTTTTCATACATCGTAACTGCATTAGATAGTTCAGGCATTGTTTCAAGATACACTTGCATATACCCATTTTCTTTTGCCCAAGCCATTGCTTTAAGCATCAATGCTTTTCCCAATCCTGTGCCTCTTGCAGTGGGTGCTAAATATAATTTCACCAATTCACATGTTCCATCTGGTAATCCTTCGGTAGGGAAAATACCACATCCGCCAACCAGGGTTCCTTCAATTTCCGCTATATAATAAATGGATCCTGCAGTTTGAAACAATTCAAATAAATGATCTGTGGTTGGATCGTAATAAACAGTACCGGGTTTATTGGCGCCAAATTCAGTCAATGAGGCACGAATCACCGCTGCCAAAGCCACATTGTCTTTTTGTTCAATCCATCTTATGATTTCCATTGCTTGTATTGATTCATTAATCCATTGGTTGAACTATCGTGTTCCGTCACAGGTTCATTATTGCTTAGTTCAGGTAAAATTTGATTAGCCAATTGTTTTCCTAATTCTACACCCCATTGATCAAAACTGTAGATATTCCAAATGATACCTTGTGTAAAAATCTTTTGCTCGTATAGTGCAATCAAGAAACCTAATGTATGTGGTGTGATTTGCTCTACCAAGAATGAGTTAGTTGGTTTGTTACCTGCAAAAACTTTGAAGGGTGATAAACTTTGAATATCAGCTTCTGATTTACCAGCTGCTTTTAATTCTTCCACCACAATTTTTTCGTTCTTGCCATTCAATAGCGCTTCTGTTTGCGCAAAATAATTACTTAATAATTTATCATGATGGTCACCAATTGGATTGTGACTTTTAGCAGCTGCAATAAAATCACAAGGAATCACTAAAGTACCTTGATGGATCAATTGATAAAAAGCATGTTGTCCATTGGTGCCTGGTTCGCCCCAAATCACAGGACCAGTTGCATAATTCACAGTGGTGCCATTCCGGTCTACATATTTACCATTGCTCTCCATATTGCCTTGTTGGAAATAAGCTGCAAATCGGTGCAAGTATTGGTCGTAGGGTAGGATGGCTTCGCTCTGAGCGCCAAAAAAGTTGGTATACCAAATACCCAACAAGGCCATAATCACTGGTATATTTTTTTCGAATGGAGTAGTTTTA
>JBILCS010000099.1:0-5204 GCA_044353005.1 Sediminibacterium sp. | reverse complement strand
TCACAACTGGAATCACAATTGGATGATTGTTCTTAATGATATGTGCAGTCCCTTTTCTACCCGGTGCAAAAGGTTTTGTTGTTCCTTGCGGAAAAGTAATCACCCAGCTTTTTGCTAATGCTTTGTCAATTTTTTGTGTGTCTACCACATCTCTTTGTCTTTCTATATCTTTTCCTTCTGCTCTCCAAGTTCTTTTCACAGTCAATGCACCACCTAGTTTAAATAATTTTGAAATCCAGTTGTCATTCATTGTTTCTTCGGCTGCAATAAAATAAACATTGGTAAATGGATTCAACAAATAATAAGGGATGCCTAAACGATTAAATTTTCGCCATTTTACAGCACAAAAAATATGCACAAAAGTAATGACGTCCGCAAAATAAGTTTGATGGTTGCTCACAAAAAGTACATTATGCTTGGGCAAGTCTTCTAGATGCTCCGTGCCCTCAATCTTCATTTCATTAAACAAAGCAAGCCCTGGATAGGTAAACAATCCTACGATCCCATAAATGATGGAACGAAAAATTCTGATTTGCTTTAAATAATCTAATAAACGCATGTTTAATCTACTGATTTGATTCGCAATATACTACATAAAATTATAATAGACTTCCCTGTTTAAGCAACAAATTGTATCTTTAAACAATGAAAAAGACTGCTGTCATATTTGATATTGATGGATTGTTAATCAATAGTGAGCCACTTTGGAATAAAGCTGCCGCTGAAATCTTTAGACAATACGGCATCAGTTTAACAGAAGCGCAATATGCGATCACCACTGGACTAAGATCAAAAGAATTTGTAGCACATTGGTTGAACGAGTATAAAATTCCATCTACAGAATATGCTAGAGCCGAGCAAAGAGTTGTTGATCAAGCTATGGTGTATATCGACAAAGAAGCAACCTTAATGCCAGGGGTAGAACATATTTTTCAGTTTTTTTTAGAAAAAGAATTTAAAATTGGACTTGCCACATCCTCTCCTACTGCCTTAATTGAGTGGGTAAAAGATAAGTTAGGAATTCGTAGCCTAATTCATGCAAGTTGTTCTGCGCAAAACTTACCTTATGCGAAACCACATCCGCAAGTTTATATAGACTGCGCCACTGCTTTGCACATCTCACCACTTGCCTGTATTTGTTTTGAAGATTCATTTTATGGCATGTTGGCAGCAAAGGCTGCAAGGATGACCTGTGTGGTGGTACCAGCAGCAGATGCACTTAAACAGGAGCATTGGGCAGCAGCAGATCTAAAGCTATCCTCCTTACAAAATTTTGGTGCGCTGCATTTTAATATGCTTGCTTAATTAAGCGAAAAAAAACACATTCCTTCCCTAAATACAAGTTAAATTACATCCGTAAATGGAATTAGCAAAAAAAGTCATTGGAAAGGAATTAGAACGCTTTGAAATACATTTCAAAGATGCAGTAAAAAGTAGGGTTGCCTTGCTAGACCGAATCATGCAATATATTGTCAAGAGAAAGGGAAAGCAAATGAGGCCTATGTTTGTTTTGCTCTCTGCAAAGCTGAACGGCGAGATCAATGATGCTAGTTACCGTGCAGCCTCTTTAGTAGAACTACTTCATACAGCAACCTTAGTACATGACGATGTAGTAGATGATGCATTGGAAAGAAGGGGATTTTTTTCAATCAATGCTTTATGGAAAAATAAAATTGCTGTTTTAGTAGGCGATTACTTATTGTCTAAAGGATTATTGCTTTCACTTGAAAATAAGGACTTTGAGATATTAACCATCCTCTCTGATGCTGTTAAAAAAATGAGTGAGGGTGAGTTATTGCAAATGGAAAAAACTAGAAATTTAAATTTCGACGAGTCTGTTTACTATGACATCATTTATGGTAAAACAGCTAGTCTACTTTCCTCAAGTTGTGCTGCAGGGGCTTCCTCAGTTACAAAAGATCCCGAACAAATTCAGAAGATGAAAGATTTTGGGGAATATGTAGGAATGGCCTTTCAAATTAAAGACGACTTGTTTGACTATGGAGACGAAATCATTGGCAAGCCAACAGGCAATGATATCAAAGAGAAAAAATTAACCCTTCCTTTAATTCACATTTTACAAAAATGTAGTCCAACATTAAAAAAGGAGATTATCTATATTGTTAAAAATAATAACAATGATAAGCGTAAAGTCAAATTCGTCATTGACCATGTAAAGGAATTAGGCGGTATTGAATACGCACATAAAAAAATGATTGAATACAGAGACAAAGCCTTGGTTGTATTAAATAGTTTCCCTCCATCGATGACTAGAGATGCGCTAGAAGAATTAGTCCGCTACACAACTGACAGAAAATATTAATGGAAAAACGCTGGAATATATTGGAGGCCGATTCGGCTAAAGTGACCGCGCTTCAGACAGCACTTAAAATACGTCCCATTTTATGTGAATTATTGGTACAAAGAGGCATTGAGGATTTTGATAAAGCAAAGCAATTTTTTAGACCTTCTTTAAACGACTTACATGATCCATGGCTAATGAAAGACATGGATAAAGCTGTCAAAAGAATCACCAAAGCCTTTGATGAAAATGAATCCATTATGGTCTTTGGAGATTACGATGTAGATGGCACCACTTCTGTTGCCACATTATACCAATTTTTAAAAGACATCCACCCGACGATTGATTTTTATATTCCACACCGTTATAGAGAAGGATATGGCGTGTCAAAAATGGGTATTGATCATGCAAAAGCAACAGGAATCAGTTTAATCATATCGGTGGATTGCGGTATTAAGTCAACAGATTTAATTACCTATGCAAAAGAACTAGGAATTGATTTTATTATTTGTGATCACCATCTTCCCGATCCCATTTTACCACCCGCAGTGGCTATATTAAATGCCAAACAAATTGATTGCGGCTATCCCTACAAAGAATTATGTGGATGTGGTGTGGTCTTTAAATTGATTTCAGCATTAGCTCAAGCCTATAATTTACCCGATTCAAGCTACTTGCAATACTTAGACCTTGTAGCAACAGCTATTGCTGCAGATATCGTTCCGCTTACAGATGAAAACAGGGCCATGGCGTTTTTTGGATTAGAAAAAGTGAATGAAAATCCAAGTCATGGTATACTGGCTTTATTAGAATTAGCAAAACAAAATCGCCCAATCAGAATTAGCAATTTAGTGTTTGCAGTTGCTCCAAGAATCAATGCAGCAGGCAGAATGGATGATGCAAAAAAAGCGGTACAACTTTTTATTGAAAAGGAATACCAAGGTGCTTTAGATGTTGCTTCCCTTTTACAACAAGATAATTTAGACCGAAGAGAAGCAGATAGTAGCATTTCTGAAGAAGCTTTCGCAGAGATCGAAAACGATCCTAGTCATTTGACTAAAAAATCGACTGTGGTCTTTCAACCCCATTGGCATAAAGGTGTAGTGGGTATTGTGGCGAGTCGTTTGATTGAAAGACATTATAAACCGACAATTGTACTTACCCAAAATGGTGATATCGTTTCGGGAAGTGCAAGAAGTGTTCAGGGTTTTAATTTATATGAGGCTTTACATGCTTGTAGAGAACATCTTTTAGGATATGGTGGACATTTTGCTGCAGCAGGCATGACTTTGAATATTGATCAATTGGAGGCTTTCAAGGAAGCATTTGAAAAAGCAGTAGCAGATAGAATCACACCCGATCAAATGGTGCCAGAAATCTCCATCAATGCGCTACTTCCATTGGATCAAATAAGTTTGCAATTTTTTCAAATCATTGCGCAAATGGAACCCTATGGCCCAGACAATATGCGCCCAATTTTTCTTGCCAAGAATGTGCGTGATACTGGTTATTCTAAATTGGTGAAAGAAGCACATATTAGTTTTAACCTAACACAAGGCAATAATAGTGTTAGAGGCATTGGCTATAACATGCCAGACAAGATTAATATTGTAAAATCGGGTAAGCCCTTTGATATTGTCTTTCAATTACAATTGAACGAATGGCAGGGAACACAATCCGTGCAAATGCAGGTGATAGACCTAAAAGAAACGAGCCCAAATTAATTCGGGCTCGTCGATTCAAAATATGCTTTATTAAAATTTTCTTTTCAGCATTAGTGCATACATTATTCTAATCCTAACTTCATCTCTAATCTTAACTCGTCAATTCTACAGTTCTGTTAATGAAGCTTGTTAATTCAGCTCCTTTCAACAATCCCTGAGACAATAAAGCTAAATCAGCCAAATTTCTTGCTTGCTTTTGTTGCTTATCCGTATCCGTTTCTTTTAAGAGTGTTTGATAGATTGGATGATTGCCGTTGATTGTTAATTGTACTTCGTCAGGCATTTGTGCATAAAATGCAGTCATCCCTCCGCCGCCCATGCCAGCCATATCTTTCATACGACGCATGAATTCCGGTCTTGTAGCAATCACTGGTGCAGCATCTTGACTCAATCCTTTCACATCCACGATTAACGTAATTTCAGGCACTTGGAATTCAAATAATTTTTTAGCTTGTTCTACTTCGTCTTTAGATAAAACTGAATCTACATTCTCTTGCTTATCAATTAAATTATCTACCACATCCGCATCTACACGCACAAATTGCACGCCTTCCCATTTCATCTCCACATTATTAATAAATGCAGCGTCCACCATCGTTTCCAATTTGATCACCTTATACCCTTTTCCTACTGCTGCTTGAATGAAAGCGTCTTGTCCAACCGGATTGGTGGTGTACAATAAAACCTGTTTGCCTTCTTTATTTTTTTGAGTAGCTTCTGTTGTTGTTTTGTATTCTTCTAAAGTATAAAACTTACCAGCTTCAGCAGCATCTTCTAAAATCAAAAACTTATTTCCTTTTTCTAGGAATTTATCATCTGTGATCATGCCATATTTTACAAATAATCCCAAGCTCTCCCATTTTTCTTCAAAGGCTTTTCTGTCATTGTTGAAAATCTCTTCCAACTTATCAGCTACTTTTTTAGTGATATGCGCATTGATCTTTTTTACATTCGGATCCCCTTGTAAATAACTTCTACTTACATTCAAAGGAATATCTGGACTATCAATCACCCCGTGTAATAACATTAAGAATTCTGGAACGATATCTTTGACTTCATCTGTAACAAATACTTGATTGCAATACAATTGGATCTTGTCCTTTTGAATTTCAAAGCTCTGCTTGATTTTAGGGAAATATAAAATACCCGTTAAGTTAAATGGATAATCTACATTTAAA
>JBILCS010000002.1:0-57706 GCA_044353005.1 Sediminibacterium sp. | reverse complement strand
GGTAATATTATCACCAGCCTTGAATGCTGGATAAGATTTCTTTGCTGTTAATTGCTCGTGTACGAAGTTTACTGCTACGCTCATAATTCATTTTTTTTGCGGAGGGCAAAGGTAGGGTTACCCTTGCTATTCTCCAAATAATTTGATCCAAATATTAAAATCCATGCTTTTTAGGGCCTGTTCTCCTAGTTATGCGCCTATCTAGCAATGTTTACAGCTCTCTTTTCACGGATCACCGTGACTTTGATTTGACCTGGATAGGTCATTTCGGTCTGTATTTTTTGTGCAATTTCAAAACTCAATTGGTCAGATGATTGGTCTGTCACCTTATCTGCTTCTACAATCACCCTTAGTTCACGTCCAGCTTGGATCGCATAAGCTTTCTCAACGCCTTGATAACCAAGTGCTAAGTTCTCTAAATCCTTAATACGTTGAATATATTGTTGCATGATTTCACGTCTCGCACCTGGTCTTGCACCGCTAATAGCGTCACAAGCCTGGATGATTGGAGAAATCACATATTGCATTTCCATTTCATCGTGGTGGGCACCAATGGCATTTACTACCGCAGGATTTTCACCGTATTTCTCGGCCAATTTAGCCCCTAATAATGCGTGGCTTAATTCAGTTTCTTCGTCAGGGACTTTACCAATATCGTGTAATAAACCGGCACGCTTTGCCAATTTTGGATTCAATCCTAATTCAGCTGCCATGATTCCACATAAATTAGCGGTTTCACGTGAGTGCATTAATAAGTTCTGTCCATAAGAAGAACGGAAACGCATCTTACCAATGATACGAATCAACTCTTTATGCAAGCCATGAATACCTAATTCAATTACAGTTCGCTCACCAATTTCTGCAATTTGCTCTTCTAATTGACGACGTGTTTTATCTACCACTTCCTCGATACGTGCTGGGTGGATACGACCATCCGCAACCAATCTTTGTAAACTTAAGCGCGCAATCTCTCTTCTCAATGGATCGAATGAAGACAATAAAATCGCTTCTGGTGTGTCGTCCACAATTAAGTCAACGCCTGTTGCAGCTTCAATGGCGCGAATGTTACGACCTTCTCTACCAATGATCTGACCTTTCATTTCGTCAGACTCCAAATTGAATACCGTTACCGTATTTTCAATTGCTACTTCGGCAGCAGTTCTTTGAATCGATTGAATGATTATTTTTCTAGCTTCTTTATTCGCCTTCTGCTTTGCATCTTCTATAATGTCTTGTTGTAATGCTAAAGCTTGAGATTGTGCTTCGTTCTTTAAGCTCTCAATCAATTGTTGCTTCGCATCTTCTGCTGTCAGGTTCGCAATTTTTTCAAGACGACGGATATGCTCTTCTTGGTGCTTCTCTAATTCGCCGCGCTTGATATTCACTAAATCTATTTCACGATTTAATTTCTCTTTAATGGCTTCGTTGTCGTTGATTTGTTTATCTAAAACAACTGCCTTTTGATTGATACTTAATTCGTGTTGCTTAATTCTGTTTTCAGCTTCACCAATTTTCTTATTCTTTTCCAGCAATTCACGATCATGATCTGCTTTCAATTGAACAAAACGCTCTTTCGCTTCTAATTGCTTTTCTTTTTTGATGTTCTCTGCCCTTGATTCTGCCTCTTTTAAAATGCTAGCTGCTTGATTTTCTGCGTCTTCGACTTGCTTTTTGGTGTTCTTGGCGAAAGCAAATCGCCCTATGAGTAACCCTCCTATTCCAGAGGCTCCCCCGATGATCAATAATAATATTGTTTGGTCCATTGTTTAATCTTGTTGTGTTAAAAAAAATCGCCCTACTTCTCCACTAAGGTTCGGCAACGAAGATAAACAAATAATGTAAAGATTGGTCCGAATAGACCCAATAATGTGTTATAAGTTGGTATTTACTAGCGCTTTATCAATGGATGCAGACATGCTGTCAATTTGGGCCTGAATTGCATCTATTTCATAAAGGTTTTGACCATTTTGCTGCTGTTCTGTGGTAAACCATAACAAGACCATCGAGATATAGTCCTGGGTGTCACTACCTGCATATAGCCCCTTATACTCTAACAATTTCTGGTTGATCAAGGCCGCCGTTTTACGCACCGCCTCCTCGTCCTTAGGGCTAATTTTAACCCTATAATTCCTATCTGCAATCAATATGTTGACAGGGATCAGATTTTCTGGGGTATCGTTGAGTTGATCAGACATGATTAGGGATTCAGGTTTTGAATACAATGATCGATTTCTTTGATAAAATCGTCGATTTTCTTGTTCAAAGCTGCTTTTTCAGCAGGATCCATTTGTTGTCCAGGACGCATCTGGGCAGTAATTAAAGCAGCTTGTTCATTTTTAAGTTCATTTTCGAGTTGACCAATCGTAATGAGCTGATCCTCCAAAGTCACCTTGAGTTGATGGTTTTCTTTCTCCAAGGCAAGTTGTCGCTTGAGCAAAGCTTGCAGTTTTTCTTGAAGGCCTAATAAAGCGGTCTGTAAATCAGACATGGAACTTTGTTTATGACTTGAAAGTACTTATTTTCTAATTTCTGCTTGAATATTTTTTTCGAATGCTGCCATTAATTTTTTCATCATCCCATCAATCTCCCTATCCGTTAAAGTGGCCGATCCTGCATTGAAAACAAAATTAATCGCGACTGATTTTTTATTCAATCCCAATTTATCACTTTCAAATATATCAAATACACGGGTCTCTTTCAAGGCATCTAACTGCACTGTTTTGATGGCCTGTTCGATCGCGGAATAAGCCACTGTTTGATCTATCACCAATGCCAAGTCTCTTTCGACTGATGGATATTTTGAAATCTCCTGGTATTTAACCGTGCCTGACTGGTATGCATTGAACAAGGTAGTGAGATCAAAATTTAAAAACCCTACTGCTTGTTTGATGTCAAACTGAGCTAATTTTTTGCTGCTCACTAATTCAATTTTTCCTAGAACCGACTTACCCGCAATGACTTCGAACTGCCCTTGCCCAATTGGATTGTAATTAACTTTTTTTAATCCTAATAATTCACATAGCGCCAAAGCAATCCCTTTAAGTACAAAGAAATCTTGTGATGAAGCTTTCGCCCTCCAACTATCTTGCACTTGTTTTCCTGAAAGATAAATCGCTAAAACTTCTTGCTCCTGATATTTGCCTGCCGCAGTCTTGGCGTATATTTTGCCCATTTCAAAGAAAGAGATGGACTCGTTTTTTCTATTATTATTATATGCAATGGTTTCTAAACCTGTTTCCAACATCGTTGGACGCATCACATCTAAATCGGCACTTAAGCTATTCAACATTTTAACGGTTGTCTCTAACTGTGCTTCTGTAAAATATTTACTATTGGTAATGGAGTTGGTTAATATTTCTGTGTAACCACGACCTACTAGATAGTTGGCAATTTTATTTTTAAACTGTTCTTTTGTTTCAAGCAAATCCACTGAAGGACTAATTGTGATTGCAGTTGGAATTTCAATATTATCTAAGCCATCGATGCGTAAAATTTCTTCTACTAAATCCGCTGCAATACTGATGTCAGGCTTATTATAAGGTACTGCCACTTGGATACTTTCAGCATCTTGGTGTAGTAATTCAAATCCTAAACTTGTTAAGATGGCGACTGCTTTATCAGCTGCATATTGCTTGCCGCTTAATTTTTTTAAGTAGGCAAAAGTCATGGAGACTTTTACTTTCTCTGCAGGATTTGGATACAGATCCACCACTGAACTACATGTACCACCCGCAATTTCTTGAATCATTGCTGCTGTTTTCTCTAAAACTTTAACAGTATTCGCAATGTCTACACCTTTTTCGAAACGCGATGCCGCATCCGTTCTTAAACCATGGTGCACAGATGTTTTACGAATATGTACATTTTCAAACCATGCACTTTCTAAAAAAATGGAAGTAGTTGTTGCACGCACCCCACTATGTAATCCACCAAAGACACCCGCAATACATAAAGGCTTTTCGGTATCACAAATCATTAAATCCTGCGCAGTTAATTTTCTTTCTTTTTCATCCAATGTGGTGAATAAGCTGTCTTGCGCACATTTTTTCACTACAATCTTTTTCCCTTTAATTGCAGCTGCATCAAATGCATGCAAAGGTTGACCAGTGGCATGTAAAATGAAATTGGTGATGTCTACGATATTATTAATTGAACGTGATCCAATGGCTTGTAATTTATTTTTCAACCATGTTGGAGATGGACCCACTTTAACCCCTTCAATCAAAATGCCACTATACCTTGCACAGGCTTCTGGATTTTCAATCACCACCTCCAATGGGGCAATGGCCGCGTTGATGGTGGGCGTTTGATTCAATGGACTAATTGGTTCTGCTTTTTTAGCATGGTAGGTCAAATAAGCGCAAATATCTTTTGCTACTCCGAAATGACTCATCGCATCCATCCTATTTGGCGTCAAGCCTATTTCATAGATCCAGTCTTGATCATAATCATATAATGTTGCTACAGGCGTTCCAACTTGAACTGCAGGATCTAATACCATAATGCCCTCATGGTCTTCACTTAAACCAATTTCATCTTCTGCGCAAATCATCCCTTCACTTTCTTCTCCTCTAATCTTAGCTAATTTCATCGTGATGGGCGCACCTGCTTTTGGATAAATCGTTGTGCCTATTTGAGCTACCACGACTTTTTGCCCTACCGCAACATTAGATGCGCCGCAAACAATATGCAATGGTCGGTCACCACCCACAGCCACTTTAGTCAATTTTAATTTATCTGCATTGGGATGTTGGGCCAATTCAAGCACTTCTCCAACTACCAATCCTTGAAGTCCTCCTTTAAAATTTTCATACATTTCTAAGGATTCAACTTCTAAACCTATCGATGTCAATATGGTAGATAATTCTTCTTTGGGAATGGGAGCTGGTAAATATTCACACAGCCAGCGATAACTAATGGTCATGATGCTACTTTAAGGTACGATTCAAAAATACAATTTTATGTTTAAATAACCCGTGAATAACCTATGAATAACCCGTGAATAACTGTAATTTTAATGTGTAAATCTCCTTAGAACCGGCTGTGAATAAGCCTATTGGATAATTAAATTTCGAGATGCCGAATTTTGAAGGGATTTTCGCAGTAAGAAAAGCAAGTATCATTATGGCCCTACCTAACCTCAATACAAGATCAACCACAAGAAAAAAAACTAGTTCTGTAGATGTGAGTGCCATGATGTATGGAAAAATTCCACCGCAAGCAAGAGAATTAGAAGAAGCAATTCTTGGTGGGATTCTTTTAGAGAAAAGTGCATTTGATACAGTGACTGAAATTTTGAAGCCAGAATGTTTTTATGTAGAAGCACATCAAATGATTTTTCAGTCGATGCAAAGCTTGCAACAAAAGAACATGCCTATTGACATGTTAACTGTGGTAGAAGAATTAAAAATGCGCGAGTATTTAGATCAAGTGGGTGGCGCTTATTATATTTCTAAATTAACCAATGTCGTTGTTTCTACTGCGAATATCGATGCGCATTCTAAAATCGTTTTACAAAAATTTATTCAAAGAGAGCTAATCCGCATTAGTGGTGAAATCATTAGCAATTCCTACGAAGACAGCACAGATGTATTTGACTTATTAGATGAGAGTGAAACAAAAATGTTCAATATCACTAATAATTATCTAAAGAAAAACTTTGTTGACATAGGCAATGCATTGGCAGAATCCATTACGCGTATTGATGAATTAAGAACTAAAAAAGATGAAATTTCTGGTGTACCTAGTGGATTTACATCTTTAGATAGAATCACTTTTGGATGGCAGCCAACAGATTTAATCATTTTAGCAGCCCGTCCTTCTGTGGGTAAAACCGCATTTGCATTGAACCTAGCGCGCAATGCCGCTTTACATCCTACCAAACCTCAGGGTGTAGGCTTCTTTAGTTTGGAGATGAGCGCTTCTCAGTTAGTACAACGTATTTTAAGTGCTGAGAGCGAAATTAAAATGGAGAAAATTTCGAGAGGTAAATTAGAAGATTACGAATACCAACAATTGCATACCAAGGGTATCAACCGACTAGAGTCTGCGCCTATTTATATTGACGATACAGCTGCCTTAAATATTTTTGAGTTCAGAGCAAAAGCAAGAAGGTTGGTGAACAAGCATGATGTTAAACTCATCATCATTGACTACTTACAATTAATGAGTGGATCGGGTGATAGAAATTCAAATAGAGAACAAGAGATTAGTCATATCTCTCGAAGTTTAAAAGCCTTGGCAAAGGAACTGAATGTACCCATCATTGCATTGTCTCAGTTGAGTCGTGCAGTAGAAACCAGAAAAGAAAGTAAGATGCCACAGTTGAGTGATTTACGTGAATCAGGTGCGATTGAGCAGGATGCGGATATGGTGATGTTCATTTACAGACCAGAATATTATGAAGTAATGAGTAATGAGATGGGAGAATCTACCATGGGCGAAACACATATCAGGATTGCGAAACATAGAAATGGCTCATTGGATTTAATCAAACTGAGAGCAAGATTGGATGTACAAAAATTTGAAGAGTGGGATGGAGATACTGGTATACCTGGACTAAGCAATAATTATAAACCACTTACACAAAATCTGGGTGCAGGTGATGCACAAGATGGTGGTCGTTTTTTTATTCAAGGCAGTAAAATGAATGGCGGAGAATTTGATGATGACTCAAACGATGATCAACCATTCTAAACTGTATCTATGTCTGTTCCTTTTTTTTACGAACCATTGATTGCCACTGGCATAACGCAGTTTACATTGAGCGAAACCTCTAGTAAACATTGTGTTCAAGTGCTAAGGATGGATGTGGGTGAAAATATTGATATCACCAACGGAACAGGTGGATTGTTTCATGCTAGCATTCTGGTAGCGCATAAAAAAAATACCCTTGTCGCCATTACCAAAGCCATTCAAATAGAGCGTCCAAAACAAAAATTACAATTAGGGATTTCTTTGTTAAAAAATACCGTACGCTTGGAATGGCTTTTTGAAAAAGCAACAGAAATGGGTTTGACAATGATTACACCATTAGTTTGCGAACGCACTATTCACGAAAGATTCAAAACTGAAAGAATGCAACAAATCATTCAATCTGCCATGATTCAAAGCCAACAAACATGGTTGCCTGTTTTAAATGAACCAATACCTTTCCAACAATTTATAGAACAGGCCACTGCTGTTCAAAAACTCATTGCGCATTGCGAGCCCTTGAACAAAATTTCTATTAAATTGATTGAAGCTAGTGAGGACCTGGTACTTTTAATTGGACCCGAAGGTGATTTTGCTCCTTCAGAAATTGAAGCAGCCATTGCCAAGGATTTCACGCCCATTGATCTTGGCCCTACCCGCCTTAGAACCGAGACTGCTGGTATTTTTGCGCTAAGTGTCTTAAAAAATTTCTAATTTACAGCTATGAAAGTGATTGAAGTCAATACGCCGCAATTAGACCATGCTTTTTTGGCCATCAATGTGTTTGTCAACAAGGACAACCCAAACTATATTAGAGCTTTGGATAATGAAGTGTTAGCGACTTTTGATCCATCCAAGAATAAATTATTAAAAGAAGGTGCAGCAAAGAGATGGGTTGTTCAAGACGAAACAGGCAAAACCCTTGGCCGTATTGCAGCCTTTCATTATGCTAAATACAAAAATAAAGGCACCGATTATGCGACTGGCTGTATTGGTTATTTTGACGTCGTACAGGATCAAAAAGTTGCCAACTTATTATTTGATACTGCAAAAGCATGGTTAATTTCCGAGGGCATGGAAGCCATGGATGGGCCAGTGAATTTTGGCGATCGAGATAAATGGTGGGGTCTAATGGTTCAAGGCTTTGACAGAGAACCTATGTATGGCATGTCTTTTAACCCATCTTATTATGAAACTTTGTTTACCAATTATGGTTTTGAAAATTTCTACAACCAGTATTATTATCGCAAACCTTTATCTGTTGATTTGCCAGAGCGTTTTAAAGAGCGCTACGAAAAATTCATAACAAAGCAAGACTACAGCGTACAACATTTACATAAAAAAAATTTGGATAAATATGCCAATGACTTTGTGCATATTTACAATTCGGCATGGGCACAACATGGAGAAGCAAAAGCCATCACGAAGGATCAAATCATGCAACTTTTTAAAACCCTTAGCCCTGTGATGGATGAGCGCATGATTCGATTTGCTTATTATAAGGAAGATCCCATTGCCATGTTTATAAATATCCCAGATGTGAATCAATACTTTAAGCACTTTAATGGACAATTAGGATGGAAACAGAAATTGCATTTGTTGTGGATGAAATTTAGGAAAACAAATACAAGATTAACAGGACTAGCATTTGGAGTGGTGCCAAAATTTCAATCTCTAGGCATAGACAGTTATTTAATCTATTCCACTTCTTTGTTGCTGCATGAACTCAAAATGTATGAGGAATATGAAATGGGATGGGCCGCAGATTGGAATCCAAAAATGGTCAATATCTACAAAAGTCTTGGCGCCGATCCAAGCAGACATATGGTGACATTTAGACATATTTTTGACACCCAAAAACACCCTTTTGAGCGTCATCCTCTAATGGAATATAAGAGCCCAAGTCAGGCCAGTTAAGGATTTCATAAATAGGGGATAAGATTTGCGCCCTAGCTCAGAAAATTACCTTTTGATGCATTATATTGCAGCTCAAGTATGGAGAATTTTATCGTATCAGCAAGAAAGTATCGTCCTCAAAACTTTAATACCGTTGTGGGTCAGGCGCATATCACAACTACATTAAAGAATGCGATCTTAAACCAACATCTAGCACATGCATTTTTGTTTTGTGGACCAAGAGGTGTAGGTAAAACAACTTGCGCGCGTATCCTTGCAAAAACAATCAATTGTACCCAAATCACAAAGGAAGGCGAAGCTTGTAATCAATGTGAAAGTTGTGTGTCTTTTGAAAAAGGGGCAAGCTTAAATATCCATGAATTAGACGCAGCAAGTAACAACTCTGTAGACGATATTAGAGCGCTTGTTGAACAGGTTCGTTTTGCACCACAGGCTGGAAAATACAAAGTGTACATTGTGGATGAGGTCCACATGCTAAGTGCAAGTGCCTTTAATGCATTTTTAAAAACATTAGAAGAGCCCCCACCCTATGCTATTTTCATTTTAGCGACTACCGAAAAACACAAAATTCTTCCAACCATTTTAAGTAGATGTCAAATTTTTGACTTCAAAAGAATTGTGCCAGAAGATACCGTAAAACACTTAGAGGAAATTGTAGCAAAAGAAAATATTAAAGCCGAAAGAAATGCGCTTCAACTCATTGCTCAAAAAAGTGAAGGCTGTATGAGAGATGCATTGAGCATTCTTGATAAAATTGTTAGCTTCTCAAATGGTGCATTGACTTATGAAAACACCTTAGAGCACTTAAATATTTTAGACGAGGGTTATTTCTTTAAATTATTGACCCACCTTACAGAGGAAGACCTAACAAGTGCCATGTTATTGTATGACGAAATCAATCAAAAAGGCTTCGAAGGAGATACCGTATTATATGGTATGGCTGCATTTATTAGAAATATCCTTGTTTGTAAAGATAAAGCCAGCGCACATTTACTTGAATCTATCGAAGGTTGGAGAGATCAATATTTAGCTGCTGCCCAAAAAATAAGCACCCCTTATTTAGTGAGTGCATTGAATATTTTAAATGAAGCAGAGATCCAATTTAAGATGGCCCGTAATAAAAGATTACATGTAGAATTGGCCTTGATTAAACTCAACTTTTTACAACAAGCTATTGAATTAAGTATGGAAGACGGCCAGCTAGTAAAAAAAAAACTAGTTGATGCGCATTACCCTATTCGCACTAAAAAGATTATTCCTTTAAGTAATATTGTTGTGAACGCTGAGGCAAAATTAGTCATCGAGACTGCTGCGACAGTAACCAACCCGATTTCCACTCCAATAGTTCCTGCTAAAAAAGTTGTTACCCCTACTGTTCAAGACAAATCAGTTGTTGAACCAGTTATAACTGCTAGCGTTCATCAAGATAATGGGACTAGTCAGTCAGTTTCGACCAACGCAGGAGGCAAGAAAAGTTTATTGGCCGTATTGCAACAGAAATATGGCAATGATTACAATATCGAAGAAGTGAAAGAAGCGATTTCTCTCAACATAGAGACATTGCAATTATGCTGGAATGACTATGCCAATAAAATGGAAAAAGACCTGAAACACTCGGTAGCAGGGACTTTTAGAATGGCCACACTACAAATAGAAGATCCTACCCATTTTACCATTACCGTACCTGCTTTGACTGCTCAAAAATTTGTAGAACAAGAGCGCATGAGTTTAATGGAAATCATTTGGGATCGTTTTCAAAACAGGGCTATACAATTTAGTATTCTGGTAGATGCAGGTGAAAAAGAAGATGTGCCATTGCATTTAAAACTCAATAGCAAGCAAAAATTTGATCATATTGCAAAGCAATATCCATTGGTACAACAGCTGAAAGAACGTTTGAATCTAGAAGTGAATTTTTAAAATACAGGACCTTTTACAATTTTGCCTTGTTAAAACCTTTTTGCTTAAGGTATTGAAATACTTTTTGACGGTGATCCCCTTGTATAATTATTTCTCCGGCTTTAACTGCACCACCTGTGCCACAAAAGTTTTTTAGCGCTTTACCCAATGCTTCAAGATCGGCATCCGTACCTTCAAAACCATACACAATGGTGACCGTTTTGCCCGCTCTATGCTTGGTTTCAAGAATCACCCTAAGCATTTGTTCAGCCGGAGCTAAAGTCTCTTTTGCTGCTTCCTCACTAGGTTGTATATAATCCGGATTGGTACTATACACTAAAGGTATGCTAGAAAAACTATTTAAGGTATTTTTTGGCTTCTTACTCATTTGTATACTAAATCATCTTTTAACTTATCTTCTTTGACAACTAATTCACCCTCATGCTCACAATGACAAATCCTTTTTTTGTAGATTGTAGCAATAAGGTCAAATTGTATTTTTGTTGGCTGGATAATAACTTGCCAGTAAGGTATAAGGTATTGCCTAATTTTCTTTCTGCACTTTTTTCAAAACCAACAATATTTTTTTGATTAAAAAAAGCTTGTAAGGTTTCATTGGCTTGTTTTGCATTCAATGGCTTGGCAGCCACTTGATCCAAAACACTCGACTCTACTTGGTTGTCCCAGAAAATTTGCAAAGCATTAAAGTTGCCTGTTTGCAAATGTTGCATCAATTGTTCTGTTTCATTTTGTGCATGCAAGCCAATGCTGCAGTGCAAAATGGCCATTACAACTAGTATTTTGGATATTAACTTCATTTTTGTCTATTATAGTAGGATAAAGTTTGTAATGTGCCTAGTATTTTGAAACTTTGAGGTATAAAAATAAACAAATTATAGGCAACCCTATACAAAGTTAAAGAATATGTCAAAAAAAGTAATATTGGTGATCATGGATGGATGGGGATTGGGCCAGGTATCAAAAGCAGACGCAATTCAGCATGCGCATGTGCCTTTTGTTACAAGTCTCTACCAGCGATACCCAAATACTACTTTAGTCACTTGTGGAGAAGAAGTTGGTTTGCCAGATGGGCAAATGGGTAATAGTGAAGTAGGTCATTTGAATTTAGGTGCGGGCCGAATTGTCTACCAAGAATTGCAAAGAATTAATGTCGCTATTAAAACCGGAGAATTTGCAAGTCATTCCACACTGCTTCAGTCTATCCGTTATGCGAAGGAAAATAATAAGCCTTTGCATTTAATTGGTTTAGTAAGTGATGGTGGCGTACATGCACACACGACACATTTAAAAGCATTATGTGATGTATGCAAAGCAGAAGGTTTGAACAATGTCTTTATTCATGCATTCACCGATGGTCGTGATACGGATCCAAAGAGTGGACAATGCTATATAGAATCCTTAGAAACACATTTAAAAAAATCTGTTGGAAAAATAGCGAGCGTAAGTGGTAGGTATTATGCCATGGATAGAGATAAGCGATGGGAGCGTGTTCAATTGGCCTACAATGCCCTGGTGAAAGGGACTGGAAGTACTGCTAGCAGTGCACTTGAAGCCATTCAAGAAAATTATGCCAAAGACACCACAGATGAATTTATTTTACCAACAGTGCTTACAGAAAATGGACAGCCTATTGCAACCATTCAAGATGGAGACGCTGTCATTTGTTTTAATTTTAGAACAGATCGATGCAGAGAAATTACTGAAGTCTTGACACAAAAAGATTTTCCTGAATTTGATATGCAAGCATTGAACTTACATTATACAACGATGACCAAATATGATGAGACATTTAAACATGTGCACGTCGTATTTGAAAACGATAATTTAATCAATACATTGGGAGAAGTATTAGCAAAAAATAATAAAAAACAAATTCGTATTGCCGAAACAGAAAAGTATCCCCATGTAACTTTCTTTTTTAGCGGCGGACGCGAGCAACCTTTTGAAGGTGAAACAAGAATCATGGCGGCGTCCCCTAAAGTGGCCACTTATGACTTACAACCAGCAATGAGTGCCGCTGAATTAACAGATAAAATCTTACCCGAAATCAAAGCTGGCAACCCTGACTTTATTTGTCTTAATTACGCCAATGCAGATATGGTAGGCCATACAGGCGTTTTTAGTGCTGTTGTAAAAGCAGTTGAAACGGTAGATGCCTGTGTTGAAAAAGTGGTCACTGCAGGTTTAGAACATGGGTACACCATTTTCTTAACAGCGGATCATGGCAATGCAGATTATATGATGAACGAAGATGGCAGCCCAAACACAGCCCATTCATTGAATCTAGTCCCTTTCTTTATCATTGATAAAAATTGGAAAGGCAGCATACAGTCAGGCAAATTAGGCGATCTTGCACCCACTATATTACAGATGATGGAATTACCCATTCCAAAAGAGATGACAGGAACGGTTTTAATTCAAGCATAAATAATGCTCCTTTAAAAAACACAATGAAAATACATAAAGCTACTTACCTTATTTCTAGTCCTAACTACGACCAATGTCTTGTATTACAAGCACCTGAATATGCATTCATTGGCCGAAGCAATGTAGGTAAGTCCTCCATCATCAATGCGATTTGTGGACAAAAAGGATTGGCTAAAACCTCTTCTGCACCTGGAAAAACACAGTTGATCAATCATTTTGAAATCATCAGCAATGAAGTGGTAAAAGGCCGTCCAGAGAAATGGTATATCGTGGATTTACCAGGCTATGGCTATGCTAAAGTATCCCAAAGTAGCAGACGTAGATGGGAGCAGATGATTGAAAATTATTTACGCAAAAGACCCAATTTAAATATGGTCTTTGTATTGATTGATTCTAGACATAGTCCTCAAAAAATTGATATCGAATTCGTTGAACAATTGTTTCAATGGCAGATTCCATATACCCTTATCTTCACCAAATCAGATAAAGAAAAGCCAGGTGTTGTAAAGCGCAATGTAGAAGCGTTTTTTGACACATTAAAAACGATACTTCCTTATTTACCTGAAGGATTTGTAACCAGTGCAGAGAAAAAATTAGGTACCGAAGAAGTACTTGATTGTATTGCCCGCTACAACCTACTATACAACGAAGACAAAGCCTCCCATTAATATGAAAATTCTTATCCAATACATTAAGCCTTTTAAAGGCTTGGTTTTTTTAGCCTTTTTACTTGCAGCAATCAATCAAACTTTTTCCTTATTCGATCCTTTGATCTTTGGAAAATTGATTGATGGATTTGCGAAGAATCCATTTTTAGATCCTGCAGGCAACGAGCGAACACAAGCCATGTTTTTAAAAGGTGTGGGTAATATGTTATTGCTTTTAGTAGGTACCGCCATGGTGAGTAGAATCGCAAAAGCTTTTCAAGATTATACCGTGAATGTAATTATCCAAAAATTTGGCGCTGCTTTATTTACAGATGGCTTAAAGCATTCCATGCAATTACCCTATCAAGCATTTGAAGATCAAAGAAGCGGGGAAACCTTATCCATCCTTACAAAAGCACGTGCTGATTGTGAAAAATTCATTAGCTATGTGATCAATGTGGTTTTTGGTATTGTGGTCAGTGTGGTATTCGTTTCTATCTATGCTACCCGTTTACACTGGTCCATCATCCCAATTTATATTGGAGGCGCTAGTATGATTGCTTATGTGACCAATTTATTAAGCAAGAAGATTAAAGTCATTCAAAAAACAATTGTAAAAGAAACCACTAGTCTAGCAGGTACCACTACAGAAAGCTTAAGAAATATTGAATTGGTAAAAAGTCTTGGCTTAACAACACAAGAAATCAACAGACTCAATAATAACACTTATAAAATATTAGCACTTGAATTAAAGAAAGTAAAAAACATCCGTTCCTTAAGTTTTATACAAGGCACGATGGTGAACGCTTTGCGACAAGTCATTACTTTCACTTTAATGTGGTTGATTTTTAAGGAAATCTTGACAGTAGGTCAATTGATTTCATTGCAATTTTATAGCTTTTTTATTTTTGGACCTTTGCAAGAAATTGGAAGTATCATTTTGAGTTACAGAGAGACCGAAGCGTCTTTAAATAATTTTGAAGCCTTGATGAAAAAGCCCATTGACACGCCACCAGCCAATCCAATTGCGATTGGAGAAATTGAACATTTGGCATTTAAGCAAGTAGGATTTCAACACCAAACTGCTAATTTTAAAGCCATCGATCAAATTAGTTTTGAAGCCAAAAAAGGTGAAACCATTGCATTTGTTGGTCCGTCTGGTGCAGGTAAAAGCACTTTGGTCAAATTGCTTGTTGGTTTATATGAACCTCAAGAGGGTGAAATTTTAATGAATGGCGTGCATACTGCACAAATTGACATGAGTGCGCTTAGAAATCAAATTAGTTTTGTAACACAGGATACACAGCTTTTTGCAGGTACTATAAAAGAAAACTTAGCATTCGTTGCACCAGCTGCAACTGAAGAAGATATGCTGCTGGCTTTAACCAAAGCTAGTTGTGCAAATATATTAGATAAAGGTGGCAATGGCTTAGCCACTGTAATTGGCGAAGGAGGTTTAAAATTAAGTGGAGGAGAAAAGCAAAGACTCTCCATTGCAAGAGCTTTACTTAGACATCCCCATTTATTGATTTTTGACGAAGCTACTTCTTCATTGGATAGTTTAACCGAAGAGTCAATTACAGATACCATCCGTGATCTATCTAAAGAAAGAGAGCAAATCACCATCATGATTGCGCACAGACTGAGTACCATCATCCATGCAACAAGAATTTATGTATTGGAAAAAGGCACAGTGATAGAATCTGGAAACCATCAAAGTTTACTAGAAGAGAAGGGATTGTATTATGCCATGTGGAGACAACAAATTGGAGAACGTAAAGGACATTAAGTACAATAAATATTTTACGTTCTATAATTAAATCAATAAATGATTATTTTTTATCTTCTCTTTCAAACCTCTTTTTCAAGTACTCCATAACAGAAGGATCTTCTAGTCCTTCCATATCACTTAATTCTAATTCGATTGCTTTTGTACTTAATCGGATTTCAAGCAAGGAGACTAAAATAGATACAGTGAACGTAAGCAAGCTCACTGCAAAAATAAATTTTGCAATCGCTTGGTATTGAATGAAAATAAAAAACATCGAAAGCAAAGATAACAATAAGGATGCGACTCCATAGGTTTGCATTCTTTGGATCAATTTAATTCTATATTTAAGGTTCTTAATTTGACTAAATATCACCAATCGATTTTCCTGCTGTTGATACTTTTCATGTAAAGCTCTTACACGGTTAGACAAAGCTAAAAATCGGTTGGTATAGGCCAACATGATCAGACTAATGGCTGGGAATAATAAAGCAGGGATATTGACTGAAAGTTCCATGATATAAAAATAGTAAAAATAAACCGGTATTTTTGCATTGACCATATGGAGAAAGAGCAGTTTAAGCATATACAATCAAGCATCCCGCAAGAACCAGGTATTTATCAATATTTTGATGATAAAGGCAAACTATTGTATGTGGGTAAAGCAAAACATTTGAGAAATCGAGTGAGCTCTTATTTTCTTTCCAATCAGCATAATTTAAAAACCATTGAACTGGTGCAACGTATTGCAGAGATCAAGTTCACCATTGTCAATTCAGAACACGACGCTTTTATTTTAGAGAACGAACTCATTAAAAATTACCAGCCAAAATACAATATCAATTTAAAGGACGACAAGACCTACCCTTATATTGTGATTAAAAATGAGGCTTTCCCTAGGGTGTTTTTAACAAGACGAAAAATAAAAGACGGATCTACTTATATTGGGCCATTCACACATGTGTTTGCAGTGCGTGAATTAATCAACCATATTCAAGAAACCATTGCTTTAAGAACTTGCACTTTACCCCTCACCCCAAAAAATATTCAACAAGGTAAATTTAAAGTTTGTTTAGAATACCATTTAGGGAATTGTAAAGGGCCATGCCAAAACTTTCAAACAGAAGCAGACTATGCCAATTCGATTGATCAAGTAAAGCATTTGTTAAAGGGGAATGTAAAACCATTGGTACAAAATTTAAAAGAAACAATGCAGGCCGAAGCTGCTGCACTTGCTTTTGAAAAAGCCAATGCCACCAAGAAAAAAATAGATGAATTAGAACGTTACCAAACCAAATCAGAAATTCTAACAAAGCAACAAGAAGCCATGGATGTATTCAGCATCGCTATGGAGGAAGATCAAGCTTATGTTAATTACCTGATGTTACAAGAAGGCCGTATTGTACAAACACATATGTTACCTTTAAGCACCCCATTGGAAGAATCTAAAGAGACCGTGCTTGCATTTGCAATTCATTATTTTAGGACCCAACTTGAATCCCAAGCTAAAGAAATTATTATCCCTATTGAACCCGATGAAAAAGAGCAAGGCATTAAATATACTGTTCCAAAAATGGGTGAGAAATTACATTTATTAGCCCTCTCTCAAAAAAATGTAGATTATGCAATAAGGGATTGGAAGCATCGACAAGCTTTAGTGAAAGTAAGTGAGACTGCTCCTGTGAATGAGGTTTTAAATGAATTAAAACAATTGCTTTCCTTGCCTGCAGTACCTAATCATATAGAATGTTTTGATAACTCCAATTTTCAAGGCGCCTACCCAGTTTCTGCGATGGTCTGTTTTAAAAATGGTATCCCAAGTAAATCAGATTATCGCAAATTCAATATTAAAACCGTGGTGGGTATCAACGACTTTGCAAGCATGCATGAGACCGTTTTAAGACGCTACAGTTCGGTCTTACAGAAAAAACATCCACTTCCTCAGTTGATCATCATTGACGGTGGTAAGGGGCAATTGAATGCTGCATTAGACGCCTTAAAGGAATTAGGCATTCAAGATAAAGTGACTACAGTAGGCTTAGCTAAAAATATAGAAGAATTGTTTTTCCCCGGCGATACGCGTTCTATTTTATTAAACTGGAACAGTCCAGCCCACAACCTAGTTCGAAATATCAGGGACGAAGTGCACCGTTTTGGTATCACTTTCCATAGAGCCCAGAGATCCAAAGGTGCTTTAGAAAACAGCTTGGACCATATCCAAGGCATTGGCCCAAAAACAAAAGAGACCTTGCTGACTTATTTCAAATCGGTTAGTAAAATAAAAACTGCCAATCCCAGCACATTAATTGAACTCATTGGCGCTGCAAAAACTAAAATTCTAATCGCTGCTTTTGAAAAAGAAAAGCAATAAATATTGAACAGTAATTTCAATCAAGTTCTAATAAAAAATGCGACATCAAGATATCGCATTTTTTATTTTAATTCATTTGAACTAATATACCCAACGGTCTTGTTCAAAGTCGAATATTTTTTGTTTGATTTTCTCCCCTTCTTGTAATCGCTTCAATGGATCTTTATACAAAACATTCAATAGTTTATCATTATAGTTGTCAAGAGAAGACTTAACTACATACCCATTGAAATAACGGCTCTCAAATAATTCTTCCCATGTAATTCGGCTAGAGATATTTCTTGGATTATACACTTCGGATTTCGCAAGGCTTGCTCTTAATTCTGGATAGTAAATCCAGAACAAAGGCACTTTGATTACTTTATTACCAAATCTTTTTGAGGCAATTGGCGCAATACCAATGATTCGGCTATACATTCTACTGGTTTTGCTATCAAAAATCCATTGCTCTTTTAACCTGAAAGTATAAATAGAATCTGGACTGATTTGTTTAGAAGAATTATACCTAACCGTTGGTATCATCAAATTTGGATCATTTGCGTCAGCTACCTCTTGAGTTTCTAATTCGCCATTGACCATTGATTTTATTTCATCTATTGTCATAGGTGTAGTAAATCGGTCGTCCTCAGCAGCAGAAAACGGAACAACACCGTCTTTTTCTATAGCACGTAATAATACAGCAAAGAAACGCTGGTCACCATTATCGTCATAAGCCTGGTACATAAAAGTTCTATTCAATTTTTCTCTGGCATCAATTTCCTCCCAAACGAATTCACTGAATAATGCATCTTCCTCTCTTAAGTTTTCATAAGGTAATGGCAGACGATCTCTTACGCCTTTTCTTGAATTAGATTCAGAGAAAAAAGCATACCCATTTCTTAAACTTCTTTTTGAATTTGAATTGAATCCTCCAACAATTGTAGTATCGTAAACAGTTGCTGGTGTAGTTGTTGCCTTTTTATTTTTTGTAGTATCCTGAATTAATACATTTTGAGGGATCTCTTTTGGAGATGAATTATCTGTTACCGTTGCTTTATTAGCTTTCTTTTTTGCATCAGAAGAGAATTGAGCAATGGCTTTATTTTCATTTAAAAATAAAACACCGAGAATTAGAATCTTTGCAAATAAATATTTCATAGCTAGAGTTTAAAGATAATTTTTACAATTATTTACTATTGTAGTTTATATGTTAAAGTTTGTTCTAATGTTCTTTCTTTTCCAGCCGGATCTCTAACTGTAATGTTTGCAATAGTGATATTAGTCCCAGGTTGACATCTTCTAATTAATTGTTTGGCTTCGCCAGAAAATGCATTGCCTTTAACATTTAATATAATATCATCATCAAAGCCTTTTCCAAATGCTAATATAGAATAAGATAATACATTGAATTTCACACCTTCAAAAATAAAATCTTTCAAATCAACAAATACACCAGTTTGGATTCTAAAATCAGAAGCGTTTACATAACCACTAGGATATTTATTTCCAACGTTTGGTGTTGGGTCTGGTACTCTCTTTACTGGTATCGTTAATTTTTGTGTTTGCTTGCCATCATTTACGGTCACAACTGCTATTCCAGTTCCAGTACATGTCACTATATATTGTCCAGAACCTGCTTTTCTAATTTCAGAACCAGCACCTTCTACAGAGACATTAATTTTTTCACCGCCGCCACCACCAGTAATACTTAATGGATTCTCCAAACCCTGATAAAATACCCTTGTTTTATCTGTAGACACGACCAATCCAGAAGGAGTACCTACAGTAAATTGTACTTCTTTTTCAACCTTTGCAGGTTCTCCATTTGGTTTAATGAAAGAAATAATTACACGTTTTCTTTGGACCCCAGGTGTTGCACCAGCAACAGATTTGTATATTGCAGATCCATCTACACCTACCGGCACCACTACACCATCTATTGAGATTGTTGGCTTTGCAGCACTACTAAAAGCGCCTACGCCTGCAGTAATAACTAATTCTTCGCCAGACATTAAGTACTGTGAATTGGATGCTGCAAAGGCATTGAACTGATCATATATCAACTCTACTTCGCCAATTTCTTTATGGCAAAACTCTACTACCTGTGCTTCACTATTACGAATATCATTTTGAAACTTAGTTAAAATTGTAACGGCGGCTACACTAGGTGTCATATTAAAATAAGCATAAGCCCAATCGCCTTTACCAGCAATACTTGTAGTAGTAGGTATAGATAAGTCTAAGGGTAAATTAGGAATAACTTCTTTTGCAATCAAAGGATCAATAGCAGACAAGTCGGATTTAAATTGTACTAATTTATTGTATAAAGCCTTCCCTTTAGATTCGCCCGATTTGCTTTTTAAAAATAATCGTGAAGTAGCATCTAAATCATCTTCCTTATATACTTCTTTACCGTCTTTTATTTTCAAACCCGATTCTACTTTTAATTCCTGTTTCAATGATTCTACATAAATGTACATAGCGTCAGCGTAAGCATGTGCTGTCTCTGCCTTAGGCGCCCAAATCGCAGCCTTTTCTGCCGTTTTTGGATCGGCCAATTTTGCTTTCAAAGATTTATAGATATCTAAATTCTTTCTTTCGATAATAGTACTAGCACTATTTAAGCTTTGCTCAATTGTTTTAAATGCATTGAGAATTTCACTAGATACATTTAATGCCAACAGCGCAGTCAACACTAGATACATAATGTTAATCATCTTCTGCCTTGGCTCCTTAGGTAATGACATGTATACTAGATTTTAAAAAATGAAAATTTGAATAATTAAATTAACGTCCTTGCATTGAAATAATCATATTGCCATACACTTTGTTTAACTGCGTAAGGTTGTCAGCTAATAAAGCAATTTGTTCTTTCGCTCTAATCGCATCTTGTGCAGAAATTGACATAGCATTAGAAGCTTCCGCTAACTTAGAATAATAGGTATTCATGGATTCCATGCTTTTACTCATCATCGCAATTTGTTCATTTAAGTCTTTACTTGCTTTTGACATATCTGCTAAATCCCCCAAATTCATGGCAGTGTCATTTAAGCGTTGGAAACTAGTGCTTAACTTTTCAAAAGCAGCACCGTCTAATTTGGCCGCTTCCAAATGCGCCATCACCGAATCCACTGCACCTTCTTGTGGCGCATGTGTTGAATCTCCTACTTCTGGCGGTGGCAAGAATGCATAAATGATAAAAATCACAGCTTCTGTGATAAAACCAACTATTAGAGCATAATCAGCCCATGATAGATGTAAGATTTTTGCCAATGTAGCTATAATAACTACCGCAGCTCCTAAAGAGAAGAATACGTTAATGATCTTATTGGTTTTAGGCGAAATAGAATTTGACATTTGAAAAATTTATAAATTTTATATGATACTTTTTAATCTAAAAAAATATTTTAATTGAAATAATGATTAATTGACTCTTGGAGCCATTGAAAGCACACATCTAAATCCGATATATGATTTTGCAGTGTCTTGGTATTCATAATTACGAGAACTAACTTGACAATTGTACGCAATGTCTTTCCAAGAACCACCTCTGACAACTTTTCTTTTCATCAATACAGGATCTGAATCTTTTGCGTTGTATTGTACATCTGGACTAAAGTCTCCAAAAAAGTTATAACTACCTTCATAGAATACTGAGCTAGTCCACTCTGCCACATTACCAGCCATATCATATAACCTGAAATCGTTTTCACTATAGGCTTTCACTTTAGTCGTATAGATATTGTCATTCTTTGCATCCCCGCCAAAATAATCCCCTCTTCCTGGTTTAAAATTGGCTAACAAACGACCTTCTTTAGTTCTAGTATAAGGTGAACCCCATGGATACATTGCATTTGACTTTGAATTTCCTCTTGCGGCATATTCCCATTCAGCTTCCGTTGGCAATCGATAGATACCGTCAATTTTTTGATCTATTCTTCCAGGTTTCCCAGCATAATAATCACTATTATTTGTTCTCCAATGTGTGAACGCAACCGCTTGTTTCCAAGTCACACCTACCACAGGATATTCATTGTAGGATGGATGACTAAAATACAATCTAGTCAATGGTTCATTGTAAGAATAAGAGAAATCACGCATCCAAACCAATGTATCAGGATACACATTTTGATTTACGGTGATTAAATAATCACCAAGTGATTGCTCAAGACCCTTAGAAGCTTTAGCTGCTGCTTTTAAATCAACAAATGAATATCTAAAAATTAATTTATTGGGGTCAATCTCAATTTTTCCTTGGATGCGATTGTCTGGGCTTAGTAAAAGTTCATTCAATTTTTCTAAAACCGCTCTGCTATTTTGATTGATTCTTGTTGCTCTAGCCCAATCCACTCGGATTGTATCTTCGTTTTGATTAATACCTCCTCCATAAATCGCCAAATATTTCAATGAATCTGCTACATACTTAACAAATCTTCTGTACTGTTCGTTGGTCACCTCTGTTCGATCCATCCAAAAATTTTGTATCGATACTAGTTTCTTACGATTGACCATCGATAAGTCCATTTGTTCATCACTTGCACCCATGTAAAAAGACCCACTTGGTATTAAAACTGTTTGAGGATCTAATCGGTTAGAATTGATATTACGTTTGCCTCTTTTTGGGGGTGCAAATGCAATTACAGCAAGTGATAATATCAAAATGCTCAAGGCTGCAATTGGAAATTTGATCCTATTATTTTTTAAAAATGGTATCATATTATATAAAAACGATTTTTTTTACAAAAAATTACATTTTAGGGGTAAAATTAGCAGATTGTTTTAAAGCTATTTTTAAACCTGAATGAATTGATTTTCATCACTATTTAGAAGATGCAAATTAAGACATTAGTTGTTAGATATTTGCTAAAATAAGACCGATTTCTGGCATAGGTGGAGAGCAGGTCTTGTTTTTACATATAAAATACTGATTATCAACACTTTTTTTATCTTTTAAGATTGGGATTCGGTCCTCCTCTACCTGGCTCACAATGCGTATAGTTTGGGGTAAAAAGAGCGCATTTAAGGTAGGCAGGCTTTCATAAACAGTGGGACCTACCCCAACCAACTCAGTCATTCCAGTGGACATTTGGAAGAAACTTTGGGCCCAATAGCCAAAAGAGCCAGGATATTGAAGTAAAGATGGTCGTATAGAATACACCATCTTTTCGGCATGCAAAGTCCATTGAGCGAGATCAAAAACATGGCCTAGATAATGTAAGCCTGAACAAATAAGCGCATTACCACTTGGCTGAGCACCATCATAACTCTCTTTTTTTCGAATTATCACATCTTTTTGATAGGATGCAGTGTAGTAAAAATAAAGTCCCTCTTCATCTATAAAATTAAGTAGCACATAGTCCATCCACTTTTTTGCTTGCATCAAATAATTGGTATTACCTGTAATTTCTTGAAGTTGTATATAAGCTTGAATCAAATTGGCATAGTCATCTAAAAATGCTGTTGCTTTTGGGGTGCCATTCGCGATACTATGATAAAAATAATGTTGATCCTTGTGATATAAATTTTCTTCCAACCATTGGATACATTCAATCGCCGCATTTTTGTAAAATTCATTTCCTGTGGCAGCATGCATTTTGCAGAACCCCACTATCAACATTGCATTCCAACCCAAAATGATTTTGTGATCTAAGGCTGGGCGAATTCTGACTGCGCGCGCATCAAATAATTTCTTGAGTGCCTTTTGCCATGCTGGTTCCCTTTCTTTTTCAATGTCGTTTTGTGTCCAAAGAATATTGGTATGCTCCCAATTGCCATTTTGTTCCACTTGATAATAAGCAACAAAAGCATCAAAGATAGCAGGGTCAATGATCTCCTTTATTTCATCATAAGACCATGTATAAAATTTACCTTCTACTCCTTCAGAATCTGCATCTAAAGCGGCATAGTAGCCCCCTGCTCCATTGTATAATTCTCTTTGTAAAAAATCAAATGTGGACTGCATTACATTTTGGTAGATGAGCTTTTTTGTAATTTGATACCCTTCGGCAAGTACACCCAAGATCAATGCATTGTCGTACAACATTTTTTCAAAATGTGGCGCTTGCCACATTGCATCTACACTGTATCTTGAAAATCCACCACCAAGATGATCATAGATGCCTCCCTGTATCATTTTATCAATCGATCGAATGGCATGCACGATCGATGCTTGATCTTTATTTTGAAAATAGTTTCTAAATAAAACTTGTATCGAAAATGTCTGTGGAAATTTTGGTGCTGCACCAAATCCACCCCATTGTGTATCCGCATTTTGCAAGATCCTTTGAGCAATCAATTGAAATTCGTCATTCGTAGCAACAGAGTCAGCCTCTTGAGTTTGTAATGCTTTGATATTGCTATCTAAAAGGTGCTGTGTTAAATGTGTGGCTTGTTCTACCAGTTTATCGCGGTTGCGCTCAAAAGCAGATTGAACCCCTTTTAAAACATCCATCCATGAAGCACGATTTTGCATTGCTTGAGGCGGAAAATAAGTACCTCCATAAAAAGGCTGCCCATTGGGTAATAAAAATATATTTAATGGCCAACCACCTGATCCAGTCATCGCTTGCAATGCATCCATATAAATATGATCGATATCGGGACGCTCTTCTCGGTCTACTTTAATATTGATGAAATGCGTATTCATGAAATCAGCTACCACTTCATCCTCAAAACTTTCCCGTTCCATCACATGACACCAATGACATGCGGCATAACCAATACTAAGTAAAATAGGCTTATCTGTAGCGGTCGCTGTTGCAAACAATGCATCTGACCATGGCTTCCATTGCACTGGATTGTGTGCGTGTTGCAATAAATAAGGACTTGTCTCCTTGATTAAATCGTTGGTGAAATTTTTATTGACACTCATAGAGTGCAATTTAGTTTATTTCTTTTTAGATACTTGCGCTAAAAACTGATCAAGACCAGCGAACATACTGGACACCTGAGGACTTGGTACTTTAATATGTAGATTCAAACCTGCATCTTCAATTGCTTTACAGGTGTTTGAACCAAATGCAGCAAGTGCAGTACCGTTTTGTACAAAATTTGGTTGATTGTCATAGAGACTCTTTAAACCACTCGGAGTGAAAAGACAAATGATATCAAAATCGTGTTCTTTCAAAAGTGGTTTAATATCACTACTTACCGATCGGTACATATACGCCAAATCAAAATTACAGTCATGGTCTTTTAACCAATTAACAATTTCATTGTCTTGTTGGTTCTCACTACAAACATAAAGAAATTGCTCATTGGCTTTATGTTTGTTCAATACATCAAATAGTTTTTTATTGGATCCGTCTGCCCCAAAGAATACTTTGCGCTTTCTGTACATGATAAACTTTTGCAAATACAAAGCAACAGATTCAGTAATACAGAAATATTTTGTGTCTTGACTAATATTGACCTTTAGTTCATCACAGGTTCTAAAAAAATGATCAATCGCATTTTTACTTGTAAAGATAACAGCAGAATAAGAAGGGATTTCTATTTTAGTTTTTCTAAACTCTTTTGCACCGATAGGTTCCAATTCAATAAAAGGTTTAAAAAATAAAGTCACTTTGTACTTTCTTTCTAAATCAAAATAAGGGGATTTTTCACTCTCAGGCTTTGCTTGTGAAATTAGAATTTTTTTAATGGTCTTAGTCGCAGTTGTCTTTTTTTCTACACTCATTTCTTTTGCCATTTTAAACTTTCTACATTAGTAAGTTCCTCCAAAATATTGAACTATTAATTTATATAAAATCAATAGTGGTATTATCTCGAAAGCACAAAGGTAAAGAAAAAAATGAAAGGAGGAGACATGTAATTTGTTCCTAACAGATGTTAATGAAAATAAGTACCTATATAGTATTAAAAGGACCATTAATAAGCCTGCCCCAGCTATCGCAAAAGGATGTAAATAAGGCTTGGCGAATGCCAGGATTCCAATGAAAGGGATGAGTAAGATGCCTAGCACTTTATTGATCATGAAAACAACAAAAATATAGGTCTGGACAAGTTCATTGGTATTAAAAATATAGCCTGCAATTGTTAAACAAATGTACTTTCCAAAATACAACCCCAAAAAGAATAAACACATGTAGAAAAATCCTTCCCAAAAATTAATGGGTAGCAGATGCGCATTAAAAATAACGAGTGTTGTCATTAAAGAAAAACTCATAACAAACCCAATATTCATAATAAAAGAAGCTAAACTATTTTGTAAAAGCTGCTCTCTATTTTGCATCATCCTTAATGAGGATTGACTAAATTGACTAAATAATTTCGCAATATACTGTGGGGCTATTTGAATTAGAAAACTATATAAAAAAATCAACGCAATGATGGCATAAAAAAGAACATCTTTATCTGGTAATGAAAATTTTTGTTCTATTTTATACAAAACATCCTCTGCATTGGATGAGGTTACTTTTTGATTGTACAATTGATAGGTATTCTTTTTTTTCGCAAAGAAATTGAGGTACAATTGTAGGACATTGAAACTACTATCATTTGGATCTCTTGGTATGGATTGCAAATACCAAGCATCGGATTGAATAAATGTTTTTGGAATAATTGGTACATACTTTAGCCATAAAGTGTCTTTAACCAACACAGTATCTTGAACAATTGCGATTGTATCCTTTGCAACCAATACAGTATCTTTTTGACTTGCTTGCCTCACAAGGGTGAAGCTAGACAAAACAAATAGTCCAATGAAGGCAAATGAAAATTTCTTAAGTTGGTCTAACATCTGCTGCAAAAATAAGTATACTAATGCAGAATTAAAGAACAATGCCTAGCTTTGTTGGTAATTCAACTTATGGCAGGCATCTACCTACATATTCCTTTTTGCAAAAAAGCTTGTCATTATTGCAATTTTCATTTTTCTACACAGACAGATACTATTCAAGCATTTGTAGATGCACTCATTCAAGAAATTGAACTTCAGAAAAGCTATATCAACGAAACCATCGAGACCATCTATTTTGGCGGTGGAACGCCCTCCCTTTTAAATGAGCCGCAATTAAAAGCAATTCTAGCAGCCATTTATACCCATTTTGATGTTGCAACTACCATCGAATGTACCTTAGAAGCCAACCCAGACGACATCCATCCAATTAAATTGGCGGCATGGAAACAAGTAGGCATTAACCGTTTAAGTATTGGTATACAAAGTTTTCAGGCTTCTGCTTTGACTTGGATGAATCGAGCGCACACAGTGGAACAATCACATGCAGCCATTGAAATGGCAAAGCAGGCTGGAATCAATAATTTAAGTATTGACTTAATTTATGGTACGCCCACTTTAACTGACCAAGCTTTGATGGAAGATGTAGATTGGATTCAGCATTACCAAATTAACCATGTATCATGTTATGCATTGACAGTAGAAGATAAGACCGCTTTAAAAAAGCTGATCGAAAAAGGACAAATCGAGGCGGTAGACCCAGAAAAACAAGCCAAACATTTTGAAATCGTATCTACTAGATTAATGGCAATGGATATGGAGCATTATGAAATTTCAAATTTTGCAAAGCCTGGTTTTAGGAGTCAACACAATAGTAACTATTGGTCTGGCAAACATTATCTAGGACTTGGCCCATCCGCGCATTCATTCAATACCATTTCAAGACAGTGGAATATTGCAAACAATGCATTATACATTCAAAGCATCGCCAATGGGCAATTGAATTTTGAAATTGAATACCTCACAGAAGCCAATCGCTACAACGAATACATGATGACGAGTTTAAGACGAATGGAAGGATTTGATTTGGACTTGATAGAAGCAAGATTTGGCAAGCGCTATCATGATCATAGCATTGAAATGATTCAAGAAATGGATTCTAAAAATATTTTTAAGCAAAATGGAAATCAATACAGTTTAAAAAAAGAAGCAAAATTTTTGGCAGACGGTATTGCTTCGGATTTTTTTATACTAGGATCAGCTCTATCTCCTTAAAAGTGTTATCTGGTGCTGCTCCCTCCCATAATATTTGATACACTGCATCCATAATTGGCAGCTTTACGTTTAAAGTTTGATTCATGGTATGGATACACTTGCTCGCATTGTAACCTTCTGCCACCATATTCAATTCTAATTCTGCTGCTCTAACAGAATACCCTTTACCAATCATATTTCCGAAGGTTCTATTTCTACTATGTAAGGAATAGCAAGTCACCAATAAATCACCCAAATAAACAGATGCATTGTGATTCATCAAAGCTGCTCCACTTGATTCCTTAATGGCAATTTCTTTTAACAATACTTGCATTTCATTGGCGCAATTTGCAATAAAAACACTTAAAAAATTATCTCCATATTCCAATCCATGTGCAATACCCGCACCAAGGGCGTAAATGTTTTTTGCAACTCCTGCGTATTGGACCCCTATCACATCCTGATTGACAATGGTATTGATATACTCTGATTTAAAATAACTAGCAATGCTGGTGGTGGCTGTTTTGTCCAAGCCAGAAAAAGTCAAATACGACAATTGCTCAGCTGCCACTTCCTCTGCATGGCTTGGCCCTAGTAGGGTAAAGTAAGATGAAAGCGGGAAATTAAATTTTTGTTCAAGCCATTCATTCAATAAAATATTATGCACAGGCAATACGCCTTTCACTGCCGAAATGATGGACTTATTTTTAAGGTCTTCCACTTCTAAGGATGCAAGTGTTGTTTCAATGTGGATTGAAGGGACGGCAATGATGATGATATCCGACGCCGCCACTACCAATTTGATGTCTGTTGAAAAACTGATTTTTTGTAAATCAAAATAAGCATTTCTTAAATAATGCGGATTGTGTTTACGTTTTTCAAAATAATCAATATTGGACTGTTGTCTAAGACACCATGTGATTGGGTGGCCATTTTCTGTTACAATTTTTGCTATTGCTGTAGCCCAACTTCCACTACCAATAATACCAATTCGCTTATGTTCCATTGTACAAACATAAGAAATTCATAAAAAAAGGGGCGCATTATTTATATGCGCCCCTTTTTAAAGGTCAATTTTTTTATTTTTCCTTACTTTTTCTCTTCAAATAACTTTTCTTTTGTAACTACTTTTACCAAAGAGCCATCTTTTAAAGTCTTGCTTACGATACTATAAGGTCCGGTGATTACTTGGTCTCCCACCTTTAATCCAGCCACTTCGATATAGTTTAAGTCTTGAATGTCTGTTTTTACTTTAATCATTTTCACCTTATTGTCTTTTTGCAAGACAAAGACCACTTCATTTAACTCTTGCTCTTTTACAGGTTCTTTTTCTGTATTATTATTTGAAGTACTAGACACTTTGGTATCTTTTCCTTTACCATCATTGTCTCTTGTTGTTACAGCATTCAATGGCACAGTAATAACATTCGCTTTAGACTTTGTTTGAATGTCTGCACTTGCAGTCATACCTGGTCTAAATGGAAAAATGGCATTCTCTTGAATTAAGTCTGTATAACTATCTGTTAATAAACGAATATGTACTTTATAATTTGCCACTTCTGCTGCAGAACTAACGCCTGATGCTGCAGTAATTGGGTTAGCAATTTTGTACACAATCCCTTTGAATTTTCTGTTATTATAAGCATCCACTTCCACCAATGCGGTATCTCCTAATTTTACTTTAGTAATATCATTCTCACCTACATCTACTCTTACTTCAATGCTCTTCATATCTGCAACGCGCATCATTTCTGTACCAGCCATTTGCGCAGTTCCAACCACACGCTCTCCTTTCTTTACATTCATCAAACTAATAATACCATCCATTGGAGACACAATCGTTGTTCTAGCTAAATCTTTTTCTGCTCTAGCCAATTGTGCTTTCACACCTTGAACTTGTGCTTCTCCACTTTTAATAGACTCTTTAGCTGCATTGTAACTAGATTCTGCAGAACGGAAACTTTGTTCTATTTGCTCGTATTCTGCTCTTGAGACAATCTTGTCTGCAAATAATTTTTTATAACGCTCATACGCCGCTTTTGAGCTTTCGTATCCATTCTTTAAGCCACTCAAATTTGCTTTTACATTTTCATATTGCGCTTTCACCTGATTCACCGAAGCTGTGACTTGGTCTCTTTGAGAAGAGTAAATGTCTGCATAGATCTTAGCTAAAATCTGTCCTTTAGTTACTTTAGCACCTTCTTCCACAAATAAGCTCACAATCTCTCCAGAGATATCTGGACTTACTTTTACTTCAATTTCTGGATACACTTTACCACTAGCATTTACAGATTCAGTGATGGTTCTTAATTCCACCTTCTCTACTGTAACTTCGGTGCCTTCGTCTTTACCAATGACACCTGCTTTTTTAAGTCCCACCAGAACTACTACAAGTAGAACAAAACCTACGATACCCCAAATGATTTTCTTATTCATTTTATTTATTTTACGATGCGATTAATCAATTAAAGAGAAAGTGCTTCTCCTTTATAAAACTCAAGTAATTTGATTCTAAATACATACTCATACTGAGCAGACTTATAATTTACTTTTGCCTTTAAAAAATTATTTTGATTGTTTAATAATTCTATAGTGCCCAATAAGCCCAATTCATAACGCTTTGTTGCAAAGCTATAGGCCTTCTCTGCAGATGTGACAGCCTTTTGATTGGCATTGAGTTTATTAAATGCTACCACTGCATTGGTATACGCTGCATAAATATCTTGCTTTAACTTTCTCTGTGTATTTTCTTGTTGTAAGCTCGCAGATTGGTAATTTAATTTTGACTGCTGATACGCTGTTTTAGATTGATTGGCATTGAAAATTGGAATCGATAATTGGAATCCAAAATTTTGTCCAAAGTTATTATCTAATTGTTTCCCCCATCCTTTCCAAATATTACTAAAATCTCTATTGGCAGTAATGGTAGTATACAAAGGACTTTGAACATAATACTTAGCAGCGCCCACTGTCACAAAAGGACTAGTAGGTGAAATATTGCTAAATCCAGCAGACTCAATGCCACTGATATATTTAAATGAATTAGAGAAATTGGAGCTCAAAGAATAGCCAAAGCTTAAAGTTGGATAAAATCCAGCTTTAGCAACCAATTGATTTTTTTCGGCTGCCTTTACACGAAGGTTTGCCGCTTTAATATTAGGAAGGTTTTGTTCAGCAACTCCAAATACATAATCGGGTTGCAAGTCTGCAAAAGCTTGTAATTTAATTTGCTCCACTGGTTGAACGTATACATCAAATACTTCTGCAGCATCTAAATTCAACAATGCTTTTAAACTTAATTTGCTTTGTTCTACATTAGAAATAGCGGTGATATAATTACTGCTATCATTTGCTAATTGTGTTTCTAATTCTAATAAATTAATTTCTGGCAACAAGCCAACTTCTACACGCTTTTTTGTTGCAGCCAATTGTTCATTTGTTTGTGCAATTTGGATTTTAGCTATTTCTGATTGTTCAATGGTAGATAAGACTTGTAAATAAAATGTAGCCACATTCACCGAGATATCATTCGACGCCGTTTGAAGATCGGCGATACTTGCCAACCAACTATAATTACTTGCGGCAGCCGTATTGCCTAATCTGTTATTATTGTACACTTGAATACCACCATTCAATCCAAAATTATTAAATAAAAATTGCGTGGTAGTGAAGGAGTTGGTTACAGGGTCAATAGAACGACCTAAACGCATTCCTAAGCCAGAAGATCCTGTCAAATTCGGTAGCTTATTGTCCTTCGCCTGATCTGCCTGTAGTTTGGATAATCTTGCTTGTATATCAGCTTGTTGAACCGAAATATTATGTTTGATGGCATACTCCACGCAAGTTCTTAGATCCCATTGCTTAGGACTTTGAGCCGTCAAAGACAGTGTAAATCCAAGAAAAATAAACGAAAAAATGTATCTCATTGTCTGTATTGATAATTAGAAATTCCTATTTTGCTTTACAAAAGTAATGCAAACAGAAAGCATTGTCTAATTTTTAGACAAACGGACTTCTAATTGGCTGAACGGCGCTTATACCCCTTTTTTATAGTAAAATAGGCGGTACAATACCAAAACAATCGCCACCAAGATGACAGCAGTTAGTGCAGCATAAGGTTTATCAATGACCACTGCGACTGCTACAAAAGCATAAGCCAATACAAAAATGGATGCAAAAATAGGCGTCCAACGCTTTAATCCTCCTGTGACAGCCGTATCTCCCTGGCCCTTGCGTCTTAATATAAATAGTGTGGCTGCCGAGGTACTCATCCCCAAGCAATCCAAGAAGATACTAAAACTCAATACATCGTCTACTCCTTTCCCAAAAAAAGTAATCAAAATAGTGGTGATCGCAAAAACTGTTAGACCTGGTACTAAGGCATCTGTTGTAGCATGCTTTTTTTGAAAAACCGCAGGCAATACTTTATCCTCGCTCATCGCAAACATCACCCTTGGATTACTCATTAAAATAACATTCACATAAGCGAGCACACTTAAGACCATTGCAAAATCAAATACTTTAGCACCGAGCTTCCCAAACCATGCTTCAAATAAAAGTGATCCTATGGCATTGGCATTTTTAATATTATCAAAACCAATCACTTTTACATAAGTATAATTAATTGCTAAGTATAAAAATAAAACGAGTAAAATACCAATCACAATCCCTCTTTGCATTGTTTTAGCAGAACTGACTTCACCGCCAAAATTGATAGTTTGTTGATAGCCCCCATAAGTAAAAAATACCGACACTAAACTTACCAATAAAAGTAGCATCCCATTGGAGCCATCATATACATAGACTTTTCCTTCATTGAAACCATGTGGTGCCACGCTCACGCCTTTGAACAAGGATGTAATAAGCAATAAAATCAAACTGATTTTTACAACCATCAACACATTCTGCGTCCGACTACTTGTTTTTAATCCTAATAAATTAACAATATAAAATAGCCCGACCGAAAATGAAGCCACACCAATATTAAATAAAGTGCCAGATGGCCTCCCAAATAATAAATCACTTACATAATCTGCGCCAATCAAAGCAACAACTGCTAAAGAAGCTGCATTGCTAATTAAGATCAATACATTAATTGTAAATCCAACACCTGGATGGTAACAATGTGCAAACACTTTATAGTATCCGCCCATCACAGGCAATCTTTGTCCAATTTCGGCATAGGTCAACGCGCCAAATAAAGCAATGATTCCCCCAATAATCCAAGCACTAAAAAAAATGAGCGGCGTACCAGACTTAGCAGCGATAGTAGCAGGTGTTTTGAAGATACCCATGCCAATCACTAAGCTGACCACAATCATGGTTAAGCTAAAAAAATTGATGCTTTGTTTTGCTTTTGTACTCATATTAAATACTTTACACTTTTCTTAAATATAAATATATCAACTTATTGGGAGTTTTCAACAATGGGTTGATAATTAAATAGGACTACTGATTTAAAAGAGAATAAGTTTGTGGTTGATTAGGTTCATGTAAATGATTAAAAGGGAATCCTGTTTAAACCAGGAGCTATTCCCGTAGCTGTAAGTTCGATGCGCAAGCATTAAGTCAAATCCACTGAAGCAATTTGGGAAGGATGACTTTGAGAAGAACGAGCCAGAAGACCTGCCTGATTAAAAGAAATCAACAGCTTTCGGGTAAAAAGCAAGGATTGTAAAAAATTAAGGCCGGAAGATATGAAGATGGAATGCATTTATTTTTAAGATGCTAATATCTTACGACTATCTCTGATGACTCCTTAATCAATTATGGTTCTCTTTCTCCAGGAAGCTCATTGTTCACTCAGTAAAATGAAAAAAACAAAACAATGAGCAAAAAAATCATCACGCTCTCGGTGTGCCTTATCGCCACCATGTCCTTCGTCTTTGGGCAACAAAAAGACAGTCTTCAAAAAAATTCAACTCCCAATCTACTTGAGGATGTTATTGTCACTGCCAATAAAATTGAGCAGAAACAAAATGGAACAAGCAAAGTTATTACGGTGATTACTGCTGCTCAAATTCAACAAAACGAAGGCAGAACCATTGCACAAGTATTGAACGAGCAGGCTGGATTAAGCTTACCAGGTGCATTAAGTAATTTAGGAACCGTTCCCAGTATTTACATGCGTGGTGCGGCATCTGGAAGAACCTTAATTTTATTAGACGGCGCCCCCGTAGGTGATCCATCTATGATTAGCAATGAATTTGATTTGAACTTAGTGCCCCTTAATCAAGTGGAGCGCATTGAAATTCTAAAAGGCGCGCAGAGCACCCTTTACGGATCTGATGCCATTGGTGGCGTGATTAATATCATTACAAAATCAAAAGGAATACCTTTTTTAACTGGCGCATTAAGCTATGGAAGTTATGGTACCAAGCAAGGCAACTTGCAGTTGAATAGTCGTATCAACAAATTAAACTATACCATTGGATTTGAAAATCAAAATGCAGACGGATTTTCTTCTGCAAAGGATATCACCAACAAAGCCAACTTTGATAAGGATGGGTATCAAAACAATAGCTTTTTTGTAAAAGCGAAATACCAAATTGATACGCTATGGGATCTGCAATTGTCAAGCAGAAAGACTGCGTATACATCTGCAATAGATTATGGCGGCTTTATGGATGACAAAGACAATGAATTCAAAAATGCCACTACCATGAGTGGTTTGGTTTTGAAATATAAAAAAGCAAAAACCAATTTTCAATTACAATACCAGTATACCACACAGGACAGGACTTATTTAAATGACAGTGCCGACAGAACACATACCATTTTTGAGGACAACCAATATGCAGGTAAAACCCATTTTGCAGATGCCTTTTTATCGACACCAATTCATAAAAATATACAATGGATTGTAGGTACTGATTTTAGATATGGGTCTTACAATCAAACATACGAATCCATTAGCCAATATGGGCCATACAATGATGCATTTAAAGACACTTTCCAATTTCAGAATGCTTTGTATACCTCTGTCTTGATCAATGACAATGCAAAAAAATGGTTACTTGAATTAGGAGGTAGATACAATAACCACAATCGTTTTGGCAATAACCAAACATTTACAATAAATCCTTCTTATGTATTAAGTAATCAAGTAAGATTGATAGCGAGCGTGTCGACTGGATTTAAAGCGCCATCACTTTATCAGTTGAGTTACAATAACGAGTTAAAAGCAGAAACTTCTTTCAATACCGAGCTGGGGGTTTCATTTAGAAAAGGGCAAGTATTTGCAAGAGCAGTTTACTACAATAGAAATATTAAAAATGGGATTGACTATAATTACATAGACTATAATTTTTTCAATTTTATCCAACAGAAAGTGAATGGATTAGAAATTGAAATCCAGCATCCCATCACAGAGCAGCACCAATTTTCATTGAACTACACTTTAATGAATGGACAAGAAACCAATCAAAACAGAATCACCACAACAGATACCATTACTTACAACTATTTATTGAAGCGTCCTAGACACAGTTTGAACGCACAATGGAATTATGCAATTAATAGCAAATGGAATGCAAGTTTAACTGGAAGATTCATTAGTGAACGCAAGGATGTTGGCGGCTATGGTAAAGCAGACGTAACCTTGGGTTATTATACACTACTAAATGCGCATCTTCAATATAAGTGGAATCAACGCTTGGTATTGTTTGCAAATGGTCAAAACCTCCTAAACGACAGTTTTAGTGAAGTCAATGGCTATAATGCGATTGGGAGAATAGTTCAATTTGGGATACGTTTAAATTAAAATTTTGTTGTTACCAATATAACAATTGTCATCTTGATCATTTTAATGGCTTAGTAAATCTAAAAAAGCTTTGTATCTTCATACAAAGCTTTTTTATGGGATTCAAAATAGATGAACTACTTACCATTGTCTTTACATTGTTCGCCGTAATTGATATCGTGGGTTCTATTCCACTATTAATTGCGATGAAAGAAAAATCAGGTGCCATAAAATCACTTAAAGTGACCCTAATTTCAGGCGGCTTGATGATTTTATTTTTATTCCTAGGCAAACCTTTTTTACAATTATTGGGGTTGGATGTGAAATCATTTGCCGTGGGTGGATCGATTGTGATTTTTCTATTAGGACTTGAAATGGTATTGGGGCATGAGATTTTCAAAGGAGATAAAAATGCGCAATCTGGTGCCGTAGTGCCTATTGCCTTTCCTATTATTGCCGGAAGTGGAACCTTGACCACGATTATGTCTTTAAAAGCAAACTACGATGAACTTTATATTGCACTAGGTATTCTTATCAATCTAGTCATTATATACGCAGTTTTAAAATCGCTCAATTTTATTGAACGCTTACTAGGACCTGGAGGCTTACTAGCAGTTCGTAAATTTTTTGGCGTTATTCTTTTAGCTATTGCCGTTAAAATATTCTCTAGCAATGTTGGAGCACTAATACGCTAAAAAGAATACCTACAACTTACAATATAATTTCTGCCCAATGCGGATATACCACTCGCGAAGTATCGGTAATTCAAGTCGGCCATATTTTCAATTTGAAAACTAAAATTTAATTTTTGAGTTGGCTGATAGCTGGTGTTGATATTCCAAATTTGCCAAGCTGGCATACCATCCTTGGTGGCATAAATCTCATTATCCTCGCCATTTAAATTATAGTCCTCTATACGCTTCCATCCATTAAACACCGTAAACAATTCGGCTGAAAACTTTTTTAGATCATGCTTTAATCCCACTCTGCCATAGGTTGGAGGGATATGGTCTAAAGGCATTTCGACTAGTCCATTTTGATAAGTGCCCTTTGTATAAGTATAAGTAGCAGCTAAAGTCGTATTAGGTGTTAAGTTAGCAGAGCCATTGACATTGAATCCATAGACAACAGCCTTCGCTTTATTTTGAGTCGCGTACACATCACTCATGATACCTTGATATAGAATAGAACTTGCATTATTCCATTTAAACTTGTCTACTACCAATGCATTTCTAAACCAGGTATAAAACAAGGAAGCTCCAATGCTATATGTCGAACTTGTTTTAGATACATTCAATTCTGTATTGTAAGTATACTCAGGTTTTAAATCCTTATTTGGAACAACGACATAACCCGTTCTTGTATCAAATACTTTGGTTAAGTCATCCACGTTCGGCGCCCTAAATCCGCTACTAACACCAAAAGTAACCCTAAGTCCATCAGCGCCATTGTAGGCCATGCCAATATTACCCGTGATGGCAGTATTATTTTGATTGGCATCTGTGAATGGGAAATGCATGAGTGCCGTGTCTTTGAAATTGGCATTCAATTGCACATTGTTTAAACGCAAGCCAGTATTCAACACCCAATTCCCTTTCAAAAATTGAGTATGCTGCGCGTACAATGCATAATTTGCCATATTGGTAGGCCCATCACTATACCTTGTGGCAATGGCGCTGCGCAGATTCGTTGCAATATTATTGCTATATGCAGTTGAACCAACATAATTATAATAAGACTCTACCCCAATATTTAATTCACTTGATTTTCCTTGGTGTAGTAAATCCATATTTAAACCAACCATATCCACCGCCTCAAATCTATAATCCTTGTTATTAGACTTGAACCTTCTAGTGATTCTGCTTTCTTCAAGGTGTTGGTAATTGACATTTGTTGTTAATTTTTGGAAGTAACCATTCAAATTAGATTTCGTTAATTTATACCCAACCATGTTGCGCACTTGCGGGCCATAATACCATTCAGAATACACAGGCAACCCTTTACTGGTTTCAGTCAAACGATCGTAACGATTGATATCCGATGAGTTAGAGATTTGCACATTCAATAAATGCTCCGTATTATCATTAGGCTTGAACAATACTTTTTGTAATAAATCTATTTGATTGTACCCACTTAATTTTTGAATGTTTACAGATGCACTATTGTCTTTAACGACATCGGTATTGTTTTCTGTTGCTACATAAAAAAGTCTTTTACCAAAATCTGGATAAGCTGCTAATCTTTTATTCCCTTGACGCATATCACCAAAACTGCTATTGGTAAATGAAGTGAGGTAAGCCCATTTGTTATTGGCAATATTAATATCAATATGCTGTCTGTTCTCATTTTGCCCATTACCGTATCTATAAACCAGATTACCATCCGTTTTCCAAGCTGCTTTTTTTGAAACAAGATTTGACTTATACAACTGTGGCTGTTTGGTAAATAAATTCACCACCCCACCCAATGCATCGCTTCCATATAAAGTAGAACTTGGGCCATAAATGATTTCTACTCTGTCTAATATCATATTGTCAACAGTGATGATATTTTGTAAATGACCAGCTCTAAAAATGGCGCTATTCATACGCACACCATCCACCATTAATAGTACCCTACTCGCCTCAAAGCCTCTCACCACAGGGCTTCCGCCCCCAGCTTGGCTTTTTTGCACAAAAACCTGACCAGAAGCAGTTAAGATATCTGCTGTATTCGCTTGCTGTTGCAACAATACTTTATCGGTTAAGGCAACCACCCTTTGTACGATATTTTTTGAGAGCGTTGGAAACTTATTCGCGTAAATGACTACATCTTGTAATTGCTTGCTTGTAGTATCAGATTGCGCCAAAAGTTTCAGACTCATCCCAAAAAATAACAGTACGCTTACTATTAAACGCATGCTCAATTTTTAAAATGAAATCGAAATACTATCAAATGAAAAAATTGATTTGATAGTTCTGTCTTATGTATTAGACAGTTTCTGGCGGATGAGAAATGTCACCTAAATAACTACTTAAAATTGGCGTAGTCAATAATGGATACTTCTTGTTTATTAAAGTATAGTTGAAAAAACAATGTGAATTTAATGAAGGACATTCATATACAGCAAGGCTTAGATTCAATTTGATTTTGGAAGAACTGGATTTAGATTCTGCCTCTTTATTTAATTGATGTGCTTTATGTTGATTCGCAACAATTTCTGCTTCCTCTTCATCCGATGCTGCTTTAATCACCCAACCTGCTTTAGTTTGCTCAATGGAAACAATATCATAGAACATACCCTTGTAACTAAATTCACGTCCCTTCTCCTCCCAGTGATAGCCTTCGGGTAAGATGGATTTATCTTTTACGGTGATAGTGATTTGATCTGCTTGCTCGATGGACTCACCTGCATCAATACTCGCGAATCTTTCTTGCTCATGTAACTGTTCCTGAAGCCAATAAAAATAGCTCAAGCTACTTGTTGATAATAACAAGGCAGCAAAACAACATATGGCAATCACTTTTTTCAAGAAACCTAAGGTACGAAAAAGTGGCTGATTTATAAAAGCCTTTCGATGGAGATAAAATTATTGGTATATGCGGTTACGTTGCCTACCATTAAGGTAAATCTATAAAATCTTTGATTTGTGGTATCTCTAACATAATAAACAGATAGATCTCCATCATTTCCAAAACTCCATGTTACTCCTCCTATATAACCATAATTAGCATCTACAGTAAATGATTTGTCCGAATAATAGGTATATGAACCATTTGCATAAGTGGTATGAGCTGATGCCATTCCAGTAAAACTAGATCCAGTAGTTCTAATTTGCAAGCTTCTACTTCCACTTGTTGACATAATCACTTGAATATCTCCCAAAGTAACTGCAACACCTGCATTTACAAAACTAGCGGCTTTCACTGCTACATTCCCACTTGCATCAGTTAAATTTATTTTACCAGCTAATGTTAAGTTTCCAGGACTTTCAATGCTCAAGGCTTTCGTAGATCCAGTTATAATGGTATTATCTGCTGTTCCGTCAGATAAATAAATATCAATAGCATTTCCGGTAGCTCCAGAATTGTGTCTACTATGTATAAACTGAGCATATTGACTTTTTCCTGCAGCACTGCCAGACCATCCCATTTTTACTTGTGCAATATCTGAATAAGTGGCTGATGCATCTCCATTTCTTAATACCAATGAAGGAGTACCAATAGTTGAATTAGATAGACTAAGTGTATACGCACTAGCTGTCCCATTTACTTCTAATTTAGTATTAGGTGATGATGTCCCAATTCCCACATTCCCTGTTGTATTGTAAGTATTGGTTCCTGATAAAGTCCAAGGATTTATAATAGCTGAGGATCCAATTTGAGTGATATTCGCTGTCCCAGATACAACAGTTTGAGTACCAGTAGTGGTTGACGTTGTTCTAATTTTTACGGTTTGGTTGGAACTAGGTGTATAAATAAAATTAATTACAGGATTTGATCCGAAACCTGCGGTTGATGTAGTCGAGCTAGTGATTGTCTGTGTCCCATTCACCAACAAGACATTTGAGATCGCATCAACAAAACCATACTCAATATAATTTCCACTTGCAGAAGCTGTATTAACTCTGACTTGAGCTTGAAACAAATACGTTTTATTTGCTGATAATGTAAAAACTCCGGTTGTTGAATTATATGGAATATTACCGCCAAAATTACTTGAAAAAATCAAATCTTGGCTACCCCCAACTCCGGTTAAGTTTATAGAACCTACTGAAACATAATCCACACTCTGTCCAGTCACAGGTGCATTGCCAGAAATCACTTGTGCTTCAAACCAAGGATAAGAGCCTGTAGTAGAGAAATCGCCATTGCCGCCTACTGTAACATTTCCACTACTTAAAGAACTCAGCAACCTAAATGATAATACTGTACTTACGGTAGGTGTAATTATTAATTCAGCTGGAGCTCCAAAGGCACCTAAAGCAGCTGCATCACCTGGATTATAAGAAAAAGTTGCGCTTCCTACATTAGCGGAAGAAGTTTCATTATACCAAATAAATGCAGGTCTTTGACCACCTGAAAAATTCGGTACTGCTCCACGCAACCGATATGTATTTCCTGGGGCTAAAGTTATTTTTCCAGTAGATGTATTTAATGAAATATCTCCACCTGAAGAGTTATCAATATTTGAAAATATAACTATTCCACCAACAGCAATAGTTTGTGTTGCAATTCTAGAACCTCTCAAATAAGAAGCTGCAAAACTTCCGCTACCTCCTGACGTTGCAATAGTAGCCCAAGCATTTCCATTCCAATAGTAATATCCAGCTGCTAAACCAGCATCCCCTTTGCAATAAACTAATAAACCTGTTGCCGCACTTGGAATGGTCGTATTATCTGTTACACTTGTTAGTGATACACGTGGGGGTAGAAATCCCTTATTCGTAGAACTCACATCCAATTTCGCTGAAGCATGAGGCGTAGTTGTACCAATACCTGTTTGAGCATTCAAATGCATTGAAAAAAATAAAGCCACAATAAATAAAATATTTCTCATCATATATCAAACCTTATAATACAAATTTAGTCATATTATCTATAATCCATAATTACCTCTCAAAACCGAAAAATTAGTATTGATTTCATCCGCACTTAAAGCCCTATTGTAAACGCGCATACTATAATACGAACCAGGTAAAGCATCCGTATAAGAACTGCCATCATTTCCATGCCTTGCGCCAAAATAAAGTCCAGTAGTACTAAGTCCTCCAGAAGGTGCTGTAAAAGTTCCCGTACCCACACTCACTCCATCCCTATATACAGTATAGCTTGTTCCGTTAACCACAAAATCCCAGATATGAACTGTATTAATACCAGTTACCGAGATACTGGCAACGCCAGTTGAGCTACCCAAATTCATGGTGCTGTTTGAAAGTAAATAAGCAATATAACCTTTACCTGCATTCCATGATTCATTCCCCCAAAGAGTTGCCCAAAATTTAGAAGGGTTCAAGGAACATGCAACACTTATAGTAAAAGTATTCGGCAAATTATAAGGTATTGAAAAATAAGAAGTTGAGGAAGTAGTATATCCTCCACCATTAGAGGAAGTATATGTTGGGGACCCATTTAAGGTTGCATTGTTACCATTGCCTGAAGCATCTGTCCACGTAGTTCCTGAACTTGGAGGATTGATTAAATTTGCCACAAGGCCATCTTGAACAATATTGTATCTTACTTTAGTATTATTGAAGTTTTGTAATATTTCAGCATCAGACAATGCTTTATTATAAATAGCAGTTGTTGCAATTTTACCTTGCCAAAAATTTCCTGCAGGAGCTGTACTTGGGCCGGCTTCAACTCCTAAAAAAATACTATTGGATGCATAAGTCATTGTTCGATTAGCACTTCCATAATCATCCGTATTAGCTAAACTACCATCAATATATAATTTCGCATATCGACCATCAAAGGTTGTCACGAAATGATGCCACCCTACAAAATTACTCACGGAAGCAGAAGGTGTTAAATATTTACCCCCCGCATAAATATAACTATAAAAATTTCCACTCCATATATTGTGCGAATAACCTCCTCCCTGAGTGCATGATAAAGCACATTTATAAGATGCTGAAGTTCCAGCATTCCAATTATCTGCATTTAACCATTGTTCAATTGAAATAGCGGTTGATGGCTTTAAACTAGCAGTGTTTGCTCTAGAAGCGTATTGATTCGTCCCATTGAATGTAAAAAAACCATTTGTATTATAAATGGGCGTACCAACTAAAGTAAAATCCGATAAGTTTGTAGTCAAATCTTTAAATGTAGTTCCTGAACTTTGATAGGATTTAATGTTTGCAGGATCTAAACGAAGTACTAAACCATCAGTAATTAGGTTATTAGGTTTTACTAGCGCCCCCAAACGCATAGTAATATGATTAGTCCAAGTAACAGGAATGACTTTAACAGATTTAGCAAAAACACTTGTAGGAAAAAGCACACGCGCATCATCAGTAATATTAGTCCCTAAAGAAACATCACTTACAACCCTAGTCCATGGAGCAGCACCAGTCAAGCTAGTCTCTACATGTACTTTTGTAACCCATTGTCCGCCATTATTTGCCCTAGGTTGAATAACAATTCCTTTTATATAAGCTGGCTCGTCGTAATTTAAAGTAATCCACTGATTCGTAGTCAGGTCTGTGCCATGAGCTAAAGCTGCCCAACCTAAAATTGAGTTTAACCATGGAGTATAATGAAAAATCGAAAAAGCATCGCCAGGACCATTTATACCATACGAATTATCCCATGCACTAGATATACTCCAATAAGTTGGGCTTGAATTAGTGGAAGGGCTATGTATAGTATAATCAAATTCATCTTTTCTTGATTCGTAGTCTAATAAAAGATCTTTATCAGTAAATGGTAAATTATATATTTTGAATTGAGCTAGATTAAATTTTCCATATGCATTTGTACCCAAATTTTGATCTCCCCCTGCCCCAACAGCATAAAATTGGCCAGCAGTAGGAATAATTCTTGCAGTTGTTTGCGTGCCTTGTAACACACCATTTATATACCCTTTCAAATTTGCTCCATCATATACCATGGCAATGTGATACCATTGATTTAAGTTAATTGTTGAAGGTGAAGTAATAACCGGTCCATTCCAAACACGATATTTCACATAACCATTCACAATATCAATAGTAGATGCATTCCAACCATTGTTAAGTGTTGTTGATTCAAGTTCATAAACTAATATACCATTATTAGCTGTTGGATATACCCAAAAACTCATGGTAAAACTTGTTTGAATACTTGTATTAACATTTTTAAAATAAGTCCTAATATTGGGTGTAATTAAATATTGATTACTCCCATTCAAAGAAACAAAGCCTAAAGAATTAAAAAAAATGGGGTCATTAACTATAGTCGCATTTCCAGATGCTGTACCAGCAATATTGGTAACTATTCCGCTACCACGTGTAAAACTGGATGATTTTAAAAAATCATAATTCACCACTAAACTATTTTTAGGTAAAACAGATTGCTGAATAGGTAACCCAATTTGAGCAGTAGTATATAATGATAAAAAAGATAGTATAACTAAAGTAATAAAACGTTTCATATTAATTACTCATTTCTCCTGTAACAATAATACTATTACTACCTAAATGAAGGATACTTACAACCGAGTATTGACTTGCTGTTTTTGTAAAACCTGTTCTATTTAAATAAGTGCCAGAAAAAGTGAGTTGCCCTGCACCCATTTGTACTACGGTACAATTAAAACCTGTTGGCAGTCCTGTTGGAATCGTTATTGTAATTGCAGAAGCACTTGTAGATTGAATAACTTTGCCATTGTCTGCTGAAGTAATTGGATAATTAGCAGATATAGAAGTAATATTTGCTGCAAATCCAGAAATATTAGATGTGCTTGAATTCCCTCCTGTCAAATTTCCTGTTGTTGAAACATTACCTGTTGTGAAACTAATATCGTTTCCCGATTTCGTCCAGTCAGTATTTATTCTTAACCAAGATGGCGAAGCTGAAGTTCCTGAATTTACATAAAAACCGATTACTCCATCTGTCTGATAAACTAACAACCCATTCGCAGGTAGTGAAATAAGACCTCTTTGAGCAGATGTCATTCTAGGAATAAGTAATCCTTTATCTGTAGAAGAGATCTCTAATTTAGCAGAAGCATTTGGAGTTGTTGTACCAATGCCGGTTTGAGCATTTAAACTAGTTGTTGTAATACAAAAAAATAAACCTAATAAAATTATATGCTTCATTTTGATTTAGTTTTTGTTTGTATTACTTTTTATTAGATTTTCTAAAAATGTAATTCGCTGCTCTAAAGCACGATTATCATCATTTAGTTTTTTTATGCTTTCTTCTTGCTCTTTTATTTTGATATCCTGCTCCTGTATCGCCTTAACTAAAATTGGTGTTAGCTTACTATAATCCACTGATTGTGGAATTATTTTTCCATTTGCGTCTACTGCATCTTTTTTCCCCGATACCAAATAAGGAATGACTTCTTGTAATTCATGAGCCACAAATCCATACATTCTAGAACTGTCTCTTTTCCAGGCATAATCATAGGTCTTAATTTTATTTACTAAATCTAAACCATTATACCCTTTAAGGTCTGTTTTTAAGCGATAATCAGAAGATGTATTAAAAGAAACCATATTGCCACCATTTGACCCAATAATGGACCCAATATTATTACCTTGATTTCTAAAATATATGAATTCATGCCAGTTTGCAGACCAGTTTTGACTTGTATTGGCATTCAACACCATCATTCCATTATTATCAGCTGTTGTACTTTCTATATAAACAGTATTTCCATCAGAAGATTGAACATGAAGTTTACTCCAAGGGCTTGAAGTTCCTATACCAGTTCTTCCATATTCATCAATACGAAATCTTTCAACTCCAACTGTACGCATTACAATATTGTTATTCATCTCAGAATTTTGACTATAACCAGACAAATCAATAGAAACTTGAGCACCTGAACTTGTTCCACCACCTGCAGATAGTCTTAGAAATCCATCATCGGTTGCATCTAATTGAGAAAACCCTCCAGTTCCTCTTATTTCGTAATTACCAATAGTCGAAGTATTCAATGCGGGTCTTGAAGTACTATTTCCAAAACCAGTATGCATACGTATTCCTCCGCCCGATAAATTAAGTTTAGCAGTTGGAAACGCAGTTCCAATTCCTACATTACCATTTTCTAAAATTGCTATCCCATTGATTTCACTATTGCCATTAAAAATTCTGAGTCTTGCATTAGAGGATGTAGTACCGTATTGATCGATCGTCCAATCCACCGTACTTCCTATCAATGATCTTTTAAAAACAATCTGACCGCCTTCATATTGAGTTGAAGTTGGATTTAATAAAATCTCACCACCGACTGTTCCTGATGCATTCCCTATTGTTAAGGTTGTTGATGGAGAAGTTGTTCCAATACCTACATTTCCACCATTGGGATTAAATACCAAGTTATATAAAGTGGCATAATTCGATTTAGATCTTGCTTGTAACCAAGAAGAGGTAGAGGAAGAACTTAAGCCAAAATCCAATACATGCGATGCGCTTGATCCACTTAAGCGAAGGTTCCCATTTGCGCTAGATCCTGATGAAGCAGGGTCTGCTGTTGTGGCTTCTATTTGTAATTTGTTTACGGGCGTGGTGGTACCAATCCCGGTTTGGGCCTCGGCAATAAAAGAAATAAATAAAAAAAATAGAATTAATCTTTTCATTTTAATTTAGCTTCTAATACCAATAATCGTTTATCTAAGTCCGCTTGCTTCTTCTTCAGTTCCTCTATTTCAGCCTGCTGAGCCTGAATTACTTTCAAGGATAAAGCGTGCAATGCTTGATAGTTTACCGATTTTGTTTGCATACTATCTACACCTGCAGTCACTAACTCTGGAAACAGGGTTTCCACTTCTTGTGCAATTAAACCATATTGTAAATTGGGGTCTCTTGGTTTATCTTGATTCCAATAAAAGGTGACTGGTCTTAGATTTAAAAATTTGGACATCGCCAAATTATCAATATTTAAAATGGTGTTTTTTAATCTTCTATCTGATCTGGTAATATAATTGCTTGCTTTAACACTTTGTGCAAGGATATCATACGAGGAAAGACCTCCACCCCATCCACTTACCCAATCGGTTGAATATGCTCCTCCTTGTTCAGGAATAATCACCCTACCTTGACCATATCTATTTATAATAATTGCATTATTAGCCGCAGTGGTATTAAAATCCCAGCTTGCATTTAAAATTAACTGATCAGTTGGGTTGTTAATGCCCAAGCTGTAACCAAATGCACCATTCACATCCCAACTGTAATAGGGTTTGCCACTTCCTGTACCTGCTGTTCTTACGCTAATAGTTGAGTGCGCTGCGGACGATGCATTATTCGTATTGTAAACATAAATACTAGGGCTTGATGTAATGGCTGGCGTACCAAATGTATTTCCATTTTCAATATGCAAGGATGTTCCTGGAGCTGATGTTCCTAATCCCATTTTTCCATTCGCATTAATTCTCAAGCGCTCCGTTCCTGCAGTTCTCATTAAAATGTTGCTTCCCATATCGGAAACGGTAGAAAAGCCAGATATATCAATAGAAGATTGCGTATTAGCGCTGGTTCCACCTCCTGCCGATAATCTTAAAAAACCATCATCACCAGCATCGGTTTGAGTGGTGCCTGTTGTTGAGCCAACACCCCTAATTTCATAACTTCCAATAGTACTTGTGTTAATTGCTGGCCTATTTGTTGTATTGCCAAAACCAGTGGCAATTCGAATACCTCCACCAACAATGTTTAATCTAGCGGTCGGATTTACACTTCCTATACCCACATTTCCATTCTCTAAAATAGCCAAGCCATTGGTTTCACTTGTACCATTAAATATTCTAAATCGAGCATTTGCGGCGGTAGATCCATATTGATCAATCGTCCAATCCACCGTACTTCCTACCAGAGATTTTTTAAACGTAAGTTGCCCTCCCTCATATTGAGTAGAAGTTGGATTTAAGGCAATTTCACCTCCAATAGTACCTGCCGCATTACCTACCGTTAATGTGGTTAATGGTGAACTAGTTCCAATCCCCACCATACCTCCAATTGGATTAAATGCCAAATTATACAAGGTAGCATAATTTGATTTTGATCTGGCTTGTAACCAAGAAGAGGTAGAGGAAGAACTTAAGCCAAAATCCAATACATGCGATGCGCCTAATCCGCTTAAGCGAAGGTTCCCATTTGCGCTAGATCCTGATGAAGCTGGGTCTGCTGTTGTGGCTTCTATTTGTAGTTTGTTTACGGGCGTGGTGGTACCTATGCCGGTTTGGGCGTTTACCCGTATGGAGCTAATGAGGGCAATGAAAAGGAGGCATTTCTTAGTCATAACACAAAAAATAACAGGTATGTTGTTTTTTAATCAATATCTTCTTGTCGGGGCTCTTTACTTATTTGATCAAAAAGCTGATCCATTTTTTCTACATAGTCGTTGGTATCGTCAACAAAAAACTCTAACTGCGGTACAACACGCACTTGGTTTTTAATTTTGGCGCCCAATTTATAGCGAATTTCGCTGGCATGTGCTTTCACGGTGCTCAAAGAAGCAGTCGCATCAACGCTATTAAAAAAACTCAAAAACACACGAGCAATGGCTAAATCGGGAGTAACCCGAACCTTGGTAATGGTAACCATGGTATTGGGTAAAAAGTTCATACCCTCCCGTTGAAATATTTCGGCTAAATCTTGCTGAATAACTCCGGCAAATTTCTGTTGACGTTTACTTTCCATGTTAGCACAATTAAAGGCCTAATTTATAATTAATATAACAGCTTATCAAAAGGATAGCGCTGTGTATGAATGGTTTTAATGCGATCGTATAAAAGCGTTCTAAATTGCTCTAAATTTTCTTTTTTGGTAGCTGAAATAAATAAAGCCGGACTGCTGTTTTTAGCCATCCAACTATGCTCAAAATCGGCTAACGTTATCGGTTCATCATCTTCTTTTTCGAGATTTTGATAGGCATCAATTTTATTGAATACCGTAATCATTTCTTTATCAATGGCACCCAATTCTTTGAGTGTTTCGTTCACCGTATTCATGTGATCTTCAAAATTAGGGTGTGAAATGTCAACCACGTGAATTAAAATATCGGCTTCGCGTACTTCATCTAAAGTCGATTTAAAACACTCCACCAAATGATGTGGCAATTTGCGAATAAAACCCACCGTATCGGAAAGTAAGAAAGGTAAATTATCAATTACCACCTTGCGTACCGTGGTATCTAGTGTGGCAAATAATTTATTTTCTGCAAACACCTCCGATTTGGAGAGCATGTTCATAATGGTAGATTTACCCACGTTGGTATAGCCCACCAAAGCCACGCGAACCAATTGATGTCTATTTTTACGCTGTGTGGCATTTTGCTTATCAATTTCTTCGAGACGCTCTTTTAGCAAAGAGATTTTATTGAGAATAATACGTCTATCGGTTTCAATTTGCGTTTCACCGGGACCACGCATACCAATACCCCCTTTTTGGCGCTCCAAGTGAGTCCAAAGTCGAGTTAATCGGGGTAACATGTATTGCAATTGGGCCAATTCTACCTGCGTTTTCGCTTGCGATGTTTGGGCCCTTTTGGCAAAAATATCGAGGATAAGATTACTGCGATCTAGGATTTTGATTTGCAACTCGTTTTCAATGTTGCGCAATTGAGAAGGTGAAAGCTCATCGTCAAACACCACGATGTCTATTTCTTCGGCTTTAATATAAGCCTTAATTTCCTCCAGCTTGCCTGTACCCACAAAAGTTGCCCGATCGGGCCGTTGCATGCGTTGGGTAAAAGAATGGATGGTTTCGCCACCAGCCGTTGCTACCAAAAACTCGAGTTCCTCTAGGTAATCACGCGTTTGCGCATCGCTTTGGCCAGGAGTAATAATTCCCACCAAAATAGCCCGTTCCGGTTTTATTGCGGTGTCGTAAAATTTTTGTTTTGCCATTTAGATGAGCAAAGATACCAATTTACGAGGCTTTTTTGGTGGGAATTAGTGGATTTAGTTATGCAGCGGTGCCAAATAAGGGGCGACCACTTTGCATGATAGCCACCATAATAACTACCAAAGCTAATCCGTAAAAAAGTAGAATAGCACGGTGTTTATTAGCAGCTTCAACCGCACGTTTAGCACGGCCATGGCCAACGGTAATTAGTACCAAAGCAAAAAGCATCATTACGCTATGCTCAACAGTCCAATAACGCAAAGTGTCATCTTTCATGGTAGCTGCAGTAAATTGCACCAAGGGGCTAAAATAATACAAAGCCAAACCCAATAATAATTGCGTATGGGCAGAAATCATGGCAAATAAAGCCACTTTACGATTGCCTTCGGTAAACTCTTTTTTACCCAACCAACCAGCTACTGCCTGAACAATAGCCAATAGCACCAAGGCCAATACCAAGTATCTAAAACCCGAGTGAAAATTTAAAAGAAATGAATACATATTTTTTCTATTTTGTGTATTCAAATTACGTGAATTATTTGCGAATTATTGGAAGAGATTTTCTTTACTTGGTGTAACAGCAAAATTACCTCGAAAAGTTATTCCCAAAAGGCATAATCGCTAATTTAAACATTCGAAAAAATTAAAAAACAACACATGAAAAAACTCGTACTCTACTGTTTGCTCCTGGCTGGTTTTACAACCATGGCGCAAGAAACCTACCCGGTAAATGGGTCGTGGGATAAGCGCCCAGGCTTGTATGCATTTACCAATGCTACCATTGTGCTTAATGCCGATCAAACCATTAGCAAAGGAACGCTCTTGGTAAAAAATCGTAAAATCGAAGCCGTTGGTCAAACCTTAACCATCCCTAAAGGGTATATTGTAATTGATTTGAAAGGGAAATTTATTTATCCTTCATTTATCGATGCCTTTAGTAGTTATGGCCTCTCCGAAGCTAGCCGCCCACAGGGTGGATTTAGAGGCCAGGGTCGTTCTGCAGTATTTACAAGCACCAAAGTGGGGGCCTACAATTGGAACGAAGCCATCAGACCCGAAATAGCTGTAAAATCTATGTTTACCGTAGATCCAAAAAAAGCAGAGGAATTAAAGAAAAACGGATTTGGAGCTGTACAAGCCATCAATCGCGATGGAATAGCCCGAGGTACCTCGGCTGTGGTTAGCTTAAATGATGAAAAAGAAAATAATGTGTTTCTTAAAGATGTAGCCGCTGCGCAATACTCCTTTAATAAAGGCAGCTCTAACAACAATTATCCCTCCTCATTAATGGGCTCTATAGCCTTATTGCGCCAAACGTATTTCGATGCGCAATGGTATAAAAATCAGAAAGAAGAGTTTAATATCTCTTTAGACGAATTTAATAAAACACAAAGCCTACCTCAACTGTTTGAGGTTAACGATGCCTTAAGCGTTTTAAGAGCCGATAAAATTGGTGATGAGTTTGGAAAACAATTCATCTTTAAAACCGACGGTAAAGAATACCAACGTATAGCCGCTATGAAAGCAACAGGCGGAAGCTTCATTATTCCGGTAAACTTTCCAAAACCCTATGATGTAGAAAATCCCGTAGATGCTCGAAACATCAGCTTAAGTCAATTAAAAGATTGGGAATTGGCGCCAAGCAACCCAGCAGCTTTAGAAAAAGCAGGTGTTCGCTTTGCCCTTACCTCATACGGTTTAGAGAGTAGCAAAGATTTCTTAGCAAACATTCGCACCGCCATTGATCATGGTTTAAGCGAAAAACAAGCCTTAAAATCACTTACCGAAGTGCCTGCCAATTTATTGGGTGTGGCCGATCAGGTAGGTAGTCTAGCTCCAGGTAAATTGGCCAACTTTATTATCACTTCTGATGCAGTATTTAAAAAAGAAAGCGCCATTTATGAAAACTGGGTAGAAGGCCGCCAATATGTGGTTTCTAAAATGGATGTGAAAGATTTACGTGGAACCTATGCACTTAGTTTAGGTGGTGTAGGTGAATTGAAACTAAAAATAGCCGGTAGCGCCAATGCTTACGATGTAAGTGTAGAGCGTCAAGGAGCAGATAGTTTAAAAACAAAAGCCACCTTTAGCCGTAACGGCGATTTGATAAACGCATACTTCGATCTTAAAAAGAAACCAACCGCAACCATTCGCTTAAGTGGGTTTATTGCGGCTACCGACCCATTGGTATTTAAGGGAGAAGCTGTTGCCACCGATGGTACCAGCAGCAAATGGACCGCCACTTTCCAAGAAGAGGTAAAAACCACTGCCGAAACCGCGAAAAAAGAAACACAAAAACCTGAAGTAGGAAGTGTTATTTATCCCTTTACTGCTTTCGGTTATACCGAAGCACCAAAAGCTGAAACCGTATTATTTAAAAATGCGACCGTTTGGACCAATGAAAAAGAGGGTATTTTACCCAACACCGACGTGCTGATTGAAAACGGAAAAATTAAAGCAGTTGGGAAAAACTTGCCTGCTGGCACCGCCAAAGTAATTGATGCTACAGGCAAACAATTAACACCGGGTATTGTTGACGAACACTCACACATTGCCGGATCGGGTGGTATTAACGAAGGGGCACAATCGGTAACTTCAGAAGTGCGCATTGCTGATATCATCAATTCAGAAGACGTAAACATTTACCGCCAATTAGCCGGTGGAGTAACCACTTCTCATATTTTACACGGTTCGGCGAATGCTATTGGTGGACAAACTCAGATACTTAAATTACGTTGGGGTAAAACTCCCGAAGAATTAAAATTTGAAGGAAGCGATGGCTTCATCAAATTTGCCTTGGGTGAAAATGTGAAACAAAGTAATTCACCAAATTACCCAACCAATGCAAGCCGATTCCCACAAAGCCGTATGGGAGTAGAGCAAGTATATGTAGATGCCTTTACCCGTGCTAAAGAATACGAAGCAGCACGTGCCGTAAAAGGAAACAATGTGCGTAGAGATTTAGAATTAGATGCCTTGGTAGAAATTTTAAATCAAAAACGATTTATCACCTGCCACTCTTACGTACAATCGGAAATTAACATGCTCATGCATGTAGCCGATTCTATGGGCTTTAAAATAAATACCTTCACGCACATATTAGAGGGTTATAAAATGGCCGATAAAATGGCTGCTAGAGGAATCGCTGCTTCTACATTCTCCGATTGGTGGAGCTACAAAAGCGAAGTACTCGAAGCCATTCCGTACAATGGTGCCTTAATGCACCAAATGGGCGTAGTAACCGGATTTAATTCCGATGATGCCGAAATGGCCCGTCGTTTAAACCAAGAAGCTGGTAAAGCCATTACCTACGGTGGTATGAGCGAAGAAGAAGCCTTTAAACTGGTTACCTTAAACCCAGCTAAAATGCTTCACATTGATAATCGTGTAGGCAGTATCAAAGCAGGTAAAGATGCGGATTTGGTACTCTGGTCAGCCAACCCATTATCTGTTTATGCCTTGGCAGAAAAAACCTTTGTAGATGGTATACAATATTGGGATTTGAACAAGAATGCCGAAAGTCTGAAAACACTGAACGCCGAGAAAGGACGCATTATCCAAAAAATGATGGATGCCAAAAATGGGGGAAGCGCTACCCAACGTCCAAGTATGCAACGCCAGCGTTTATACGAATGCGAAACCTTGGAAGAAGATCAATTTGTAAACAACAATCGATAAAAAATTTAGAGAAAAAGAGATGAAAAGATATATTTTAAGTCTTGCCGCACTGGTGTTAAGCACCCTTTGTTTCGGCCAAGCAAACATATTACCAAGTAAGGCACAAAATAAGCCTATTATAATTAGCCATGCTACCATACACACGGCAACAGGGCTTGTAATTAACAATGGCTTTATTGCTTTTAATGGAGGTAAAATTACCGCCCTAGGCGAAGGAGAAGCACCAAGCATTGCCGGGGCCAATACCATTGATGCTAATGGAAAACACGTTTACCCAGGCTTTATTGTACCCAACACCATTTTAGGTTTGGTAGAAATTGAATTGGGTGCTCGTAGTACCGATGATGGAACCGAAGTGGGTGAATTGAACCCACACGTACGTTCTCTAATTGCGTTTAATACCGATTCTAAAGTCATTCCAACCACCCGCTCCAATGGAATTCTGATGGCCCAGCCTACTCCACTAGGGGATTTAATTTCGGGACAATCATCGGTAGTTACGCTTGATGCTTGGAATTGGGAAGATGCCGCTTACAAAAAAGACATAGCTGTACACGTAAATTGGCCGAGTACGCAAGGTACGGGGGCCGCTGCCGAAGCTGGGCAAAAAGCCATAGAGAAACTAAACAGCTATTTTACAGAGGCTAAAGCTTATTCTCAACTAGCAAAACCCGCGGTTACCAATGCTCGTTTCGAAGCATTAAAGGGTTTATTTGATGGTAGCAAAAAGCTATTTGTAAATGTAAACCAGGCGACGGGTATGTTACAGGCTATCAATTTTGCCAAATCATTTGGCCTAAACCTAGTACTAGTGGGTGCTAGCGAAGCGTATCTGGTAGCCGATGTGTTAAAAGAGAATCAGATTCCGGTAATTCTTGCCGAAACCCAAGCATTACCTGATAAAAACGACGATGACGTATACTTACCCTACGCATTACCGAAAATTTTACAAGATGCAGGCGTATTGGTAGCAATAGGCGGTAATAACCGTGTCGACCGTGTACGTAGCTTGCCTTTTCAGGCGGGTACTGCGGCGGCCTATGGTTTAAGTAAGGAACAAGCCTTGGCTCTTATTACCCTAAATACAGCCAAAATATTAGGTATCGATAAAAGCGCCGGTAGCTTGGAAGTAGGTAAAGATGCAACCCTATTTATTTCTGGTGGTGATGCCTTGGATATGCTAGGTAATAAAGTAGAAAATGCCTTTATACAAGGTAGAACCATTAACCTAGACAATCTGCACAAGCAATTGTATAAACGATATCAAGAAAAATACGGAGTAAAATAATTCGATTCTCTGTTAAGAAAAGCCTCTCGATCTTCGGGGGGCTTTTTTGATGGGCAAAAGGATATAAAATAAAAAAGTCCCTGACGGGCGTCTGGGACTTTTTCGAACTAACCAATTATAAACCTATAGAATAAGGTTGCTATGGGGTAAGGAGTCGAACCTCTAGGAAAGCTATTCACTTTTCTCACCTGTTAAAAACTCCCCACAGGTATATGAAACTTTCGAATCATTGATACAAATATAAGCGAATAGCCTATTTATTACAAATATGGTAATGAAATAATTTAATTTTTATTATATTCGTAATACAAAAACAATTTTATTAAAAATTTATTAAGAAATGAGTGAAAAAAAGCCTCAAAATTTAGAAATTGACAATTTAGACAAGGAAATTTTATCCATTTTAATGGCCGATGCCACCATTCCGTATACCGAAATTGCCAAAAGATTGATCATTTCTGGCGGAACGGTACACGTTCGAATGAAAAAAATGCAAGATATGGGCATTATTGAGGGTTCGCAATTAAACGTAAATGCGCAAAAAATTGGCTACGATATTTGTGCATTCTTGGGTATTTATCTCCAAAAGGGATCGAAGTATAACGAGGCGGTAGAACGCCTTAAAGAAGTGAAAGAAATTGTAGAACTACATTACTGCACCGGGGCTTACAGTATGTTCGCTAAAATTATTTGTAAAGATACCAGCCACTTGCGTAGGGTGCTAAACGATGGCATACAGGCAGCGCCTGGCATACAACGTACCGAAACCTTCATCTCTCTGGAAGAAAGTATTAAACGACAAATTCAAATAGCTTAAAAACAAGAAAGCCCCGGAAACTATCGGGGCTTTCTTGCAATTGGTTAGTTAAATCGTTTATTTATTTAAGTACAATACCTCTTTTACTGCTTTAATTACACGCTCTGCATTGGGCAAGGCTTCTTGAATTAAGGTTGAGGCATAAGGTAAGGGCACATCGGCAGAGGTAATGCGAATAATTGGCGCATCTAAATAATCGAAAGCTTCGCGTTGTACTTTAAAACTTACTTCGGTAGAAATAGAGGCTAAAGGCCAGGCTTCTTCTACAAATACCATGCGGTTTGTTTTCTTTACAGAGGCAATTACGGTAGCGTAATCAATGGGGCGTACGGTACGCAAATCAATTACTTCGGCATTAATTCCTTCTTTTGTTAATTCTTCTACCGCTGGCATGACCACACGGCTTAACATTTTACCAAAGGTTACGATGGTTACATCGCTACCTTCTTTTACCACACGGGCTTTGCCAATAGGTAAATAATATTCTTCTTCGGGCACTAGGCCTTTATCGCCATACATCACTTCCGATTCCATGAAAATTACCGGATCTGGATCGATAATGGCTGATTTTAATAGTCCTTTTGCTTCGTACGGATCGGCTGGAACTACCACTTTTAAACCTGGGCAGTTGGCGTACCAATTTTCGAAATTTTGAGAGTGTTGGGCACCCAATTGTCCGGCATTACCGGTTGGGCCACGAAATACCATTGGCATGGGGAATTGACCACCACTCATAGAGAGCATTTTGGCAGCTGAATTAATTACCTGGTCAATGGCTACTAAAGAGAAGTTAAAAGTCATGAATTCTACAATGGGGCGCAAACCATTCATGGCGGCACCTACTGCAATACCTGCAAAACCCAATTCAGCAATAGGGGTGTCTATAATACGTTTTTCGCCAAATTCTTCTAACATGCCTTGGCTCACTTTATAGGCGCCATTGTACTCAGCCACTTCTTCGCCCATTAAAAAGATATTTTCATCTTTTCTCATTTCTTCGTTCATCGCTTCGCGAAGGGCTTCTCTAAATTGTAGTTCTCTCATGGTGTTCAAATCAATTTTTCGGAAGGCAAATATAATCTAGTTTTTCGAAATCTGAGGGCTCGATTGTGAATCGTTTCTGTCTTCTCCTTTAATCGATGCTATTTTCATCGGCGCCAGCCACTTCCAGCAGCGTATCGGGGGCCTGAAAGTTGTTGCGCACAAAAGTACACCAGGTACAATCTTCTTTGCCACAACCATCAAAACGATGATTTTTTATATTCTCAAACGTTTCTTTTATCTGGGTACGTACGATTTGTAAATCTTCGGGCTTAATAAGCACCTTGGCTTTTACATATTCATCGTTATAAGGTTCTATAAAATCAAAATCAACGGAATTTACCTCCCAATCGTGGCGGGGGTCGTTCTCTACCAATAAGCGATAAAAAACTGCTTGACGCCAGTAATCGCCACCCAATGGGTTTTTCTCGTCGGCGGGTTTGAGCTTGGCCTTGGCATTTTCGTAACTGCCCGTTTTATAATCTACAATGGTAATTTGCTTGGCATCAAATTCAATTTTATCCAAATCGCCTTTTACTGGGATGCCGCCAATTTCTACTTGTTTTATTTTGTGCTCGGTAAGCGTGTTTTTATTCCACTCGTTTACATAACGTTCGTAATAGGCTGGCAAAATTTTATCACCATGCTCTAGCCTGCGGGTATATTGTTCGTCGGTAAAGGCTTCGCGATTGCGTTTCATATACCACTTAAAATCGTCCATAAAACGTTCAATGGAATGGAACTCCTGGTTATTCTCGGGCAAGGCTCTAAACAATTTATTCAGGGCCCAATGCACTGCCGAACCAAAAGTCATGGTATCGTTTTTACCACTCGGCACTCGAATTAAATTATTGAAATAGAATTTAAGCGGACAGTCTAAATAATTATTTAGGTGTGTTACGCTTAGGCTATATTTTTCTAGTAAATGATCAATATAAGGACCATCAATTAAGCCCGGATTAATCCGTTCATCGGCGCTAAACTGCAATACAAAAAAGGATTCTAAATCTGCATGAGGTACCTCTATATATTCTTCCTGCAAATCGGTACTGGCTTTAATTTCGCCAATAAATAGAGTGGGCTCTTGTGGTTTTCCCTTCGAGTCTTCGTTTACGTACGAAATGAGTAATTCTTTACGGGCACGCGTTATAGCTACATAAAACAAACGGCGCAATTCTTCCAAATCGCTGGTATTGGCCAGCGACGAAAATACCGTATCGGGCAACTTGTATTCGCCGCTGGTATTTTTACGTTTCTGTTCCCAAACATTGCGGTTGGCACCTACCAAAAACACATAATCAAATTCCAACCCTTTTGAACTATGGCAGGTTAAAAAATGTACGCCAGTTTCGTTAAAAATTGCCTGGGTTAGCGACAAAGGAAGATCGTGTTCTTCTAAAGAATCGAGTAAACCCACAAACTCCACCAAACTTAAATCGGGCTTTTTGCGGCTTTCGTCTTTTAAGAAATTAAAAATAGAGGTGAGCATTTGCATCAACCAGGTTTTATCTGCCGATTGCAATACGTAAGCTAACAAACCGCCCCGAACCATCATTTTTTCGAACAAATTATGAAGCGTTAGGTTGGCGGCTTCTTTTATCCAATACTCTAAATCGTTACTGAGGCGCTGTATTTGTTTCAAACTCTCAGTATTCAGTTCCGCTTCTGGTTTACGAGCAAGTTCATATAATTTTCTGCGGATGGAAGTTCGTTCTTTGGCATCATGGTTCTGCTTGCTAACCTCCACGCTAAACTTAGCAATGTCCATCGGTTCAATTTGGTAGAAATCGTAATGCATCAACTCAAAAAGCAGGCCATCGCCACTATACGGAAATTGTTGTTCGGCAGCCACATAGCGTAACAAGTTGATGATTTTTTTACCGAATGGCTCCGTTAAAATATTCACCTTTTTCTTGGTGTTTACGGCAATATTTTTGAGCTGAAAGTAGCGG
>JBILCS010000036.1:0-17426 GCA_044353005.1 Sediminibacterium sp. | reverse complement strand
CTCGTGGAGATATTACATTTAAATTAAATTGGGATAAATGGATATTTAATACTAGCTATAATACTACTTTTGAATTGGTTAATACTAATTGGGAAAATCAAGACAGTCAGGCTCAAGTAAACACTCAAAAATTGAGCCCCTACGTAATTATGTCTGATAGAATTTCTAATTCTGTAGACCTTAATTTTTGGGGTGAATATAATATCATAGAACCTGAAAAATCCATTGAGTCAGCTATCATAAAAATTCAAAGAAAAAAGTTGAAACAGATTTCAATTGAATAAATATCAATTTTTATATCTAAATAGATCTATGTATTCATTAAAACCCTATATACTGCTTTTTACTTTTCTATCTCTCTCCATATTTTCTTTGGGTCAAGATCGTTATAAAATAAGGACTGGAGATCCAAACGGTATTAATAAGTGGTATATGGGCAGACAAATTGCACAGGTAATGAGCCATTATGGAATAGATTGGCTTGAAAGAGAAGAAAGAGAAATGGAAGAAAACACATCTCTATTATTAAAAAATTTGTCTGTTAAACCAGGTATGCTTATTGCTGATATAGGAGCGGGTAGTGGCTACCATAGTGCATTACTTTCAAAAATGGTGGGAACTGGTAAAGTATTTGCAGTAGACGTTGAGCCAGAAATGATTGCTTATTTGAACGAAAGGATCAAGCAGGAAAAATTAGCACGTATAGTTCCTGTCTTGAGTACTGAACAAAAAGTGTCTTTACCAGATAATACCGTTGACATGATGTTGTTAGTAGATGTTTACCATGAATTTTCTTATCCTTATGAAATGGCTCTATCAATGCGAGCTGCATTAAAATCAGGTGGTAAATTAGTGCTTGTTGAATTTAGATCCGAAGACAAATCTGTACCAATTAAAACTATTCACAAAATGAGTGAAGCGCAGGCTATTAAAGAATTTAAAGCAGCAGGATTTACATTTGATAAAAATATAGACAATCTTCCATGGCAGCACTGCATGGTTTTTATTAAGCAGTAACAAAAGATTAGCACTAAACCATGGCAGTGAAGTAAATCAGTCAATAATAATTCAAAATAATTATTTGTAACCCTAGTATGTCTGTAATTAATAATTCTATCAATGTTTTTAACGAGCCATTAATGATTTGTGGGACAAGTCCAATGACAGGTGCATATAGAGATGGTTGCTGTAATACTGGTATGAACGATAGAGGTACACATACAGTTTGTGCTGTGGTCACGAATGCGTTTCTACAATATTCAAAAAGTATGGGTAATGATTTAACTATGGACTACCCTCCATCTGGCTTTAAAGGTTTAGTAGAGGGTGATAAATGGTGTCTTTGTGTATCAAGATGGATAGAGGCATATCAAGCCAATGTTGCACCTCCAATTATATTGAAGTCAACACATATTAAGACCCTAGAGTATATCTCACTAGATGAATTAATGAAGTTTGACTATAAACCATTGACAAATGACTAATACAGATTGGAATGAATTCAATAATAGATTAGAAAAGACATTCAAGTTTAATGACTACAATGAAGTGGTGGCATTCTCAAATCAAGTCATGCAAATCGCCATTGAATTAGATCATCATCCCGAAATACATATTCATTACAATTTTGTAAAAGTGTATATCACTGATTATGAAAAAGGGACTGTCTCGGAAAAATGTCACTGGTTTATTAGTGCCGTCAATAAGATTAAATTTTAACTTTCCTCAGCTTGATGTAAACAACCGCATAAATCGGTCAAAATCACTTGATTTCAGTTTTGTGAAAACATAACTTATTACAAATTAAGGATTTACGTCAAATTGTGGGTCCTTTCTTGTTTATGCGAGAGGTTTTGTGTGAGGTTTTTGTCATTTTTTACTAAATACACGAACCTTTAATGCTGATATTTCTACTGCAGTCAACAAAATAAAAAGTAAATTAGTATCAGCCTAAGAAGGATGTTTAACTCGCTTTCTGATTTAATATTGAATTTACTAATAATATAAATTAAATGTGTATGCCAATCATTAAAGATTTATTACGGAGCAAAAATAGAAAACTAATTACTGTTTCTAGCGCGGCAAGTATTTATGATGCTTTAAAAATAATGGCTGAATCAAATATTGGATGTTTAATTGTGTTAGAAGGCGATAGTTATGCAGGTATTTTTACAGAAAGAGATTATGCTCGTAAAATTGTTTTAGAGGGCCGCTCTTCAGATACAACCACTGTGAATGAAATTATGATTTCCGATATCCCCATGTTGAATATAAATGACACTATCGAGCTGTGTAGTAAATTAATGACTGAAAAGACACTAAGGTATTTACCTGTTTTTGAAAATAACCAATTAGTGAATGTGATTAGTCAAAGTGATATTATTAAATATACGATAGACTCTCAAAAATCACTTATTGAGCATTTACAGAATTATATGAATTTGAAATAAAATGACAAATTAAAATTATCACTTTGAACAACTTAATAATAATTGCACACCCAGATAAAACCAGTTTTTGTTACAATGGTATTTTTAAAACTATAAAAACAACCTTAAACTCTAAAAATGAATCAGTTCATGTTATAGACCTGTACCAAGAAAATAGTAACTTTAATTTTGGGGAAGAAAAAATCAAAGAGTACAAAGATCTTATAACTTGGACTGATAGGATTTATATTATATCACCAGTTTGGTGGTTTAGAACTACACCTGCCTTAGAATCGTTCTTTGATCAAATTTTCACTCCTGGTTTTGCTTATAATTTTATACCTATATCAAAACTATATGGTTATCCAAAGCCATTGCTTAGTCATAAAAAAGTCAGAACATATCTAACACATGGAGCCCCTGGATTTCCTGTATTATTTTTATACCTTAATTCAGTTAAGTTGAGGCTAATTATGGGTGTATATTCATTTGTATTCGGGTGGTTTAAAACAAAAACTCGCCAATTTTGGAGTGTACCATTTGTATCTCAGGGGAAAAGAAATACCTATTTAAAAAGAGTTGAAAAAGATATTTTAAAAGATATTTTATAAACTGTCTACCCTAATTTAAAAAAAGAGACCCCTATTGCTAGAGGTCTCAGTCGTATTTTTCCAAACTTAAATTGAACTAGTTATTATTTTTGAGATGCCGCAAACTCCTCTTTTAATAAAGTTGGATCAAAAAAACGACCTCCACTTATAATTTTGTCATCTTTCCAATAGAAATAAGCATGAACGGGAGTTGTACTTTTATTTTTTGTAAATTTCCCCGTTCCAGACCACATACCCCACCAGCCTGAAGCGGTAACTCCATTCTTGCTAACAAAAGTTCTTATGTTATCGGTTGTTAAACTTATATCACTAAATAACTGATGCGCATTTCGAGTGTCTTGCATAAATCCTACACGACCACCTGGATTTACTTTAGTTACTCCGTTCTCTTGGTTATTAGAAAATTGATCGCTAAATTTTAACGTATCAGCAACTATTTCATAAACGACGCTTGAGTCATTTTTGATATAGGATTCAAGTAATTGTCTTACTTTAATTGTTTTTGCATCTAAGGAAGTCCAATTGCCGGTGTCTTTGTCTTCTTCAGAAGTTTCAGCTTTTTTTGTTTCTTGGTTTGTACAAGCAATGAATGATGCTGATACAAGAAAACATAATAATATTTTTTTCATAGTTTTTGTTTTTCGTTTAAATTCTAATTATTATTTTGAACTAAGGTCTTTTCTATAAAAAAGCATTTCATGCCATACTTCTGCAACACTATTACCCATAGTTTCAGTAAATCCAGCATAAGCGAACTTGCCATGGATTTTTTCATATGTATCTTTTACTAAGTTATTGTTAGTAAGAGCCCTATCTTTTAATCCATTTGGATATCTAGTCACTACTGCATATTGACTAGGTCCTGAAGAACTAGAAGCAAAAACCGCAACGGATTGCCCAAGTGCTTTCCAAACAGGCTTTAAATTTTCAAGCAAAGTCCACATTTGGTATCCACGTCCTAGTTTTGGAAAATAATGTGTAATGCTGATTTTGTCAGCCCAGTCAGTAAGTTCAGTGGTGCTAATCATATCCTGGAAAGTAGAATAACTCATACTACCCTTTTCTGTAAGGTAAATAGCTACATTTTTATTCCAGTCAATAGTGTGTTCAGTACCTAAATTGCCTCTGCTGTCAATACCCTCCCAACTATTTGGGCTTTCGCTGATTTGGAAACCACCAGCATCTGGTCCAGATACAATTTCAAAAATACGAGCACTCCATTCACCGGTATGATACTTCTGGTAATGGGCAGAAACTGCCTTTTCAAATTCCAAAACTTTATCAACTTTTGGGAATACTCTATTAGTACTAATGACATTTTTTTGGCTCATTCCAAAAAAAGGAATAAGGATTAATAAGGAAAGAAATTTTTTCATACGTGTTGATTTAGAAATAGGACTTAGCCTATTTCATTAATTAAATAAAATTCCTAGGAATGATAGTGATTACAAGAATTGTAAATAGAATTGTTGCGTTAGAATTGCAATAGTCTGAGTGATTTACAGTTATAAGGTAAGTATAATATATTAAACAATAATACCATAGTCACTCTGCGTGCCAAAAACACCCCTAAAATCGCACTAAAATAAGTTGATTTCCTTTTTTTAAAACATAACTGACTACTAATCAATGCATTCATTATGTTCACTTTATGCTGAGTATTTTCAGCCACAGGAGTAGCATTGTGAATCACAAAAAGAATTAGATTAACTTTGATAGCATGAAGGAACTAATCTATGTTTTTATTGGTGGTGGCTTAGGTAGCTTAGTTAGGTTTTTACTTGGCAAATGGATAAACGCTTTTCATAATTCTAATTTCCCTTTTGGCACATTTACAATCAATATTATTGCTTGTTTTATTTTGGGTTTTATTATTGGTTTGGCAGACCACAAACATTTACTTTCACCAGCTTCACGTTTATTTTGGGCAGTAGGCTTCTGCGGGGGTTTCAGTACCTTCTCAGCCTTCAGCAGCGAAACACTTACACTCATGCAACAAGGTCATAATAGCACCATGCTGTTATATATTTTATTGACTGTTGTAGTTTGTCTAACTGCAACTTTTGGTGGTTTATTTATTGCCCAAAGAATTTAATTCAATTAGTAGCTCCAGCTTCCTTCTTCCAGCTCCGCTTCCAATTCTCCCTCATCCCATCCGCAATAGCCTATAAAAAGTTGAATTTCTTGTGTATTGGCACCCCCGGTGTTGATGGCTTGAATCACTTGCTCCATATTGCCTCCTAAATAAAGGCCATTGGGTACTTGTTCACCCCCATCAATGAGGTCGGGTCGCTTGTGCAATACAAAGAGGTGATCTCTATCAACAGGGCCGCCATCCATCAGTGGAAATGGTTTAGCATGACTGAATTCAATGAGTTCATGCAACGACTTCCCAAAAGGTTTATTGGTCACAAACCCTATCGTTCCGGCTTCATCGTGTTCAACGATTAGAATGGTTGTATGCTCGAAGAAACTACCTATCAACGCGGTAGTGCTTTTGATATGTATTCCTGCTTTTAAATCCCTCATAAGTTTTATTGTCGTTAAAGAATATGGACAGTTATGATGCAAATTTGTATGCTGTAAATTGTCAGTCTAAAGTAGACTAAAAATTAGAGTTTTCTTCTCCTTACTAATTTGTACTTTTACGGAACAGTATTTAAATAAAATTACTAATTTAGTTTATTCGAATTGTACTTTATATATAATAAAATGGTAAATATATTATTGAAAACAGCATTGGGGAGACTAAGAATTATAGCATTTATTGAAGGCTGCTCTTTTTTACTTTTAGGTTTTACGATGATTTTAAAATACAAATTTTCTATGCCACAGCCCAATTACATTGTTGGTTTGGCTCATGGAATCCTTTTTGTACTCTATATCGTTTTACTGCTTCAAGTTTCATTTTTACATCGCTGGAGCATAATCAAAATGTTGATGGCTTTTTTAGCTTCACTTATACCGTTTGGAACTTTTTATGCAGATAAAGTACTTTTTAGAAAGTTGAATGCTTAAAATGCTCCCAGCCCCATGAAGGCAAAGGCTTCTAAACAGGTTTATTGATATCAAATATAACAGTGAATAATCTGTCCTAACCTACATAACGTAAATTATGAATAACATCAAATTAAAATTAATTTTACAAATTTTTCTAATTGCTACTTTAACATTGGTTGGCTGTAAGAAAAGTGTTCCTAATGATGATACTGTTGTTGTACCTCCAATCATATCTTCATTGAAAAACAAGACAACTACTTTTTTTGTTGGCGTTGCAACTAGCACCCCAAAAATTGCAATCAGTAATTATACACAATTAATAGAGCGTGAATTTGAGAGTATTACAGCAGAGTATCAAATGAAAATGGATGTAATTCTTCCAACAAAAGGAAATTATAATTGGTCAAAGGCGGATGAAATAGTAAACTATTCAATTACTAAAGGATTGCGAGTTCATGGTCATGCACTAATTTGGCATGAATCTACTCCTGACTGGTTGGTTGATTATAAAGGCACAGATGCAGAGTTTGAACTCGAAGTAAAGAATTATATCACTGCAGTTGTAACCCGCTATAAAGATAAAGTTACGTCTTGGGATGTTGTGAACGAGGCTGTAGCTGATGCAGGAGGAACACTAAGAAATACTATATTCAAACAACGTATGGGAGATGATTATATGGTAAAATGTTTTAAATGGGCTAGGGAGGCAGATCCTAACTGCAAACTTTTTTACAATGATTATGGCTTTGAAACAAATATTTCAAAACAGAATAAAATATTTGAATTGATTTCAGATTGGAAAAATAGAAATATCCCCATTAACGGTATAGGTTTTCAGATGCATATAAATTATTTAACTCCAAAATCACAAATGCAGGATGCCATTACTAGGGCAGTGGGTACCGGTCTACTAATTCATATTTCAGAGCTAGATATTAGAATGAATCCAAATAATGATATTTCTTCTTTTACCACAGAAAGATCTACTGCTCAACAGTTAAAATATAAAGAAGTTGTTTCAATGTATAATGGTATTCCTACAGCTAATAAATTTGGTATTACGCTTTGGGGAGTTAAAGATGATGACTCTTGGCTTCTTAAGCATCATAATAATTATAATGAATGGCCTTTATTATTTGATGCAACTTTCAAAGCTAAAAAAGCTCATACAGGTTTTTTAGAAGGGATAAATTAATTATCATACTAATCTTTTAATACGGGCAATTGAATCACAGAGGCATCATGGTAAATACGAATAGTTGCTTTTTTAAAGTCACTATCTTTTGCCTCATAGATATTCATAAACTGTTGTGGATTTCTATCAACAAGTGGGAACCAGCTGCTTTGAATTTGAATCATCATGCGATGCCCTTTTTTGAAAGTATGTGCAATATCAGGTAAGGTAAATTTAACTGCAGTTGGTTTATTGGGTACAAAAGCTTCTGGCTTTTCAAAACTATTTCTATACTTGCCTCTCATGATTTCTCCTCTTACGAGTTGTTGGTAGCCACTCATTAAGTAATCCTTCTTATTTGTCTCGTATTCAAAATTATCTGGGTATACATCAATCAATTTCACCACAAAATCAGCATCGCTGCCAGACATAGCCACCATTAAGTCAGCTACCACAGGTCCACCCAAGGTAAGGTCTTCGGTTAATACTGGTGTTTTATATACCAATACATCTGTTCTTCTTGAAGTGAATTTTTGATCGTCATCCATGTATTCTCTATAATGTCTTGCAGGCTTGCTTTTCATCATATAGTTATCAGAAATATAAGGAACTGGTTTAGCAGGGTCGCTAATATATTCTTCATAACCAGCTACAGCAGTCGCCTTGGTACCTGCTTTTAAATTTCCATTATTGCTCAATAAATAAGATTGCATTTTCATATCAGCTACAGGCCAACTTGGTAATTGTCTCCATTCATTACTACCTGAGAAAAAGATATTGGCCTCTTTAATTTGATCTATGCTTCCTTTGTTTTTTAAATAATAATTAAAGAAGGGTAGCTCTATATTTTTACCATACCATTCGCTGGTATTAGATCCCCATTGTACATTACCTAATTGTGTGCCATCATTCCTTGCCCATTGTCCATGGTACCAAGGCCCCATCACTATTTTATTATTATTCTTAGCTTTGCCTTCAATGGCTTTGTATAAATTCCAGGCACCATAACAGTCTTCCGCATCATATAAACCACCTACAATTAAAGTAGCAATATTAGGGTTAATGTCTTCTACATGTTTTCTTGCATTTCTTACTTGCCAAAACGCATCGTAATTAGGATGTGCCATTAAATCATTCCAAAATTGAATACTATCGCCCATTAATTTTGTAAAATTAGTGATGGCGCCAGTTTGTAAATAAAAATCAAAATTATCTGGGTTGGTGAAATTAAATCCTGTAGGTCCAACCGTGGTAGGCTTAGGTCTTGGTTTCCCAAATCCTGAATAAAATGCAAAACCATCTGCAAGCATAAAGGCACCATTATGGTGAAAGTCGTCTCCAATAAACCATTCTGTTACAGGCGCTTGAGGACTCACTGCTTTTAATGCTGGATGATTACTTAGTGAAGCTTGTGTAGCATAGAAACCAGGATAAGAAATACCAAACACACCTACATTACCATTGTTATTATTTAGATTTTTAACCATCCAGTCAATGGCGTCGTATGTATCAGTCGCTTCATCTATTTGACCTGTTTTTTTATTAGGGATATAAGGTCTTACATCTTCAAAAAGTCCTTCGCTCATCCATCGACCACGTACATCTTGTATAACAAGAATATAATTTTCTTTTAAAAAGTACATTCTAGGAGAGGTCCAATAAGATTTAAAAATGTTTTCACCATAGGGAGCACATGAGTAAGGTGTTCGCTCTAATAAAATTGGATGCTTTTCTGTATTGTCCTTGGGCGCATAGATGGTGGTGAATAATTTAGTACCATCACGCATGGGCACCATGGTTTCTGTTTTCGTATAGTTATTGACCACCCAAGCAGAATCGGTTGATTGCGCAAAGGATAAAAATGGAATAACAGCGAGTAGTAGAGAAAAGCACTTTTTCATGGAATGGATTTTAAGTTATCTGAATATACATCAATTAATGCGTTATTATTCCATAAAATATTGAATTAGTTTGTGGAAACTCAAATCACTACTAACGAACACTTTAATTCTCTACCTCAACAATCATTTCAATTTCTACTGCCAAATTCATTGGAAGTGAAATCATTCCAACTGCCGATCTCGCATGCTTGCCTTTATCCCCAAATACTTGAAACATTAAATCCGAAAATCCATTGATTACTTTTGGTTGATCTGTAAATGTCTCTGTACTATTGACCATCCCAAATACTTTTACAATTCTTTTTACTTTATTTAAATCGCCAATGGCAGATTTTAAATTTGCAATTAAATTTATTCCAACATGCCTTGCTGCTTCTGCGCCTTCTTCTACAGTTAAATCTTTACCCAACTTTCCTTTAGATATACCCTTAAAGGCATTGTCGGGTCCTGATCCTGATAAATAGATTAAGTTCCCAGTTCTAACATAACCAACATAGTTAGCAATTGGAACATTCGGTGCTTCAAGTATAATACCTAGTTTTTTTAAATTCTCATCTGGACTTTGTGCTTGGCAGTAAATACTAATTAAAAGTAATCCTAGAATGGTATAACATTTTTTCATAACTGGTAGTTTAGAGATTAAATTAGTGATTTATTACTTTAAAGTAAGTAAATTATTGAATGCATGATATAAATAATACTATTTGTCATAGCCTCAAAAATCGGCTAATTCAGTCGATTTTGTTTTTGATTAGCCATAACTAACTAAGAATCAATCCCGATATTTCAAGAGTAGTTTAGTATTCAATCAATTATTTAAAATTTATTGTAAATTACAGCACACGCATAACATTATCCTATGAAACAATTAACACGTTTTACTTTATTATTACTAGCCTTTTTTGCTATTCATTCTAGCCAAGCTCAAAGCGGCGATTCTACTTTAAAAGGCATGAACTGGAGAAATATTGGCCCAAATAGAGGAGGAAGGTCATTAGGTGTGGCAGGAAGTAGTAAGAATAAATTAGAATACTATTTTGGAGCAGTGGGTGGAGGTTTATGGAAAACCACAGACGGTGGTTTGAACTGGAAACCTGTCACCGATGGTCAGTTAACTAGCTCAAGTGTGGGGGCTGTGGCTGTTTCAGAAACAAATCCAGATATTATTTATATAGGTACAGGTGAAACTGCTTTTAGAGGAAATATTATGCAAGGCGATGGAGTGTATAAATCAACTGATGCAGGTAAGACTTGGAAAAACATAGGGTTAAAAAATACACAATCTATTTCAAGAGTAAGAATTCATCCAACCAATCCTGATATCGTTTATGTATCGGCCTTGGGTCATGCTTTTGGTCCTAATGAAGAGCGTGGTGTTTTTAAAACCACAGATGGTGGTAAAACTTGGAATAAAGTTTTATATGTGAATGACAAAGCAGGTGCAGAAGATTTAGTAATTGATCCACAAAATCCTGAAATTATTTATGCAAGTATTTGGGAAGTATACAGAACGCCTTATAAAATGTGGGCCGATGTAGGCACTTCTGCATTGTACAAATCGGTTGACGGTGGTGCCAACTGGAAAGTGATTTCTAAAAATCCAGGTATGCCAGCAGTAGTGGGAAAAGTAGGTGTAGCAGTATCTCCAGCAGATGGTAATCGTGTTTGGGCCATTGTAGAATCACCAGAAGGTGGATTATATCGTTCCGATGATGGCGGTGCGAATTGGAAATTAGTGAACAATGAAAGAAAATTGCGTCAACGCGCTTTTTATTATTCTCGCATTGTGGCCGATCCAAAAGATAAAAACATAGTGTATGGTTTGAATGTAAATTTTTATAAATCAACAGATGGTGGAGTAACATTTAAAACAGAAATAAAAGTACCACATGGCGATAACCATGATTTATGGATTGATCCAACTGACCCAACACGTTTAGCTACTGCGAATGATGGTGGTGGAGCAGTTTCTGTGAATGGTGGTTTAACTTGGACGGATGAAGATTTTCCTACTGCACAATTATACCATATTATGGTAACTAAGGATTTTCCTTATCAAGTAGCAGGTGCACAACAAGATAATAGCACGATTGCTTTACCTAGTGAAGATTACAGACATAGAGCAGCAAGAAGTAATTCAACCAAACCAGGTATCGGCTTTGCTTATGAAGTAGGTGGAGGAGAGAGTGGTTACATTGCGCAGGATCCAAAAAATCCAGACATATTTTATGCAGGTAGTCAAGGTGCATTATTAACGCGCATCAATAGAATGACGGGTCAAGTAAGAGATGTACAAGTGTATCCAAGATTTTTTTCTGGAGAAGAAGCAAAGACCTTACCAGAAAGATGGCAGTGGACTTATCCAATTGTTTTTTCACCAGTAGACCCGAATGTATTGTTTACTTGTTCTCAGCATGTTTGGAAAACAACGAACGAAGGACAGAGCTGGGAAAAAATTAGTCCAGACTTGACCTATAATGATTCTACTACCTTAGGTGTAAGTGGAGGTGTCATTACAAGAGATATGAATGGCCCTGAAATTTATGGAACAGTGTTTGCTTTAGCACCTTCTTACCAGGATGTGAATATTATTTGGGCAGGCTCTGATGATGGACTCATTCATATCACTAAAGACGGCGGTAAAAATTGGGAAAATATTACACCCAAGGATATGCCAAAAAATACGCGTGTAAGTATTATAGAGGCTTCTCATTTTAATGCAGGCACAGCTTATATTGCGGCCAAGCGATATCAAATGGATGACCGTACTCCTTATATTTGGAAGACCAATGATTTTGGAAAAACTTGGACGAAAATCATTACTGGCATTCGTGCGGACGATTATGTGCATGTGGTAAGAGAAGACATTACACGCGCAGGATTATTATATGCAGGTACTGAACATGGCGTTTGGATTTCCTACAACGATGGTGTAAGCTGGGAGTCATTAAGTTTAAATTTACCAGATGTGCAAGTATCCGACTTACAAGTAACAGAAAAAGACTTAGTCATTGGAACGCACGGTAGGTCTATCTATGTATTAGACGATATTTCTCCAGTAAGGACAAAGGATGCAGGCATTCAAGCAGGTTTGCATTTATTTAAACCTTATTATGCGGTGAGAACAGTGCAAAAAGCAGTGTTTCATTATTATTTAGACGCGACTAAGAAAGATTTAAAAATTGAAATTTTGGATGCAAGCGGCAAATTGGTGAACACATTTATTGGGGAGTTGCCAAAAGCAAAAAAAGAAAATGGAGAACCAGATGAAGATGAAGACGCTCGCAAGCCAAAGCCGCCAACTATTAAGACTGGTTTAAATGTATTTGAATGGGATTTAAAATATCCAGCTGCTAGTAATTTTAAGGGCATGATTTTATGGAGTGCGCCTGTTTATACAGGACCCAATGCAGTGCCAGGAAATTATCAAGTAAGAATTACTTCGGGATCACAAGTGGCTACAGAAAATTTTGAAGTTAAAATGGACCCACGGGTAAAGGATGTATCCATTGCGGATATGCAAGAGAAATTTAATTTATCCATTCAAATTAGAGACCAAGTGACTGTTGCGAATGACGCAGTCATTAAAATAAGGGCCATTAAAGAAAAATTGAATGAAGAGGCGAAGGCCAATAAAAAAGGACTATCAAAAGCCTCAGCATCTTTTATTGCGGCTATTTCACAAATAGAGGAAAATTTATACCAAGTGCGTAATCAAAGCTCACAAGACCCTTTAAATTTCCCTATTAAATTAAATAATAAGCTAGCTTCTTTAATGCGTGTAGTTGAATCTGGCGATTATAAACCTACTGCCGGATCTTATAAGGTATTCGATGAGCTGAAAGCGGAATTGGCGATTGAAATCAATCAGTTAAATAAAATTTTATCGCAAGCAAAAATGTAAAACAAAAAGGCTTAAATACGAATCGTATTAAAAACCAGGTCTTCTAAATATTTAATAATCTCTTTTTCATCCTTCGATTTTGAAAAATCAGTAAGAGATGGCAAATGATTCATGAAGAAGTTCTGTAGGTGGGCCATTTCAATAATGGTAGAAGCCAAAGAATGTGGGTATTTGTATTTAGGGTTACATTCTAAAATAATTTCCCCAATGGTATTGTACAAGTCTTTGTATGGTTTAAAATATTCTTGCTTATTGTCTTGATTCACTTGTTTTGTTAAGAAAGCTTTTGAGCCTTCTGAAATAAGAATTTGGTGTAAGATAGACTCATCCACATGTCCTGTCATTAGATCATCTTCCACTGTGGTGGCCAAAATTGTGATTACTTTTTTAAGCTTGGATACTGGGTTCGTTAAATTTTTAGTTTGGTAACCAATCTGGAAATCCAACCACCTCCAATACCACGATATAATGTAAACTAAAAGTTTATGTTTGTTTTCAAAATACCTATACACGCCAGCTTCAGTAGTACCAATCGATTCTGCCAATTTTTTAAACGTAAATGCTTCAAAACCAGTATCATGTATTAATTGAATACTATGTTGAATGATATTCTTGCCTAAATCAGTCCCTTCTGGATCCCTTAAATAAAGGGAGGGATTCATATTAATTTGTAATGCTAGCTTCATAGGAGAGGGTTTACTACCAGTTTTCAAAATTAGTTAAAATATTTACAATTATTTAAGATAGTAATACTATTATTTAAAATATTATTACTATTTTTGAACCATCAACTTAAAATTCAACCCAAATGAGTCTATTTAAACACATTAAAAACGATTTGCCAGCAAGTATTGTGGTATTTTTTGTCGCTGTACCCTTATGTTTAGGGATTGCGCTTGCTTCTGGCGCTCCTTTATTTGCAGGTATCATCGCAGGAATTGTAGGTGGTATTGTATGTGGAATGGCTAGTGGGTCTTCATTAGGGGTAAGTGGTCCAGCTGCAGGTTTAGCAGTTATTGTACTAAGCTCCATTGCAACTTTAGGTGGTTCCTACCAAGCCTTTTTAACAGCGGTGGTTATTGCCGGAGTCATACAATTGGCTTTGGGTTTTGCTAAGGCAGGGTTTATCGCCTACTTTTTTCCAAGTTCAGTGATCAAGGGGATGTTAACGGGCATAGGCTTATTAATTATATTGAAACAAATACCACATGCACTGGGCTGGGACAAGGACGCTGTGGGCGATGACGCATTTTTACAAGCAGATGGTCAAAATACTTTTACTGAAATAATGAGAGCATATGAATTTATAACACCTGGTGCTTTATTAATTGCTGGCGTTTCACTTGCAATATTAATTTTGTGGGATACCGTACTTACTAAAAAACATAAAATATTTCAACTCCTTCAAGGTCCAATCGTAGTGGTGGTATTAGGGATACTTTTTAACCTTGCTTTTACCAATGGACTTTTACCATTTAGTTTAAATGCAGAACAAATCGTATCGGTTCCAGTTCCAAATTCAATGGCTGATTTTATTGGACAATTTACATTTCCTGATTTTTCTGCCATTACCAATTTTGAGGTTTGGAAAATTGCAATTGTATTAGCCATCGTAGCTAGTTTGGAAACTTTATTAAGTGTAGAGGCGACAGATAAATTGGATCCAGATAAAAGAGTTACCCCTACCAATAGAGAATTAAAAGCACAAGGCTTAGGCAATATTGTATCTGGATTAATTGGAGGATTACCAGTGACTCAGGTGATTGTAAGAAGTTCTGCAAATATCAATTTCGGAGGTAAAACAAAAATGTCTACCATCTTACATGGTATATTTTTATTAATCAGTGCCATATTTATAGCAAGCTTATTAAATTTAATTCCATTAGCTTCTTTGGCTGCTATTTTATTAATGGTGGGGTATAAGTTAGCAAAGCCTAGTTTATTCCAACAAATGTATAAGTTAGGCTGGGAGCAGTTTATACCATTTACTACAACTGTTATTGCAATTATCGCTACAGATTTATTAAAAGGAATTACTGTGGGTATCTTATTTGGAATATTTTATACACTAAGACATAGCTTCCGCAATTCTCACTATGTAAAGGATAATGTAAGCGATCAAAATGGTAAAACGGTTCGTCACTTGGTACTTGCAGAAGAAGTATCGTTTTTTAACAAGGCAAGTTTATTAAGTACATTTGAATCCATTCCAAATAATAGTAAAGTCATTATTGATTGTACAAATTCTAAATCAATTGCCTATGACGTGATTGAGATTATTAAAGATTTTGAATACAACGCAAAAACTAGGTCTATTGAAGTGGAGAAAATAAATTTTAAGCCATAGTATGTTACTGTTAAAGCGGGTCATTTTATTGTTTGGGTGCATTGGCATGATCCATTTTTCAGCCATTGGTCAATCAAACAATATAGGAACTTGGTTTGTTTATTTTGGAAATCAAAAAATCAATGATAAGTGGAACGTCCAATCTGATTTCCAGTATCGTGATTATCGATTTTTGGGCCAAAGAAACCAGTTTTTAGCTAGGGCAGGGCTTGGTTATAATTTACAACCGCAAAATCATAATTTACTATTAGGCTATGCTTATGTGGCTACTGATGCTTATGATGAATTTGATGTAAAATCAAGTACTAAAATTGAAAACAGAATTTACCAACAGTATTTGTTTAAAAATAAGATAGGCTCAAATTCAATCACGCATCGATTCCGATTAGAAGAACGTTTTTTCCCCAATGAATTTGGTTTAAGAACAAGGTATTTTATTGCTTTACTTAAACCATTAGGGAATAAAAACTTTACCAGAAAAACGACTTACTTTTCGGCGTATAATGAGTTATTTGTTGATATAAAAGATGTAAAATTTGATCGAAACAGATTGTATGCAGGTTTAGGTATTGGTATCAATGAATCAATAAGAGTGGAGACTGGTTACATGATTCAGGCACAAAAAAATATTACTAGAGGCCAGTTGCAATTAATTCTATATAATAATCTACCTCTAAAAAATAAATAAAAGTATAATAAAAATAATTAAAATGAAAACATTAACAAAAGAAATGCAAACAGCTATTACACCAGCACTTGCATTAGAAATATTAAAAGATGGAAATAAGCGATTTGTAAGCAATCTTAAAATAAATAGAAATCTTTTACAACAAGCCAATGAAACCTCCGATGGACAACACCCATTTGCAGTTATCTTAAGTTGTATTGATAGTAGAACTTCTGCTGAATTAATTTTTGACCAAGGATTAGGAGATGTTTTTAGTGTAAGAATTGCTGGTAATGTAGTCAACGAAGATATCCTTGGAAGTATGGAATTTGGTTGTAAAGTAGCAGGTGCAAAAATTATTGTGGTATTAGGACATACAAAATGTGGTGCCATTAAAGGTGCCTGTGATAAGGTTGAATTAGGCAATTTAACAGGTTTGATCTCTAAGATTTTACCAGCAGTTGATCAAGAAATGTCTACACAAGAAAACAGAACTTCAAGTAATGCAAATTTTGTAGAAAATGTGGCTGAATTAAATGTTGGTTTATCTGTAAAAAACATTTTGATAAAAAGTCCAATTATAGCGGACATGGTGAAAAATGGTGAAATTGGCATAGTTGGTGGTGTGCATGATATCAGTACGGGTCATGTGAAGTTTTTTGAATAGCGTCTATATTCAATATGTGGAGAGCACACCAGCCCTATACAACAAGGACTTACGTAAAATCGTAGGTCCTTCTTTTTGCATATCATTTTGCAATTGATTAACTTCATGTAACATAAAATCGTTGAAAAATGGCTAGTTGGGATATATTTGGGTACATAGGAACCATAGTAATTTTATATTCATTCTTAATTGAAGATATTTTCAAGTTGCGTTTAATCAATTCAATTGGTTCAGTCTTTTGGATTGTCTACGGATTTGGAATTTTAGCATGGCCTACAATCATTGTAAATAGCTGTATTTTATTGATACATACTTTTTGGTTCATAAAACATAGAAAAGAGTGGCTACGCTAATTCATGATCATAATAGCCGCTAACTGAGCTATTGAATCCCATAGATTTTGTAATCTAACATTTTCATTTTCGGAATGCTGGTTATTATCATGATTTACCAGACATAAATTAATGACTTTAGCATTAAGATGTTTCTCAAAAAGGTACAGTGGCAAACTACCTCCCGATGTAGGCTCTAAAATAAGTTGCTTATTAGTAGCGGATTGAACAGCTTTGATCACTTGCTGTGAAATTGGAAGATCTATTGGAGTTCTTTGTGCATTGTATCCTCCATTGACCATTTTAAATTTTGCAATTTTTGGATATTGTAATCTTTCTTCATCAGTTGGGTCACGATCAATTACAAAAAATCCCTGTTCAATGATATGTTTTC
>JBILCS010000035.1:0-17621 GCA_044353005.1 Sediminibacterium sp. | reverse complement strand
ATGCATTAAAGATGGCTATTGTATTGGCTGAAAAAATTTAAAATAGATCCAATGAAAATATTAGTATTTGACAATTACGATTCATTCACTTACAACTTGGTTCAATTAATCAAGGAGCAGTCGAATGCTTCGGTGGATGTGTTTAGAAATGATGAAATTCCTTTAGAAGCAGTGAAGGCATATGATAAAATTTTATTGTCACCTGGTCCAGGCATTCCATCTGAATCGGGTTTACTCATTCCTCTAATTCAGGAATACGCAGCCACTAAATCTATCTTAGGGGTTTGTTTAGGACAACAAGCCATTGCAGAAGCATTTGGAGGCAGTTTAACCAACCTCTCAAAAGTGTATCATGGTATTGCAACGCCTGTTGAATTGATTGGAGATTCAATTTTATTTGAAGGACTGCCGAGTACCTTTCATGTTGGTAGATACCATAGTTGGGTGGTGAATGAAAATGATTTACCCGCAGCATTAAAAATAACTTCTAAAGATGCAGATGGTTATATCATGTCCTTAGAACATACTACCTATGATGTAAAAGGAGTGCAATATCATCCGGAAAGTGTTTTAACGCCCGAAGGTGCTAAGATCATTGGTAACTGGTTGAAAAACTAATTAAATAATTAGATGAAAAAGATTTTACAATATTTATTTGAACATAAAACTTTGAGTCGAGACACTGCGAAGGAGGTCTTGGTTCAGATTGCGCAAGGGGCATACAATGAACACGAAGTGACTTCTTTTGTAACGGTGTTTTTAATGCGAAGTATTACAATAGATGAATTAATGGGTTTTAGGGATGCATTACTTTCCCTTGCAGTGCCATTGAATTTAGGCATTGACAATGCGATAGATATAGTAGGAACAGGTGGAGACGGAAAAGACACATTCAATATTTCTACATTGGCCTGTTTTATTGTGGCAGGTGCGGGGCAACCTGTTGTGAAGCATGGAAACTATGGCGCATCTAGTGTGAGCGGCTCGTCCAATGTGATGGAGCAATTGGGGTATGTATTTAAAAATGACGAAGTGGTATTGTCAAAAGAAGTGAAAGAAGCGGGGATTTGTTTTTTACATGCACCTTTATTTCATCCTGCATTAAAAACAGTGGGTCCAATCAGAAGAAATATAGGACTAAGAACATTTTTCAATATGCTCGGACCTATCGTGAATCCTGCCAAACCCGCCTATCAATTGATTGGGGTGTATAATGTAGAGATGGCAAGGTTATATAATTATGTGATGCAGTCTTTAGGAAATGAATTTACATTGATCCATAGTTTGGATGGGTATGACGAAATTTCATTGACCTCTGATACTAAAATCATTTCCAATAAAGGGGAATTTATCATGACCCCTTATCAATTAGGAAAACGCAAAGTATTCCCTGAAGAATTGTATGGAGGCAATACAGTAGAAGCGGCGGCTGAAATATTTAAAAAAATTATCCAAGGAAAAGGAAGCTGGTCCCAAAATGCAGTGGTATTAGCCAATGCGGCCATGGCGCTTCAAGTAACCGGACAATTTGAAAACTATGAAGCAGCTTTTCAGGCAGCAGTCAAAAGTTTGGAGTCTGGCGCAGCCAACAATTGTTTAAATCAATTAATCAATTTACAGTAATGTCTACCAATATTCTAGCAAAGATTGTCGATCATAAAAAAATCGAAGTGGCCGAAAGGAAAAGGCAACTGAGCGTGGCGCAATTAGAGGCCATGCCATTGTTTACTAGTGCAGGCTATTCATTAAAATTGAATTTATTGAATCCAGCTTTGACGGGCATCATTGCAGAATTTAAAAGACAGTCACCTTCTAAAGGCGTGATCAATGCGACTGCTTCGGTGGCGGAAGTGGCAAATGCCTATACGCAATTTGGGGCAGCAGGTATTTCGGTATTAACGGACAAGGATTTTTTTGGAGGAAGTATAGATGATTTAAGTATCGCTGTAAAAAATCCCATACCAGTATTAAGAAAGGAATTCATTATCGATGAATTTCAATTGCTAGAAGCAAAAGCATACGGCGCTTCGGTGATTTTATTGATTGCTGCTTGTTTAACACCTAATGAAACCAACTCTTTAGCCAAATTTGCAAAAAGTATTGGATTAGAAGTATTGTTGGAGATTCATGACGAAAGCGAACTAGGACATATATCGGAAGCAGTGGATTTTGTAGGGATTAATAATAGAAGTTTAAAATCATTCGAAGTTAATATCGAACATAGCTTACAACTCAAGAACCAATTGCCAAAAAATATATTAAGTATTGCGGAAAGTGGTATTTATAGTTTGGAAACATTTATATTATTAAAAAAAGAAGGCTTTGACGGATTTTTAATGGGAGAGTATTTTATGAAGCAAGCCAATCCTGCAACTGCATTTGAATTATTTGTCACATCCATTAAATCGCGTAAAGATGCAGTTTAAAGTTTGTGGCATAACGAATTTAGAACAAGCAACCGCATTGCAAGCAATGGGGGTGCACTATATTGGATTTATATTTTATCCAAGTTCAAAGCGTTATGTCTTAGAAAAATTAAGCTTAGCTGATCTAGCTAATTTTAAACCTACAGGCGTTAAAAAAGTGGGTGTCTTTGTAAATGAGCCATTGGAACAATTACTAGAAATAGCGCAAGCAGCTGGTTTGGATCTAGTACAATTACACGGAGACGAAGGCCCTGATTATTGTGCTTCAGTGCGTCAAAAAGTAGAGACGATTAAAGTATGTAGAGTGGGTGCAGCTGTACCTGATTTTTCCGCATATGAGTCAGTGGTAGATTATTTCTTATTTGATACAGATAGCGCGTTGTATGGTGGAACGGGGCAGCATTTTAATTGGGAATTAATCAAAGGGTCAACCATTCCCAAACCATTTTTTTTGAGTGGGGGGATTGGTCCAAATGATATACAAGGGGTACAAGTGATGGAAAAAACAAAAGCAGGAAAATCATTACTTGCTTTAGATATCAATAGTCAATTTGAATTGGCACCAGGGGTGAAAGATTTAGAAAAAATAAAAATTTTTATCAATGCATTTATTTAACGAATTAACAAATTATCAGCAGCCAAGCGAAGAAGGCTATTATGGGCAGTATGGTGGGGCCTATATTCCAGAAATGCTGTATAGTAATGTTGAGACTTTGAAAACACAGTATTTACAAATCATGGAGGATCCTGCTTTTAAAGCCGAAGTGGCAGCTTTGCTTAAGGATTATGTGGGCAGACCAACACCATTATTTTATGCCGAAAGATTGAGTGCAGAAATTGGCGCAAAAATTTATTTAAAGCGCGAAGACCTATGTCATACTGGTGCACATAAAATCAACAATACTGTTGGTCAAATTATTTTAGCGCAAAGATTGGGTAAAAAGAAGATCATTGCAGAAACGGGAGCTGGTCAACATGGCGTGGCTACTGCAACTGTTTGTGCTTTAAAAGGAATGGAATGTGTGGTGTATATGGGTGAAAAAGATATTGAGCGACAAGCGCCCAACGTGGCTAGAATGAAAATGCTTGGAGCAACTGTGGTACCTGCTACAAGTGGAAGTAAAACTTTAAAAGATGCCACCAATGAAGCCATTCGTGCATGGATCAATGAACCAGATACCACACATTATATTATTGGCAGTGTGGTAGGGCCGCATCCTTATCCAGATATGGTTGCTCGTTTTCAAAGTGTGATTAGTGCAGAAATGCGCACGCAATTGGAAGCAGTCACCGGATCGCAATTGCCAACACATGTGGTGGCCTGTGTAGGTGGTGGAAGCAATGCCGCGGGTGCTTTTTATCATTATTTAAATGAACCAAATGTGGAACTAGTTGCTGTAGAAGCAGCTGGTCATGGAGTGCATTCTGGAATGAGTGCAGCTACGACGCAATTGGGTAGTGCAGGTATTTTGCATGGCAGCAAAAGTATTGTCATGCAAACCAAGGATGGGCAGGTAGTTGAACCTCATAGTATTTCTGCTGGTTTAGATTATCCAGGCATTGGACCATTGCATGCTTTTTTATACGAAAGCAAGCGAGGTACATTCATGAGTGCTACCGATGAAGCAGCACTTGAATGGGCTTTTCATTTATCCGAAATAGAAGGAATTATTCCAGCTTTAGAAACCGCACATGCATTTGCTGTTTTACCCGAAATGAATTTAAAACCAACAGATGTGGTGATTGTTTGTTTGAGTGGTAGAGGGGATAAAGATTTAGCGACTTATATGCAAGCAATGGATATGAAATAAATATCATCACAATGGATGCATCCTATAAATGTGTCTTTAAAATAAATAGTATGTCAAGGTTAACGGAATTATTTGAACAAAAAAATAAGCGTGTTTTAAATGTGTATTGCACTGCAGGCTATCCTCAATTGAATAGCACAATGGAAGTGATGGAAAGCCTGCAAAAAAATGGGGCAGATATCATTGAACTTGGCATGCCCTATAGTGATCCACTCGCCGACGGCGAAGTGATTCAAAATAGCAGCCTTATTGCATTGAATAATGGTATGACCATTGATACCTTATTTGAGCAATTGGAAAAGATGCGTTCATTCATTCATATTCCAGTGGTGTTGATGGGTTATATGAATCCTATTTTACAATATGGCTTAGAGGATTTTTGTAAAAAAGCCAAATCAGTGGGGGTGGATGGTTTAATCTTACCCGATCTGCCTTTATATGAATTTGAACAAGTATATGGTGCAACAATTAAAGCGAATGATTTAGATTTTATCTTTCTAGTCACGCCTGAAACACCAGAAACAAGATTGAGAAAGTTGGATAGCTTAAGTTCTGGATTTTTGTATGCAGTGAGTTCGTCTGCAACGACGGGAACAGATAAAGATTTCACTAAAGTAGCCATGTACCTGGAAAAATTAAAATCAATGCAATTTAAAAATCCATTCTTAGTAGGATTTGGGATTAAGGATAAAGCGAGTTTTGATGCGGTGAATGTTTTTTCGAATGGAGCCATCATTGGTTCTGCATACATACAAGCTTTGTCTAAGGGGAAGGATGTGGAATCAACCACCAAATCATTTTTAGAGGGGGTTTTAAGCAACTAAAGCATTTATATAAAATGAACCTAACGATCGTACAATACAATGCAGGCAATATCCAGTCTGTGCTATATGCCTTAGAAAGACTAGGTGTAGCAGCAACAGTGACAGATGACCCAGCAATGATCCAAGCTGCGGACAAAGTGATTTTTCCTGGAGTAGGCGAAGCGAGCACAGCCATGGCTTATTTAAAGGAAAGAAATTTAGACCAAATCATTGTTGCATTGAAACAACCCGTCTTGGGAATATGTTTAGGTATGCAATTGATGTGCAAGCACTCTGCAGAAAATGATACCACCTGTTTGGGCATTTTTGAAGAACAGGTATTGGCATTTAAAGCAACTGAAGTAGGTATTAAAGTCCCACAGATTGGATGGAATACGATTGCCAATTTAAAAACTGAGCTATTCAATGGTGTGCCAGAAAATAGTTTTACTTATTTTGTACATGGTTTTTATGCAGGAATAGGGCACAATACAATTGCCACCACAGATTATATTCAACCTTATAGTAGCGCTTTGCAAAAAAATAATTTTTATGGGGTACAGTTTCATCCCGAAAAGTCTGCAGGAGTTGGGGAACACATTATTCAAAATTTTCTATCCCTAAAATCTTAAAGTATATGCAAATTATTCCAGCAATCGATATCATAGAAGGCAAATGCGTTAGGTTAACAGAAGGGGATTATACGCAAAAGAAAATCTACAACGAAGATCCATTAGAAGTAGCAAAGCAATTTGAAGGCGTTGGTTTAATGCGTTTACATTTAGTGGATTTAGATGGCGCAAAAGCAGGCAAGGTTATCAATTGGAAAGTACTCGAAAAAATTGCGAATAAAACAAGTTTAGTCATTGATTTTGGCGGCGGTATTAAAACGGAAGCTACATTAAAAACAGTATTAGATACCGGCGCAACTTATGCCACCATAGGTAGCTTGGCAGTAAAGGAAAGAGTCACTTTTGAGGAGTGGATTGAACGTTTTGGAGCAAATATTTTTATGTTGGGTGCAGATGTGCATTCCGAAAAAATTGCTATAGGTGGCTGGCTTGAAAAAACTGAAATAGATGTGTATGATTTTATTGGGTCTTATATGAATAAAGGGGTGACACAAATCTTTTGTACAGATATTCAAAAAGATGGAAAATTAGAAGGTCCATCCATTGAACTCTATCAAAAGATACTAGAACTATATCCAACTTTAAAGTTGATTGCAAGTGGAGGGGTTAGTCAGTTAAAAGATTTAGAGGAGCTAAGAACCATTGGATGTTCCGCTGCTATAATAGGTAAAGCGATTTATGAAAATAAAATAAGCTTATTGGAGCTTTCAACATTTTAAAAACTATGCTAACAAAACGAATCATACCATGCTTGGATATTAAAGACGGCCGCACCGTGAAAGGGGTGAACTTTGAGCAAATCAAAGATGCCGGTGATCCAATTGAGTTGGCTGCATTGTATGCTAGTCAAGGTGCGGATGAATTGGTTTTTTTAGACATCACTGCGACTGTTGAACAACGAAAAACCTTGAGTGCATTGGTGCATAAAATTGCACACCAGATCAATATTCCATTCACGGTGGGTGGAGGCATTAAAACAGAAGCCGATGTGCGCGTGTTATTGCAAAATGGTGCAGATAAAATTGCAATCAACACGGCAGCGTTTTTAGATCCTACTATAATTAATCGATTTGCAAAGCAGTTTGGAAGTCAATGTATTGTGTTGGCGATTGATGCAAAATGTGAGGAAGACAATAATTGGTATGTCTATTTAAATGGAGGTAGGACCAAGACAGACAAATTATTAATTAATTGGGCAAGAGAAGCAGTGGACCTAGGTGTGGGAGAAATTCTATTAACTTCTATGAACCATGATGGCACAAAACAAGGATTTGCTTTAGATATCACAGCAAAACTCTCCGAAGATTTACCTTTACCAATCATTGCCTCAGGCGGGGGTGGAACAGAAGCACATTTTTTAGAGGTGTTTACGAAGGGCAAAGCAGATGCAGCTTTGGCTGCGAGTGTTTTTCACTATAAAGAAATCGCTATCCCCGATTTAAAAAAATATCTATATCAAAATGGAGTACAAGTTAGAATTTAAAATATCCATACAATTAAATAATTTTAATAAATTAATCAAAATCATTTAATAATTATTCAATTCAATAATACATTTATATCAATACTAATTATCACAAAATGAATATCGATTTTACAAAAAACATAGATGGATTGGTGCCGGCGATTGTGCAAGACGCATCCACAAAAAAAGTCTTAATGTTAGGCTTTATGAATCAGGCTGCAGTGGATGCCACCATCTCTTTGCAAAAAGTAACTTTCTTTAGTCGTTCAAAAAACAGGTTATGGACCAAGGGCGAGGAGAGTGGTAATCACTTAAGCTACTTGAGTATGGCATTGGATTGCGATCAGGATACCTTATTAATACAAGCCAACCCTGTTGGTCCTGTTTGTCATACTGGGACAGACACCTGTTGGGGAGCGGAGAATACTGCAGAATCCCATGATTTTTTAGTCCAATTAGAGCAAGTCATTGAACAAAGAAAAACTGCTGACCCAGATAGCTCTTATGTTGCTAGTTTATTTTCTAAGGGTATCAATAAGATTGCGCAAAAAGTAGGGGAGGAAGCAGTAGAACTAGTAATTGAAGCTAAAGATCAAAACAATGAATTATTTCTAGAAGAATCGGCCGATCTGCTTTTTCATTACCTCATGCTGCTTCAGGCCAAAGGATTTAAATTGTCTGATGTTGTTAAAATATTGGAAAAGAGGCATAAGGCCTAGTGCCAACCAGATTTAATTGATATATTTGCCATTAAATAAAATAGTATGAAAAAAAATATCATCGCAATTGCTATGATTTTGGCTAGTTCATTTGTACATGCCCAATCATTGAATTTGCAAGGTAAGTTGACCAATGTGAAAGACGCTGCAACAGTATCATTAATTGATGGCGTTTCCAATAAAGAATTAGTCTCTGGTAAATCTATTGCAGGTAATTTTAGTCTTCAAACACAATTAGAATTTCCAAGTTTATTAGTACTTAGTATTGATGGTATAACCCAAAAAATACCAGTTTTTGTAGGCAATGAAAATGTATTAGTTGAAGGTGATGTGCAAAATGTGGCTGCTTTAAATATTACTGGTTCTATAAGTCATGATGTTTACAAAGTATATATGAATGCATTGAATCCAAAGATGCTGCCTTATATCACGAATATGCAAGCTGCAAATATAGAAAAAAATACTGCAAAAAAAGATTCATTGAATAGTGCAGCTGCTACTCAATCTAAGGATATCATTGCTACATTCAATACAATGTCTAAAGCAAATGCAGGTTCGCCAGTAACAACTTTGATGTTGTTGCAGTTTTCAAATATTTTTCCTGAAATTAAAGAGAACCTTGCGTCTATTTATGAAACATTGGCGCCATCTGCAAAGAAAGGCCCATTTGCTGAATTCATTGACAAAACAATTGCTTCATCTACTTTTGGACAGATAGGGACAGTGCTTCCTGATTTTACACAAAATGATGTCAACGGAAAGCCTTTTACACTATCTTCTTTAAAGGGTAAGTATGTATTGGTTGACTTTTGGGCTAGCTGGTGTGGTCCATGTAGAGCAGAAAATCCAAATATTGTAAAAGCCTTCAATAAATTTAAATCAAAAAAATTCACTGTCTTAGGTGTATCATTAGACCAGGATAAACCAAAATGGCTAGAGGCGATTAAGAAAGATGGTCTTGCTTGGAGTCATGTAAGTGATTTGAAATATTGGAATAATGCTGTTGCAGCCCAGTTTGGTATCCAAAGTATTCCTGCTAGTTTTTTAATTGACCCAGCTGGTAAAATTATTGCAAGAGATTTAAGAGGGGCTGATTTAGATAAATTTTTAGAAACTACATTAAAGTAGGCTTCTTGAAATTGGTTCACTAATATAACTTTCATAGAACTGTATAAAAAAAGTCCCGAATAATTTTGGGACTTTTTTTATGCTTGAATATTTTATTGAATTTTAATCGTTTGCGCAAGCCAACTCTTGGAAATAGGTTGCAACCATTCGGTTTCAAGTGTTGCTTTGGTAAGGACTACATTATTAAAATAGAGTGTATCCATGGATAGTAAACCATTCTCAAGTGCATAATTCAATTGTGCTTGAGGAATAGTCTGCACTTTATCTTTAATAAAAAAAGCTAAAAGGGTTCTGTTGAACATTTGGACCCCTGTCATTTCTTCTATAGCTTTTATCACATGTACAGAACTATCCGTACTACATCCTCCAACTGTTGTAGCAGTTTCGTCGGCCATAATGAGGATAAATTGACCATATAATACCGTGGCGTAGCCTTTTACTTTTGCGCCATGACTTTTCCAGTCGGCTACAAAATTTTCTAGCAATGGTTCTAGTTCAAAAATTTCACCCATGGTAAAAGTCCTGTTTGCTTGGTACACCCAAACCCTAGACTGGGGATCGAAATTTTTTGGAAGTATTGTAGGTAAGTCTACCATATGTAATTATTGTGGTGCTTTCGCAATGATTTATTGTATTGCCTTCGCAATGATTTCTGCAATGTCTAATACTTCTGTTTTCACTTCTTCATCTCTGTTTTTGATACCATCGGTCATCATGGTATTGCAAAACGGACAAGCACTTGCTACAAAATCTGCTTTTGTTTCAATGGCTTCGTCTGCTCTTTCCATATTCACTCTTGTTGTACCTTTTTCTTCCTCTTTAAACATTTGTGCACCGCCTGCGCCACAGCAAAGCCCTTTTGATTTACACCTGCGCATTTCTTTTAGTTCAATATCCAATGACTCCAATACTTTTCTTGGTGCTTCATAAATATCATTGGCTCTTCCTAAATAACAACTGTCATGGTAAGTGATTGTTTTACCCTTCCACTCATTGCTATCAGAAATTTTAATCTTCCCACTTTCAATTAACTCTTGTAAAAACTGTGTGTGGTGAATCACATCGTAGTTGCCACCCAATGCTGGATATTCGTTCTTTAAAGTATTGAAACAATGCGGACAAGTCGTAACGATTTTCTTGATTTCATAGGCGTTCATGACTTGTATGTTTTGATACGCCATCATTTGAAACATGAATTCATTGCCAGCTCTTCGCGCAGGATCACCCGTGCAAGCTTCTTCCTTGCCTAATATCGCATAGACCACACCAGCTTTGTCTAAGATGGTGGCAAATGCTTTAGTTATTTTTTGTGCTCTTTGATCAAAGCTCCCTGCACAGCCTACCCAAAATAAAACTTCTGGCTTTGTTCCGGCAGCCATCATTTCTGCCATTGTAGATACTTTCATAATTATTTATTTTAAGATTGCTTTGTCCATGCGTCTCTATCGTCTGGAGCGAATTTCCAAGGAGCAAAATTGTTTTCTATATTGCTAAACATGCCATTCCATTCTGATGGCGCATTACTATCTTCCATAATCAATGACCTTCTTAATTCTACAATGATATCCATTGGAGAAATGCTTACTGGACATTCTTCCACACAGGCATTGCAGGTGGTACAAGCCCTTAATTCCTCTATGGTAATATGGTCGTTTAATAAGGATTTCCCGTCGTCTATAAATTGTCCATTTGCATCAATGTTTTTTCCAACAATTTCAAGACGATCTCTGGTATCCATCATGATTTTTCTTGGACTCAATAATTTTCCAGTACTGTTTGCAGGACATGCTGCACTACATCTTCCACATTCAGTGCAACTGTATGCATCCATTAAATTTTTCCAACTTAAATCCATCACATCTTTTGCGCCAAATTTTTCTGGAGCCGCTGCATTGGTAGGGGCCAATTCTGGCTGCATGGCATAAAGCACTTCGTTTTGTATGGCAACCATATTGTGCATTTTACCTTTAGGTTCCAATGAAGCATAGTAGGCATTTGGGAAGGCCAATACAATATGTAAATGTTTGGAATAAGGCAAGTAATTCATAAAGCCATAGATCCCTAAAATATGTATCCACCAAGCGGACTGCTCAATGGAATGTAATTGATGTTCGTTCAAACTTGATAAGGATGGTTTGATCCATGAAGAGATGATAAAATTTGAAGCAGGATCTGCGGCATTCATCAATAAAAATAAACCCATTAATACCATCTCTATTACTAAAATTAAATTAGCATCTGTTTTTGGCCATCCAGTTAAATCATTGCTGATCAATCTTTTTACACGTAGGATATTTCTTCTTGACAAGAAGAAAATACAAGCTACAAAAACCAATAGGGCTAAAATTTCAAAACTATTGATTAAGAAGGGGTAAAGTCCACCAAGAAATGGTGCAAAAAAACGATGGGTTCCCGCAATACCATCAATTATAATTTCAAGTAGTTCAATATTGATAATGATAAATCCAACATAAATAATTAGATGCAATAAAGCCACTGGAATATTTCGGAACATTTTCTTTTGTCCTAAAGCCAACATAAAAACATTCTTCCATCTAGCAATTGGTTGATCATTGAGTTCAATGGATCTTCCAAGATGTATATTTCTTTTAATTCTAAGTATCTTTTTAGCAAAAATGTAAAAAGCAATAACCGTTAGGAGTAGAAAAATAATATTGCTGATGAATTCCATGGTGAATAGCATTTTGACTGAAACACGAATTTAATCCATTTCCTTTAGTCTCCTACTTAAAATACCCTCAAATAATACACAGATTACCACGAAACTAATACTGATTTTATGGGCTTTTTTAAGCAGAATTATTTAATTTGCCACTATTCCTAGTATTTCAATCCATTCCATTATGAGTCAAGCAATCCATGAAAAAATTGCAAGCTGGTTAACCGGTAATTTCGATGCTGCCACAAAGGAGGAAATCAGGTCATTACAGGCCAATCATCCCGACTTGTTAGAAGATGCATTTTACAGAAATCTTGAGTTTGGAACAGGAGGATTGAGGGGTCTGATGGGTGTGGGTACGAATAGGGTTAATAAGTATACGATTGGGATGGCAACACAGGGGTTTTCTAATTATTTATTAAAAACCTATCCCAATGCATCTATATCCGTTGTGGTGGGGCATGATAGTCGAAACAATTCCAGGTTCTTTGCAGAAACGACCGCCCAGGTTTTTGCCGCAAATGGTATTAAAGTGTATTTATTTGAAGATTTAAGACCAACTCCAGAATTAAGCTATGCTATAAGAACACTACAATGCAAAGCCGGGGTAGTTTGTACTGCTTCGCACAATCCAAAAGAATACAACGGCTATAAAGCCTATTGGAATGATGGAGGTCAATTGGTGCCACCACATGATAAAAATGTGATTACCGAAGTGGAAGCCATTCAGTCTTTAGAAGAAGTAAAATGGAATGGTGGAGATGCATTGATTGAAATCATTGGGGCCTCCATGGATGATGCCTATATTAAAATGCTACAATCTTTAAGTGTTTATCCAGAAGTGATTGCAGTACAAAGTGATTTGAAAATTGTGTACACTTCAATTCATGGCACTGGCATTACCTTGGTTCCAAAAGTATTGGCGGCATATGGTTTCAAGAATGTACATATTGTAGAGGAGCAGGCTACACCAGATGGTAATTTTCCAACTGTGGCATATCCCAATCCGGAAGAAAGTGAAACAATGCGTATTGGCCTAGAAAAAGCAAAGGCATTGGATGCAGATATTCTTTTAGGTACCGATCCAGATGCAGATAGAGTAGGCATTGGTGTAAAAAATCATAAGGGAGCATGGGTTTTAATGAATGGCAATCAAACTGCTGTTTTGGCATTTGCCTATATGATGGAAGCCAGAAGGGCCAAGGGTATCGCGGCACCAAACGACATGGTGGTTACAACTATTGTGACAACCGAAATGATCAATGAGGTAGCTAAACAAAATCAAGTGAATTGCTACAATGTATTGACAGGCTTTAAGTGGATTGCTGAATTGGTTAAAGAAAAAGAAGGCAAAGAAAATTATATCATTGGAGGAGAGGAGAGTTTTGGTTTAATGATTGGAGATCAAATCAGAGATAAGGACGCGGTGAGTGCAGTGGCTTTATTATGCGAGATGGCGGCTTATGAAAAAAGTAAGGGCAGGTCTTTGTTTGATAAAATGATTGAATTGTATATGCAATATGGGTTCTATTATGAACATTTAATTAGCATTACTAAAAAAGGCATGAATGGGCAGCAAGAAATTGCAGCGATGATGGAAGGCTATAGAAAACAACCACCAACTGAAATTGCAGGGAAGAAAGTGGTTACCTTATTGGATTATCAATTGCAATTAAGTACTGATTTACTAACTGGAACTCAAACAAATATACCATTGCCAAAAAGTAATGTATTGCAATTTGTAACAGAAGATGGGACAAAAATTTCTGCTAGACCGAGCGGTACAGAGCCTAAAATTAAATTTTATTTCAGTGTCAATACTGTCTTACCAAATAGGGAATCATTCGATGAAGTCTATGCGCATTTGCAAAACAAAATTGACAATATTATTGCAGCTATGCAGTTAAACTAAATCAAGCATGCGAAAATTAGAAGATGCTTACCTGCATAAAGGATTGCGCAAGCAATTAGTAGACCTATTAAGAACTAAAGGGATCACTGACGAGCAGGTCTTAGAAGCCATTGGATCCATTCCGAGACATTTCTTTTTAGACTCTGCATTTGATAGAATTGCCTATGAGGATCGTGCATTCCCTATTGCGGCAAACCAAACTATTTCGCAGCCCTATACGGTGGCCTATCAAACACAGTTATTACAAATTAAACCTGGTGAAAAAGTACTAGAAATTGGGACTGGAAGCATGTATCAAACCACGGTACTAGCCGCAATGGGTGCTAAAGTATTTACCATTGAGCGACAAAAGCAACTTTTTGATCTAACCCCTTTTTATATTTTCAAACAACAATATTCGGATATTCATTTTTGTTTCGGTGATGGCTTTGAGGGATTGCCTGAGCTTGCACCATTTGATAAAATCTTAATCACAGCTGCAGCACCTAATGTCCCTGAAAAACTTTGGGCACAATTGAAAGTGAATGGCAAAATGATTATTCCATTGGACGAGGAAGGCGCCGAACAAAGGATGATGCGTTTAACAAAGAAAAAGGATGGAAAAGAAAAAAGAGAATCCTTTGAGGCATTCTCTTTTGTTCCTATGTTAGAAGGTAAAACTTCTAAATAAATATTATTTATCTTATTGTTGCATTTGATCCATTCCACCACTTCCTTCTTGCATCTTTGTACTTTTTCTTCTTAATAAATTCACATCGAATTTACCAAATCGGTAAGAGAAGTTCAATCTAAAGAATTGTTGGTCTCTTGTTCTGATTACATTTTGAGTAAAGTATAAACTTTCTGAATAAGTCTGAATTACTCTAGTTCTAAAGACGTCACTTGCACTTAAAGTCAATGATGCAGTTTTACCACCTTTTAAAGTCCAATCTTTTCTAATCGCTAAGTCAAATTCATAGTTCGGTAAATTGTATCCTTGCGCAGTAGACTGTGGCCCACCAAATCCGCCACCACCGCCGCCGAATCCACCGCCGCCTCTTCCGCCACCACCGCCAGAGTTACCACCTGGAGGTAGGATTGTCTTGGCTTGGTATTGACCACTGAATTGAAGCGATAAGCCTTTTATAAGTTTGAAGTTGTTATTCATCTTACTAAACCAGCTGGTTATGTTGTTGTTCACATCTTGACCAGGAATGGTTGCTTCAATTTCTGATCTAAATAAGTTAAAACTTAGATTAATATCCCACCATTTTGTAAGAGTGGTTTTATTACTTAATTCCAATCCATATACTTTTGAAGTATTCGCATTGATAAATGAACTATAAAATGCGCTATCATTTGTAATCGGATTGATGTCTTTATAAATGTAATTTGTGATTAAGTCTGTGCTGAATTTATAATAAACAGTGGCTAACAAATTAGAACCTTTTTTATACACATTATTGTATGCCATTTCAAACGAATGCGTGAATTGTGGCTTTAAGTTTGGATTACCAACTGCAATATTCAAAGGGTCTGAATAGTCTGGGAAAGGTTGTAATTGAAATGGATTGGGTGCATTGATTCTTTTAGAGTAATTAAACTGCACATCATTTTTGTCATTCAATTTGTAGCTAATAAAGGCACTTGGGAATAATGAAATAGGTAGCTTAATGATTGATTCTAATGAATCCTGTCCTTGTTTATTCAACACGTTCACAATGTATTCTCTATTTTCAACCCTAAGTCCAACCTGATAACTTAAATTATCTTTTTTTCCGCCAAAATTGGTGTAGGCTGCTAAAACGCTTTCATTAAACTTTAATTGATTACTGATACTAGGAATGAGTACTTCTTTTCCATCAATAATTCTAAACTGATCTCTATCGTTGAATTCATCTCTATTGTTCATTCTTACACCAGCCTCGAATTTCACATTATTTTTAAATACACGCTCGTAATCAATATTCGAAGTATAATTTTTATTTGTTCCAGCCCCGATTGTTCTTTGATTTAAAATACTAGACTTTATAAGTGAATTATTATCGCTATTACTTTCGTTGTAATTAAAGTCTGCACTCAATTCATGTCCAGTTTCTGCAAACAAGTGCTTGAAACTTGCCTGTGTACCTTTATTTAAGAATGAAAAAATTGAGTTGTTATCCAATTTTATATCATTTTGTCTATTAACACCATTAAAGATGGAGTCAATTTCCTGAGTAGAGGTATTTCCAAAATCACCTTTCACAATATTTCCAAAAATGGAGAAGGTATTGCGGTTGTCAATCAAATAATCAAAGCCTGCTCTATAAAAAGCGAATTCGCTTAAACCAATATTATCGGTATAAGTACTAATGCTTGTTGGAATAGGGGTTAATAAGATATCTCTCACATTATCAATCGTACTGATTGATTTACTATTTCTAAGATTCGCACTTGCCGAAAAGTTAATTTTACTGCTTCTTAAATTGATGTCGCCACCTGCATTGATTTTACCACGCATATCCACACCGCCTCTTAAACCTCCATTATAACCATTCTTTTTATTCTTCTTTAAAACGATGTTTAAAATACCAGCATTACCACCTGATGCGTCAAATTTAGCAGAAGGGTTGGTAATGATTTCAACTCTGTCAATGATATCAGAAGGAATCTGATCTAAAGTCAATGTGGTTGGACGATTGTCAATTAATAAAGTAGGTGTAGCGTTTCTTAGAGTAACATTGCCATCAATGTCTACATTTAAGTTCGGTATATTCTTCATCACTTCCACTGCAGTTTGACCTGTACTTGCTAAGTTCTTGTCTACATTGAAAATTTTTCTATCAATGCCCATTTCAAATTGTGGCTTTGCAGAACTTGTTACAGTCACGCTTTGCAATTGATTTGGATCTTCCTCTAATCTAATATTTCCTAAATCTTTATCTACTAAAGCCATCATGTCTTGAGGATTACCACCTGGCTTCATGTTGAAGCTAATTTGCTTTTCATATTTCTTATACCCAATACCAGTGATGATTAATTTAAAATTACCCATGATAGATAATTGATCAAAACTAAAATCACCATTATTAGCAGTGATCATAGTAGCCAAAGTCACTTCGCTAGCTTTTTTGGTGGCAGGATCGAATTTGCTTCCTTTTAACTGTAAGGTTGCCCCGGCGATACCTTTCTTATTGGCATCTACCACTTTTCCGTAAAAGTGACCCATATTCATGCTGCCACCTGCAGCTGCAGGGCGACCAGTTGGAATTTGAGCAAATGAGGTCATTTGAATTAATAAGGCACTAAAAAGTATAGTAAGTTGTTTCATAAATGTATTTGTGGTCTTTAGACCATGAGGGTTGCTTTCTGTTTAAGCAATAACACAAAATTCGTGCTAATGTTTAAAGAAAGGTACCTGTAAAGTATAAGCGGTTAAATAAGAGGAAGAATTAATGCAATCACCGCTCCCCAAATTGCTCCTAATGCAAATGCGACCCATCTAAATGGCCTACTTGCTTGGATGATTTTCTGCTGTACTATTTTGCTTAATTTTTGCTCCCATTGTGTATGTAAGTCCTTATTCAAATGGACACTGAACTTGGATATCAATAAGGGAAAGAGTAGCGCCAATTCCTCCATGAATACCTCCTTTAATTCCTCAATGGTCTTATCTCCAATAAACATAGAGATCATGGGTAGCTTGGAACTTAGTTTATGTCTAAAAAAGTCGTCTAATTTTTCATTGATCACGGGTTTTAGATTGTCAAAAGGGTCGTTTTTAGTCAATTGAGGTATGAGCTCGGCTAAATCGATTTGACCTATCCATTTATTTGCTAAATAGGGCCATTTAAATGGCAGAATTGCCAAGGCCCATAACAAGCACCAGCCAAAAGCGCCTACTAAAATTGGAATCAAAAAAAATGTCATATTAAGCATTTAAACTAAAAAACCCATCCCAAAAATCGGGACAGGTTTTCAATGGGAGAACGATGGGTCTCGAACCCACGGCCTACAGTGCCACAAACTGTCGCTCTAACCTACTGAGCTACGCCCTCCATTTGGGCTGCAAAAATACGTTAAT